>CAZUYW010000129.1:0-6979 GCA_964624775.1 uncultured Iamiaceae bacterium
CTCGACGTCGCCGCCCGCCACGTCGACTGCTACCTGACGTGGGGCGAGCCCCCCGCGCAGGTCGCCGAGAAGGTCGAGCGCGTGCGCGACCTCGCGGCGGCCCAGGGGCGCACCGTGCGCTTCGGCATCCGGCTGCACGTCGTGAGCCGCGACACCGCGGCCGCGGCCTGGGCCGCCGCCGAGCGCCTGCTCGACGGCATCTCCGAGGAGGAGATCGCCGCCGTCCACGCCCGGATGCGCTCGACCCAGTCCGAGGGCCAGCGCCGCATGCTCGAGCTGCACGGCGGCAGCCGTGACGACCTCGAGGTGTCGCCGAACCTGTGGGCGGGCGTCGGCCTGGCGCGGGGCGGTGCCGGCACCGCACTCGTCGGCAGCCACGCCGAGGTCGCCGATCGCATCGAGGAGTACGCGGCCCTGGGGCTCGACGAGTTCGTGCTCAGCGGGTACCCGCACCTCGAGGAGCTGTACTGGTTCGGGGAGGGCGTGCTCCCGCTGCTCGAGGCCCGTGGCTCCTGGACCCGCCCCGTCGGGCTCGCCGAGGGGATGCGCACCGGGTCGATCGAGGCCGGCGGCGTGTCCTTCGGCGTCGTCCCCACCCGCACCGGCTCCTGATCACCGTCCACCCCGCGGCCGGGCTGACGTGCTATTTGCCCCGGCCGGTTACGGGGCCGTAACGTGATCCCTCGGCTCGGAGCCGCCTCGCGCGTGCACCGCCGTCCGTTCACACGAGCCAAGGATTCCCCGCGTGCCCACCTACAGCCCCAAAGCCAGCGAAATCGACCGTGCCTGGTTCGTCGTCGACGCCGATGGCCTGGTGCTGGGCCGCCTCGCCACCGAGGTGGCGCGGATCCTGCGCGGCAAGCACAAGCCGACCTACGCGCCCCACATCGACACCGGTGACCACGTGATCATCGTGAACGCCGACAAGGTCGTGCTCACCTCCGGCAAGGCCGACTCCAAGAAGGTGTACCGCCACTCGGGCTTCCCCGGCGGCATCAAGGAGCAGACCTACGCCGACCTGCTCGACAAGAAGCCTGCGGATGCCGTGCGCAACACCATCCGCGGCATGATGCCCCACACCCGCCTCGGTGCGGCCCAGCTCAAGAAGCTGAAGGTCTACGCCGGCCCGACCCACCCCCATGCCGCCCAGAACCCCGAGGTTCTGGACCTGGCCGACGCCCGTCGCACGGCGTAGGAGATCCGATCGTGACCAAGCCCCTCGTGCAGTCCACCGGCCGCCGCAAGGAAGCCGTCGCCCGCGTCCGCCTTCGCGACGGCGAGGGCAAGATCACGGTCAACGGCCGTGACGTGACCGAGTTCTTCCCGACCGCCACCCACCGCATGATCCTCTCGGAGCCGCTGCGCCTCACGCAGACCGAGGAGACCTACGACATCGACGCCACGATCGACGGCGGCGGCGTCACCGGCCAGGCCGGCGCCCTGCGCCTCGGCATCGCCCGGGCCCTCATCGAGCTCGACCCCGAGCTGCGGCCCGTCCTGAAGCGTGCTGGGTTCCTGACCCGCGACGATCGCAAGAAGGAATCCAAGAAGTACGGCCTCAAGAAGGCCCGCAAGGCTCCGCAGTACTCCAAGCGCTAGTCGGGCGGGTCCGCCGATGACCCTCAAGTTCGGGACCGACGGGGTCCGCGGCGTCGCCAACCAGGAGCTCACCCCCGAGCTCGCCCTCGTGCTGGGCCGCGCCGCGGCCCGGGTCCTCGGCGGGTCGCGGTGGCTGATCGGCCAGGACGGCCGCCGTTCGGGCGCCCTGCTCGGGGCCGCGCTGGCCGCGGGCCTGGCATCCGAGGGTGTCGAGGTCGTCGACCTCGGCGTGCTCCCGACCCCTGCGGTCGCCCACCTGTCCGCGGTCGACCGCGTCCCGGCCGCCATGATCTCCGCGTCGCACAACCCCTTCGCCGACAACGGGATCAAGCTCTTCGCGGCCGGGGGCCAGAAGCTCAGCGACGAGGTCGAGGAGGTCCTGGAGGGCGAGCTCACCGCGCTCAGCACCCAGGCCGATCCGCACCCGCGCCCGACCGGCGCGGGCGTCGGCACGCTCCAGGCCGATCCCGGCGGCCCCGACCGCTACCGCACCCACGTCGTGGCCGCCGCGCTCGAGGGCCGGACCCTCGCCGGGCTGCGGGTGGTCGTCGACGCGGCCAACGGCGCCGCCTCGGCCATCGCGGCTGCCACCCTCGCCGACGCCGGAGCCACGGTCGTCGCCATCCACGACGCGCCCGACGGCTGCAACATCAACGAGGACTGCGGGTCCACCCACCCCGAGGCGCTGCAGGCCGCGGTCGAGGCCCACGGCGCCGACGTCGGCCTCGCCCTCGACGGCGACGCCGACCGGGTGCTGGCCGTCGATGCCTCGGGCGAGTTGATCGACGGCGACCAGATCATCGGCGTCTGCGCCATCGACCGGCACCGTCGGGGCGTCCTGGCCAACGACACGGTCGTCGTCACCGTGATGAGCAACCTCGGCTTCCGCCAGGGCATGGCGGCGCAGGGCATCACCGTCGTCGACACCGCGGTGGGGGACCGCTACGTCCTCGAGGCGCTCCAGGCGGGCGGCCACGCGCTCGGCGGCGAGCAGTCCGGCCACGTGATCTTCGCCGATCGGGCCTCGACCGGTGACGGCCTCCTCACCGGGCTCGCCCTCCTCGACGTGATGGCACGGAGCGGTCGGTCGCTCGCCGACCTGGCCGCCGAGGCCATGACCCGGCTGCCCCAGGTGCTGATCAACGTCCGGATGGCGACCAAGGTGCCCGACATCGTCGAGCGCATCGCCGGGCCCATCGCCGCCGCCGAGGACCGCCTGGGCGACCGTGGCCGGGTCCTGATCCGCACCAGCGGCACCGAGCCGGTGGTGCGGGTGATGGTCGAGGCGCCCACTGACGCCGAGGCGGCCGCCGAGGCCGAGGCCCTGGCTGACGCCGTGCGGGCCGCCGCCCTGGCCTGACCCGGCCCTCGCCGAGGCCGCCCGGCCGGGGGCGTCCGGTCGGGGCCGGTACCATGCTTCGGCCGTCGCGGCCCGCCCGCGGCACCCCGATCCATCCCCCGGAGGGACTCCCACATGTGCGGCATCATCGCCGTCCTCCGCCGCCGGAGCGACCGACAGCCACCGTCGAGCACCGAGGTCCTCGCCCTGCTCGAGGGGGCCGCGGACCAGCTCCGTGCCGCGCCTGACGCCGACCTCGCGGCGGTCCTCGGGGTCCTCGCCGGCCGGGCCGAGGCGGTCGACCGCCTGCTGCGCGGCACGCCCGGCATCCGTGCCCTGCTCGGTGACCGCTCGCTGGCCGCCACGGTCGACGGCCTGGCCGAGGGCATCGCCGACGCCCTCGCCGACCGCGAGGCTGCGCTCGACGAGGCGGCGGTCGCCGGTGCCGAGCTCGAGGCCGTCAACGCCGCCGTGATTCGCCTCAAGGACGCCCTGTGGGCGGTGCGCCGCGACCGGCTGCCCACGGCCCGGGCGGTGAGCGATCTCGCCGGGCCCACCCCGACCGACGCCGCGATCGAGGCCTTCGCCTCGGTCCAGGCCGCGCTGTCGGCCATCGACCGCCTCGAGGTGCGGGGCCGCGACTCGGCGGGCCTCATGGTGCTCGTGCGGGGCCACGGCCTCGACCTCGCCGATCCCGCGGTGGCGACCCTGCTCGAGCCGCGCACCGGCGATCCCTTGTTCACCTCGGGTGCGGTCCGGGTCACCCCCGAGGGCCACCTCAGCTTCGCCTACAAGGCCGCCGCCGAGATCGGTGAGCTCGGCGACAACACGCGCGTCCTGCGGGGCGCCATACGCGACGACGCCCTCCTGCACCGCAGCCTCGCCGAGGGGGCCGAGGTCACCGTGCTCGGGCACACGCGCTGGGCCTCGATCGGGATCATCTCCCAGCCCAACGCGCACCCGATGAACTCCGACGAGCTCGGCGAGGGCCAGGGCCCGTACGTCACCGCGGCCCTCAACGGCGACGTCGACAACTTCGCCGATCTCAAGGTGGCCGACGAGCTGCGCATCGCGGCGGAGATCACGAGCGATGCCAAGGTGATCCCCACGCTGGTGTCCCGGCGCCTCGCCGCGGGCGACGAGCCCCTCGAGGCGTTCCGCCAGTCGGTATGCCGCTTCGACGGCTCCGTCGCCATCGCCGCCAACGTGGCCGCCCATCCCGAGCGCCTCCAGCTCGCCCTGCGCGGCAGCGGCCAGGCGCTCTACGTCGGCCTCGACGACGACCTGTTCGTCGTGGCCTCCGAGCCCTACGGCGTCGTCGAGGACACCACGCGGTACCTGCGCCTCGACGGCGAGACCCCGGCGGACCCCACCGATCCGGCCGCCTCGCGGGGCCAGGTCGTCGAGCTCGACGCCGCGCTCGCCGGCACCGTGGCGGGCATCCGGCGCCGGGCCTACGACGGCACCGAGCTCCCCGTCACCGAGGCCGAGCTCGTCCAGGCCGAGGTCACCACCCGCGACATCGACCGCGGCGCGTACCACCACTTCCTCCTCAAGGAGATCGAGGAGGCGCCGTCGTCGTTCCGCAAGACCCTGCGCGGCAAGATCGTCGTCGATGCCGACGGCACCGCCCGCGCCGCCCTCGGCCCCGAGACGCTCCCGTCCGCCGTGATCGCGGACCTCGCCGCGGGCACCATCACGCGGGTGCTCGTCATCGGCCAGGGCACCGCCGCCGTCGCCGGCCAGAGCCTCGCCCGCGGCCTCGCCGAGATGCTGGCCGCCACCCCGGTGCGCGTCGACGCCCTCCCCGCCACCGAGCTGTCCGGGTTCTCGCTGCGCCCCGACATGGCCGACACGCTGATCGTGGCCATCAGCCAGTCCGGGACCACCACCGACACGAACCGCACCGTCGACCTCGCCCGGTCCCGTGGCGCCCACGTCATCGCCATCGTCAACCGCCGCTCGAGCGACCTCACCGACAAGAGCGACGGCGTGCTGTACACCTCCGACGGGCGCGACGTGGAGATGAGCGTCGCGTCGACCAAGGCGTTCTACGCCCAGATTGCCGCGGGCTTCCTGCTCGCCGTCGCCATCGCCCAGGCCGTCCCCGGCACCGAGGCCGGTGCGGCGGACCGCAGCGACCTGCTCCTCGGCCTGCGCGACCTGCCCGCCGCCATGGAGGCCACCCTCGCCCGTCGCGAGGTGATCGCCGAGGCGGCCCAGGAGCTCGCGCCGAGTCGGCGCTACTGGGCCATCGTGGGCTCCGGCGCGAACCGGATCGCCGCCGAGGAGATCCGGATCAAGCTGTCCGAGCTCTGCTACAAGGCGATCGCGTCGGATGCCATCGAGGACAAGAAGCACATCGACCTGTCCTCGGAGCCGCTCATCCTGGTGTGCGCCGCGGGCCTGGTCGGGTCCAACGCGGACGACGTCGCCAAGGAGGTGGCCATCTACCGGGCCCACAAGGCGACCCCGATCGTGGTGGCCACCGAGGACGAGGACCGCTTCAGCGCCGCCCTGCGGGTGGTCACCGTCCCCGCCGTGCGCACCGAGCTGGCCTTCGTGCTCACCACGATCGTCGGCCACCTCTTCGGCTACGAGGCCGCGCTCGCCATCGACGCCCAGGCCCGTCCGCTGCGCGAGGCGCGCGGCGCGATCGAGGAGGCGGTGTCGGCCCCCGACGTGCCCGACGCCGACGCCCTGCTCGTGGCGCTCCGGCCCGCCTTCGAGGCGGCCGCCACGCGCTTCCACGACGGGCTGCGCACCGGTGCGTACAACGGGCACCTCGAGGCGGGCACGGCGGTGCGCCTGTCCTCGATGTTCCGCTACGCCACGGGCCTCGCGCCGCTGGAGGCCTACCAGTCCGAGCACGGGCGGGTGGGCACGCCGAGCATGGTGATCGAGGACCTCACCGCGGCGCTCACCGCGGCCATCGAGGAGCTCACCCGCCCGGTCGACGCCATCAAGCACCAGGCCAAGACGGTGACCGTCGGGATCTCGCGCTCGGACGAGAGCCTGCTCGACGTCCCGCTCGTGGCCGCGGCCCTCTCGGCCGGTGCGGCCCGAGACCGCCTCAGCTACAAGGCGCTGCGCACGCTCGCCGGCCTCGACCCCGTGATCGAGGAGGTCGTCGGGTACACCCGCTACCGCATCGAGGGCGACCTCGACGACGGCGAGCCGACGATCGTCGTGGTCGACCGCGGCGGCATCGCCCGCGACCTGCCGCTGCGGACCGAGCGCAACCCGCTCCTGCGCGGCACCAAGCACCGCGTGGCCACCGAGCGCGAGGTGACGGTGGCGGTGGGGCGGAGCGATGGGCGCACGCTCGTGCTGATCCCCGAGGTGAAGGGCAACCAGTGCACGGGCATCACCCTGCTCCACGGCCGGTTCGCCGAGTCGCTGGCGGCGGGCCGCATGCGCTCGGTGCTCGAGTCCTACCGGGGCCGCTACGCGGCGCTGAAGGACGCGGTCACCGAGACCGAGCCCACCTTCCGCGACGACCTGCTCGGGGAGTTCCCGCCGATCGAGCTCCTGACCACGCCGGTCAACGTCCTCGCCGACCGCTGGCGCTCGGGCGGGGAGGGCGACGCGTGATCCTCGTCATCCCGGTCGCCCTCATCGCGCTCGTGATGATCGTCATCGCGTTCGTGAACAACCGGAAGGGCTGACCCACCGGTGATCGGCGTGGGCCTCGACGTGGTCGACGTCGAGCGCTTCCGTGTCGCGCTCGCCCGCACCCCAGGGTTGATCGATCGCCTCTTCACCGCCGGCGAGGCCGCCTACGCCGCGGCCGCCGCCGATCCCGCCGAGCGGTACGCGGTGCGCTTCGCGGCCAAGGAGGCGGTCCTGAAGGCGCTCGGCCTCGGCCTCGGCGCGGTGGGCTGGCACGACATCGAGGTGGTCCGCGCCCCCTCCGGCGCCCCGTCGCTCGTGCTCACGGGCCGGGCGCTGCGGGCCGCCGAGGACGCCGGCGTCGCCCGCTGGCACCTCAGCCTGTCCCACACCGCCACCGTCGCCCAGGCCATCGCCATCGCCGAGTAG
>CAZUYW010000129.1:7079-8393 GCA_964624775.1 uncultured Iamiaceae bacterium
CTCGTCCGCGTGCTCGAGCACGTGCTCGCGGGCGAGCGCGGCGTCGCAGGGGAACGGCGCCAGCATCGGTGCCGCCATCTCGGCGAGCTGGGCCGCGCCGAGCTCGGCCCCGAGCTCGGCCACCATCCACCGGCCGCCGTCGGCGTGGTCGAGGATCCCCGGCGTGGCGTAGGCCTCGAACGGCACGAGCCCCGCCGCGACCACCACGCGGTGCACCCGATCCGGGTGGCGGGCGGCGATGGCCAGCGCGAACACCGATCCGGCCGACCACGCGAGCACACCCCACCGGTCGACGCCGAGGTGGTCGGCGAGCGCGACCGCGTCGTCGGCGAAGGAGCCGACCGTGCCGGTGCGGTGCGGTGTCGAGAGGCCGGCGCCCGGCCGGTCGACCGCGACCAGGCGGACGCCCGCGGCGGTGGCGAGGCCGTCGTCGGGGTGGCGGGCGCGCCGTGAGTCGGGCGACCCGTGCACGTAGAGCACGGGGACGCCCGCCGGGTCGCCGACGTCGTCGAAGCCGAGCGTGCGGCCGTCGGGGAGGGTGAGCGTCTGGTCGGTGGCCATGGCTCCGCGAGGGTACGCGTCCGAGGCGGTGCCCCCGTCCCCAAGCGGGCAGGATGGGGGGATGGAGGCGATCGTGACCCCGGCCGAGATGGCGGCGGTCGACGCGGCGGCGCCCGAACCGGTCGAGGTGCTGATCGAGCGGGCGGGCGGGGCGGTGGCCCGGGCCGCGCTCGACCTGCTGGGCGGCGGCTACGGGCGGCGCGTCGTGGTCCTCGCCGGCAAGGGCAACAACGGCAACGACGGCCGCGCCGCCGCCGCTCGCCTCGCCCGGCGCGGCGTGCGGGCCACCGTCATCGAGGTGGCCGACGCCCCGGCGGTGCTGCCCCCGGCCGATCTGGTCATCGACGCCGCCTTCGGCACCGGGTTCCGCGGCACCTGGGACGCGCCCCGCCTCGCGGACCCGGCCCCGCCCGTGCTGGCCGTCGACATCCCCTCCGGCGTGTCCGGCCTCACCGGCGAGGCCGCCGGGCGGGTGCTGGCCGCGGTCCGCACGGTCACCTTCGCGGCGTGGAAGCCCGGGCTCCTGCTCGCCGACGGCCCCGGGCTCGCCGGCGCCGTGACCGTCGCCGACATCGGCCTCGACGTCAGCGCCGCAACGGCATGGCACGTGGGCGCCGACGACGTGGCCGCGTGGGTGCCCCGCCGGCGCCGCGACGCCCACAAGTGGCGCGACGCCGTGTGGGTCGTGGCCGGCTCGCCGGGCATGACCGGCGCCGCCCACCTCGCCACGAGGGGTGCTCAGCGCGGCGGGGC
>CAZUYW010000130.1:0-1336 GCA_964624775.1 uncultured Iamiaceae bacterium
GCTCGGCGGCCGAGAGGATGTTCGACTGCGGGGCGTTGACCACCATCACGCCGCGGGCGGTGGCGTGGGCGACGTCGACGTTGTCGAGGCCGATGCCGGCCCGGCCGACGACCACGAGGTCGGTGCCCGCGTCGAGCACCTCGGCGGTGACCGTGGTGGCGGAGCGGATGATCAGCGCGTGGGCGCCCACCACCGCCCCGAGCAGCTCCTCGGGGCTGAGCCCCAGCTGCACGTCGACGTCGTGGCCCGCGGCGCGCAGCGCGTCGAGGCCTCCATCAGCGATCTTCTCAGCGACCAGCACTCGTGCCATAGGGGTCCGAGTCTGCCGGGTCGCCCGTCGCGCCCGCCAATGCCCGACGACCCGTCAGAGACCGACGGCGCCCTCGACCGGTGCGATCGGGTCGGCGGGGGTGAAGCCGAACACCCGGCCGTAGAACCACAGCTCGGCCTCGAGCGCCCGCACGATGTTCGGGGCCTGGCGGAAGCCGTGCTGCTCGCCCTCGAACAGCAGGTAGGCGTGGGGGATGCCCTTGGCGGCGAGGGCGCCGACGATGGCCTCGGCCTGGTTGGGCGGCACGACCTCGTCCTCGGCGCCCTGCAGCACGATCAAGGGTGCGGCGAAGCCGTCGGTGTGGTTGATCGGCGACCGCTCCTCGTACACGGCGCGCGCCTCGGGCCAGGGGCCGATCAGCGAGTCGAGGTAGCGGGACTCGAACTTGTGGGTGTCGGCGGCGAGCGCGGTGAGGTCGGCGATGCCGTAGTGGCTGGCGCCAGCAGCGAAGGCATCGTGGAAGCACAGCGCGGCGAGGGTGGTGTAGCCGCCGGCCGAGCCGCCGCGGATGGCCAGGCGGTCGGGGTCGGCGAGCCCGTCCTCGGCCACCTGGCGGGCGCCGGCGACGGCGTCCTCGACGTCGACGATGCCCCAGCGCCCCTCGAGCAGCCGGCGGAACGGCCGCCCGTAGCCGGTGGAGCCGCCGTGGTCGACGTCGAGGACGGCGAAGCCCCGGGTGGTCCAGAACTGCTTGGCCAGCGCCAGCACGTGGCGGGCCGCGGACGTGGGGCCGCCGTGGATCATGACCACGAGCGGCGGGCGGTCGTCGCCCGGCGCGGTCACGTCGGGGTTGCGGGGCTCGTAGAGCAGGCCGTGGGCCGTCCGCCCGTCGGCGGACTCGTAGGTGACGTGCACCGGCCGGGAGAACCACTCGGCGTCGAGGCCGAGGTCACGGTCGGGGCGGAGCTGGGTGGACGCCAGGATCGGATCGTCGTCGTCCTGCTCGACGATCTCCACGAGGTGGGGCGCGGCCTCGGCGAGCGGGCTGCCGGCCACGATCAGCGC
>CAZUYW010000130.1:1436-8165 GCA_964624775.1 uncultured Iamiaceae bacterium
GACTCGTCGGGACCGCCGGCGACCACGTGGCCGGCATCGTCGTGCGGGCCGAACAGGTACGCCGGTTCCTGCGGGCCGTCGTCGCCGTCGGAGCCGACCGCGATGATCGCCCGGCAGAGCTCGGTGCCGTCCCACGGCATGCGCGGGTGGTCCCACTGGATCCAGGTGAGCTGGTCGTGGAACGTGGCCGGCGAGTGCACGAAGTCCGGGCCCGAGTGGAGGACCACGACCCGGCTCGGGTCGGCGACCGCGGACCCGTCGACCGGCAAGGCGACAAGCTCGTTCACCGCCTGGCCGTGGGCCGCCACGGCACCGGGCTCGTGGGACTCGCGGACGCACACGATCCAACCGGGGAACAGGTCGTCATCGAGCCAGGTGGGCTCGCTGTAGCGCAGGCCGCGAGCGGCCGCGGGCTCGGGCGTGAGGGGCTGCGGGTCGCCGGCGGAGGCCGCGCCGTCGGGGTCGACGGCGATGTCGATGCGGTACAGGCGCTGATCGGCCCAGTTGGCGAAGAGGACCACGTCGTCGCGCACGGCCCACGCCCCGCCGCCGTACTCGCAGACCGCGGTGCGGGCGTTCCAGGTGGCACCGCTCTCGGGGTCCCAGGCGGGCAGGACGTCGAGCCGGGTGCCGTCGGGCGCGCGCCGCACGAGCTGGGTGCGCCCGCCCTCGTCGGGGCGCGCCTCGTTCCACCAGACGGCCTCGCCGTCGGCCCGGATCTCACCGACCCCAGCGGCCCCGGCCACGAGGCTCGCCGCCGTGATCGGCGACGGCCACGAGCCGTAGGGCAGCGTCGGACGGGCGTGGTCGGCGTGGCTGGAGCTCCCGGCGGTCATCCCCCCAGCCTGCCAGCCCCCCGACCCCGGGTCAGCGGGCGAGGAGGTCGGCGATGCGCTGGATGCCCTCGCCGAGGTCGTCGTCGCCGAGGGCGAACGACAGGCGGGCGTAACCGGGCGCGCTGAACGCCTCGCCCGGCACGATCGCCACCTTGGCCTCCTCGAGGATGAGGTCGGCCAGCTCGAGGGTGGTGCGCACCTCCCGCCCGAGCACCGGGCGCTGGAGGATCGCCTTGAAGCTGGGGAACGCGTAAAACGCGCCCTCTGGCTCGAGCACCGTGACGCCGGGGATGGCCGACAGCGCCTTGTACATCGTCATGCGACGACGGTCGAAGGACTCCCGGAAGCGGGCGACGTCGTCCAGGCCGCCCTCGAGGGCGGCGATGGCGGCGCGCTGGGACACGTTGGCGACGTTGGACGTCTCGTGGCTCTGCAGGTTGGTGGCGGCCTTGATGACGTCGGCCGGGCCGATCATCCACCCGACCCGCCAGCCGGTCATGGCGTAGGTCTTGGCCACGCCGTTGAGCACGAGGCAGGTGTCGGCCAGCTCGGGCACGAGCGTGGGCATCGAGTGGAACTCGGCGTCGCCGTAGGTGAGGTGCTCGTAGATCTCGTCGGTGATGACCCAGATCCCGTGCTCGACGGCCCACCGGCCGATGGCCTCGACCTCGTCGCGCGGGTACACCGCGCCCGTGGGGTTCGAGGGCGATACGAACACGAGCGCCTTGGTCTTGGGCGTGCGGGCTGCCTCGAGCTGGTCGACGGTGACCCGGAAGCCCGTGCCCTCGTCGGTCGGCAGCTCGACGACCACGCCGCCCGCCCGCCGGATCGGCTCGGGGTAGGTGGTCCAGTAGGGCGCGGGGAGGAGCACCTCGTCGCCCGGGTCGATGAGGGTGGCGAACGCGTTGGCGACGGCGTGCTTGCCGCCGTTGGTGACCAGCACCTGGCCGGCGTCGACCGCGTAGCCGCTGTCGCGCGCGGTCTTGGCGACGATGGCCTCCTTCAGCTCGGGGAGGCCACCAGCCGGGGTGTAGCGGTGGTTCTTGGGGTCACGGCAGGCGGCGACGGCGGCCTCGACGATCTGCTCGGGGGTGGCGAAGTCCGGTTCGCCGGCGCCGAAGCCGATGACCGGCTCACCAGCCGCCTTGAGCGCCTTGGCCTTGGCATCCACGGCCAGGGTGGCCGAGGGGGCGATGGCGGCGATGCGGTCGGAGATGCGTGAACCCATGGCGGCCATGGTGGCACGCCCCCTCCCCCGCCTCCCACCCCGTATCGCTTCGCTCCGCCCCACGGCGGGCTGCGACACTGGTCGCCATGAGTGCCGCCACGCCCGCCATCACCATCCCCACCGACCTCCTCCCCGCCGACGGGCGGTTCGGGTGCGGGCCCTCCAAGGTGCGACCCGAGGCGGTCGAGGCGCTCGCCGCGGCGTCGGGCGAGTACCTGGGCACGAGCCACCGCCAGGGCACGGTGAAGTTCATGGTGAGCCGACTGCGCAACGCCGTCGCCGAGTTGCTCACCCTGCCCGACGGCTACGAGGTCATCCTCGGCAACGGCGGCACGACGGCGTTCTGGGACGCCGCCGTGTTCGGCCTGATCGAGCAGAAGAGCCAGCACCTCGCGTTCGGCGAGTTCTCGGGCAAGTTCGCCGAGTGCGCCGCCCGCGCCCCGTTCCTCGACGATCCGACCGTGATCTCCGCCGAGCCGGGCACCGCCGCCACCGCGGTCGCCGAGGCCGGCGTCGACCTCTACGCGCTCACCCACAACGAGACGTCGACCGGTGTCGCCATCCCGATCGTGCGCCCCGAGGGTGCTGATCCGGGTGCCCTGGTGGCGGTCGACGCCACCTCGGCGGCGGGCGGCCTGAAGTTCGACTCCGCCGAGACCGACGTCTACTACTTCGCCCCGCAGAAGTGCCTGGCCAGCGACGGCGGCCTGTGGATCGCGGCCGTGTCGCCGGCGGCGATCGAGCGCATCGAGCGGGTGGCGTCGAGCGGGCGCTGGATCCCCGCGTCGCTCGACCTCAAGATCGCCCTCGACAACTCGCTCAAGGATCAGACCTACAACACCCCGGCCCTGGCCACGATCTTCCTGGCCGTGCACCAGATGGAGTGGATCAACACCTACGGCGGCCTCGGGTTCTCGTCGGGCCGCAGCGCCGAGTCGGCCGCGATCATGTACGGCTGGGCCGAGGCCTCCGACTACGCCACGCCGTTCGTGCAGGACCCCGCGCTGCGCTCGAACGTGGTCGCCACGATCGACCTCGACGACTCGGTCGACGCCGACACCGTGTCCAAGGTGCTCCGGGCCAACGGCATCGTCGACACCGAGTCGTACCGCAAGCTCGGCCGCAACCAGCTCCGCGTCGCCCTCTTCCCGGCGATCGACAGCGCGGATGTGGCCGCCCTCACCCGCTGCATCGACCACGTCGTCGGCGAGCTCCGCTCCGCCTGACCCCTCCCCACTCCCTCCCGGAAAAGCGAGGATCGACCACCCGATGGGTGGTCGATCCTCACGAAACGGATGGCCGGGGGCCGCCGGACGGCGGCCGGACGGGTTACTTGGCGGCGGCGAAGCCGCGGTCGAGGTCGGCGATGATGTCGTCGATGGTCTCGAGGCCGACCGAGAGGCGGACCAGGCCGGGCTCCACGCCCGAGTCGGCCTGCTCGGCCTCGGTGAGCTGGCTGTGGGTGGTCGACGCCGGGTGGATGGCGAGGCTGCGCACGTCGCCGATGTTGGCGACGTGGGAGTGCAGCTCGAGGCCCTCCACGAACTTGGCGCCGGCCTCACGGCCACCGGCGATCACGAACGCCGGCACCGAGCCGTAGCCCTTGCCGCCGGTGATGGCGGTGGCCCGCTCGTGCCAGGGCGAGTCGGGAAGCGACGCGTGGCGCACCTGCTCGACCTGCGGGTGCTCGGACAGGTACTTGGCCACGGCCAGGGCGTTCGACGTGTGGCGCTCCATCCGGAGGCTCAGCGTCTCGAGGCCCTGCAGCAGCAGGAACGAGTTGAACGGGCTGATCGCCGCACCGATGTCGCGCAGGAGCTGGACGCGGGCCTTGATGACGTAGGACCCGTGGCCGAGCGCCGGGAAGTAGGCGAGGCCGTGGTAGCTCGGGTCCGGCTCGGTGAAGTTCGGGAACTTGTCGTTGGCCGAGAAGTCGAAGCTGCCGCCATCGAGGATCAGGCCGCCGATCGAGGTGCCGTGGCCGCCGATGAACTTGGTGGCGGAGTGGACCACGATGTCGGCGCCGTGCTCGAACGGGCGGATCAGCCAGGGCGAGGCGACGGTGTTGTCGATGATGAGCGGCACGCCGTTGCTGTGGGCGAGGTCGGCCACCGCGGCGATGTCGAGGAAGTCGTTCTTCGGGTTGCCGATCGACTCGCCGTAGAACGCCTTGGTGTTGGGGCGGACCGCCGCCTGCCACGCGTCGAGGTCGTCGGGGTCGCTGACGAAGCTGACCTCGATGCCCATCTTGGGCAGCGTGTAGTGGAACAGGTTGTAGGTGCCGCCGTAGAGCGACGCGGACGCCACGATGTGGCTGCCGGCCTCGGCGAGGTTCAGCACCGCCAGCGTCTCGGCCGCCTGGCCCGACGACACGGCGAGGCACCCGGGCAGGCCCACGGCGGTGGCCGTCGCGCCTTCGAGCGCGGCCACGCGGGCCTCCACCACGCCCTGGGTCGGGTTCATGATGCGGGTGTAGATGTTGCCGATCTCGGCCAGCGCGAACAGGTTCGCGGCGTGCTCGCTGTCGCGGAACTGGTACGAGGTCGTCTGGTAGATCGGGACGGCCCGGGACCCCGTTGCGGGATCGGGCTCCTGCCCGGCGTGGATCTGGCGGGTCTCGAAACCCCAGGTGTCGTTGCTCATGCCCGGAGCGTAGCCGCTAATCCCGACCTATCAAGTCGGGATTAGCGGCCGACGCTGCCGACCGGCTCGACGGGACCGTTCAGTCGCCGCCGGAGATCTCGGTGACCGACTTCTTGCCGGCGGAGATCCACGGCATCATCCCGCGGAGCTCCTTGCCCACCGTCTCGATCTGGTGCTCGGCGCCGCGCTTGCGGAGGGCGTCGAAGTTGGCCCCGCCGCCCTTGATCTCGCCCACGAACTCGGCGGCGAACTCGCCGGACTGGATCTCGCCGAGGATCTTCTTCATCTCGGCCTTCACCGTGGGGGTGATCACGCGGGGGCCGCGGGTGAGGTCGCCGTACTCGGCGGTGGTGGAGATCGAGTAGCGCATGCCGGCGATCCCCTCCTCGTACATGAGGTCCACGATCAGCTTCAGCTCGTGGAGGCACTCGAAGTAGGCCGACTCGGGCTGGTAGCCGGCCTCGACCAGCGTCTCGAACCCGGCCTGCACGAGGGCGGTGAGGCCACCGCACAGCACGACCTGCTCGCCGAACAGGTCGGTCTCGGTCTCCTCCTCGAAGGTGGTCTCGAGCACGCCGGCGCGGGTGCCGCCGATGGCGTCGGCGTAGGCGAGGGCGAGGTCACGGGCGCCGCCGGTGGCGTCCTGGGCCACGGCGATGAGGCACGGCACGCCACCGCCCTCGGTGTAGGTGCGGCGCACGAGGTGGCCCGGGCCCTTCGGGGCGGCCATGCACACGTCGACGCCGGCCGGGGCGGTCACGTAGCCGAAGCGCACGTTGAAGCCGTGGGCGAAGAAGAGGGCGTCGCCGTCGTTCAGGTTCGGGGCGACGTCGGCCTCGTAGACCGCACCGATCTCGGTGTCGGGCAGGAGCATCATGATCACGTCGGCCTCGGCGGTCGCCTCGGCGGGCGACACGACGCGCAGACCGGCCTCCTCGGCCTTGGCCTTCGAGGACGAGCCGTCGCGCAGGCCGACCCGGACGTCGATCCCCGACTCCTTCAGGTTCAGCGCGTGGGCGTGCCCCTGCGAGCCGTAGCCCAGGACGGCGACCTTGCGGTCGGCGATCTTGGAGCGGTCGGCGTCCTTCTCGTAATAGACGTTGGCCATGGTCATCCTCGTGCTCGTGCCGGGCGCAGGACGACCGGCGGGTCTGGTGTTTCTAGGTGGTGGCGGGCAGGTCCCGCCAGATCGTCAGCTGACCTTGCCCTTGACCGCGGAGACCGCGTGCAGGCGGGCCGACTCGCGCTCCAGCTTGGGGAGGGCGATGCGGCCGGTGCGCTGGAGGTCGGCGATGCCGAAGGGGCGCAGGAGCTCCTCGAAGTCGTCGATCTTGGACGGGTGGCCCTCGAGCGACACGGTGAGGGCGTCGTTGCTGACCGCCACGATGCGCCCCTCGAAGATGCGGGTGAGCTCAGCCACCTGGCCGCGGTCGGCCACCGAGCAGCGCACCGTCGCCATGAGCAGCTCGCGCTCGACGGCGTGCCGGGGGTCGAGCTCCACGATCTTCACGACGTTGATCAGCTTGTGGAGCTGCTTGACGATCTGCTCGAGCGGGGCCGTCTCGACGTCGACCACGATGGTGAGCCGGCTGAAGCGGTCGTCGTCGGTGGGGGCGACGGCGAGCGAGTAGATGTTGTACGCCCGGCGGGAGAACAGGTTCACGATGCGGGCGAGGACGCCCGCCTTGTTCTCGACCAGGACGGACAGGACGTGGTGCTTGGGCTCGCTCATGCGCCCGCCTCCTCGCGCTGGGACGGCGGGACCTCGACGTCGGAGTTGGACCGGCCGGCGGGGACCATCGGGAAGACCTTCTCGGCGGCATCGGTGCGGAACTCGATGACCACGGGGCGGTCGTTGATGGCGTTGGCCTTGTCGATGGTGGGCTGGATCTCCTCGGGCGACTCGACCCGGAAGGCGACGCAGCCCATGGCCTCGGCCCACTTCACGTAGTCGGGCAGGTCCGGCGAGAGGTACACCTCGGAGTACCGCTCCTCGTAGAACATCTCCTGCCACTGGCGGAC
>CAZUYW010000131.1:0-8144 GCA_964624775.1 uncultured Iamiaceae bacterium
ATGGCGATGACCTAGCCGCAATCACCGCGCTGAAGCAGATCTGCAACCACCCCGCCGCCTACCAGGACGACGGCAAGCCGCTCGCCGGTCGCTCGGGCAAGCTCGCCCGGCTCGAGGAGATCGTCGACTCGGTGTTCGCGTCCGGCGAGAAGATCCTCGTGTTCACCCACTTCGCCGAGTGGGGCAAGCGGCTCGCCGATCACCTCACCGAGGTCACCGGCCACCCGATCTCCTGCTACCACGGCGGCCTCGCACGCGGCGCCCGCGACGCGATGATCAAGGAGTTCCAGGAGCTCGAGGGCCCCGGCGCCCTGGTGCTCTCCCTCAAGGCGGGCGGCACCGGCCTCAACCTCACCGCCGCCAGCCACGTCGTGCTCTACGACCGCTGGTGGAACCCCGCCGTCGAGGACCAGGCCCGCGACCGGGCCTGGCGCATCGGCCAGACGCGCACCGTCGTCTCGCACCGCCTGGTCTGCCCGGGCACGGTCGACGAACGGGTCGAGGAGGTCGTGGCCGGCAAGCGCCACATCGCCGACCTCGTGCTGCCCGGCAGCTCCTCGCTGGCCGACCTGAACGCCGACCAGCTGCGCCGGGCCCTCGGCCTGCGCACCGACACGCTGCTCACGGAGGACGACGAATGAGCGGATCGCGCCGCAAGGGCCAGAACCGCCGCCGGGGCGCCAAGCACAAGCAGGGCGACCTGTGGCGCCCGGTGCCCCACCTCGAGGATCCCGCGCCGATCGTCCCGGCCGCCGATCCCGCCATGGTGCTGCGCTCCCTCGGTGACCCGCCCCTCCAGGGCCAGGGTGCCGTCGCCGAGCACTACCTCGCCGCCGTCGTGGAGCGCGCCGCGGGCCTCGCCACCGCGCTCGCCGCGGCCGGCGGCCTGCTCGGCCAGCCCGACCAGGACTGACCGGGCCGCGTGCGGACCGGGGCCTAGGCTGCCCCGGTCGAACCTGGGGGTCGCGTGGGAACCGAGCCGGAGCAGCCTGTGGCGACCGTCGCCCGAGACGGGTTCGGCCCCCTCGCCATCCCGGCCCTGGCCTCGTTCGGCGCCGGCGTCATCCACCTCGCGGTCCTCGCCGGCGAGGTCGACCACCGGTCGGTCGTGGTGGCGTTCCTCGTCGTGGCGGCCGCGCAGCTCGTCTGGGGCGCGGTCGCGCTGACCGCCCACCGGCGGTCGGTGGCGATCATCGGGGTGATCCTCGGGCTCGCGGTCGTCGGGGTGTGGATCGCGGCGACGACGCGCGGCATCGGGTGGGTCACCGGGTTCACCGAGCCGCGCCGCATCCGCCTCGACGACCTGATCGCCGCCACCCTCGCCGTCGTCGCGGCCCTCGGGGCGGCCCGGGTGGCGGTGCACCCCGCTGCGCCTCGTCCGGTGCCGCGCTGGTCGATCGGGATCGCCGGGGTCGTGATCGTCGTCCTCGTCGTGCCCGCGGTCGTCGTCGCCGCCTCGGGGCAGGTGGGTGATGCCGTGCCCGCGGCCGGTGAGGTCTCGGCGCACGCCGGGTCGCACGCGGCGGGGCCATCGGTCCGCCCGTTCGACCCGGCCCGGCCGCTCGACCTCTCCGGGGTGCCGGGCGTGACGCCGGCGCAGGAGGCCGCAGCCGCACGTCTCGTCGAGCGCACCGGGCAGCGCCTGCCGCGGTTCGCCGACCCGGCGGTCGCGGTGCGTGCGGGCTTCCGCAGCCTGGGCGACGCGTCGACGGGCGTCGAGCACCTCGTCAACTGGGCGTACCTCGACGACGACCACGTCCTCGACCCCGATCACCCTGAGGCGCTGGTGTACGAACGCCGCCCGGGCAAGCCTCGCCGGCTCCTCGCCGCGATGTACATGCTCACGCCGGGCACGACCCGCGAGGACATCCCCGACGTGGGCGGCAACCTGCTGCGCTGGCACGTCGACGACACGCTCTGCATGGATCCGGATCCTGTCGATCCCCACCTGGCGGGGCTCGCCGCGGCCGACGGCACCTGCCCGGCCCCGACGGTCCCCGTCCCGCCGGTGCCCATGGTGCACGTGTGGATCACGCCGCACCCGTGCGGCCCCTTCGCCGGGATCGAGGACCTCGGCGTCGGGACCGTGGACCGCAGCGCCGCGGCGTGTGCCCACGTCCACGGCTCGGGCCCCTGAGGCGCCCGCCGCTCAGAGCTGGTCGAGCACCTCGGTGAGCGCCTCGGGCTCGATGTCGAGCACGAGCGGCACCGGCCCGGCGTCGGGGCCGGCGATGAACAGGCGGCCGGTCGAGCGCAGGTGCTCGAGCCCGTCCCGGTGCGCGACCGGGTCGATGTCGATCACGAGCACGTCGCCGCCGTCGTCGGGGTGGTCGACCTCGATGTGGTCGTCGGCGTCGATCGTGGCCGGCCAGACGCGCAGCCGGATCCGGCGGTCACCGACCCATGCGCCCAGCCCCGCGACGCGCAGGTCGTAGCCGAAGATGAGGCGTCGGCCCTCGGGCGCCTCGTGCAGCGAGGCCTGGAGCACGGCCAGCGCCGTGTCGTTGCCGGTGGCGTCGATCTCGATCACGAGGCCGACGAGGCGGCCGGCGTCGACCGGGTGGCAGCGGCGCACCGGGAGGGCGCCGCCGTCGGACGCGGGGATCACCACGTGGCGCGGTCGGCCTTGCAGGTCACGCAGAGGTCGGTGGCGGGGAGCGCCTCGAGGCGGGCGTCGCCGATGGGCTCGCCGCAGCGGGTGCACTGGCGCCACGTGCGCTCGTGGCTGCGGGCCTCGGCGGCGTCGATCACCTCGAGGAAGAGGCGCTCCTCGGCGATGCGGGCGCGGATGCGGTCGCGCTCGAAGCGGGTGAGGTCGCCCTCCGAGCCGCCCTCGTCCTCGCCGGCACCCACATCGGACGCAGCGTCCTCGGGGTCGAGCTCGTCGTAGGTGGCGACGAGCGTCTCGATCGCAGCCTCGGTCTCGGCGCGGAGCTGGGCGAGGTTGGTGCGGTGCTTGGCGACGGTGAGCGAACTGGCCATGGAGGGGGACCTCGGCGGGGGAGCGGACGGGAGGGGAGGGGGAAACCTACGGTGCCCGACCCCCGCGCTGCACATCGGGTCCCGTCGGCTGCCGGTGCCCGCATGCGTCGACGCTCAGTCGACGATGGCCTGGTGCACGAGGGTGCTCAGCTCGGGGCGGATCGGCCAGGTGGTCGACGGCAGGAGCTGGGTGAGGAACACCACGGTGATGTCCTCGACGGGGTCCACCCAGAACGCGGTGCTCGCGGCGCCGCCCCAGCCGAAGGTGCCGGGCGACGCCGGGACCTTGCCGGGCACGGGGTCGAGCACCACCGAGACCCCGAGCCCGAAGCCCCGCCCGGGATCGATCGTCTCGGAGAAGCCGCGGTGGCCGACCTCGGCGAGGTCTCGCCCGCCGGGCAGGTGGTTGGACGTCATGAAGTCGACCGTGCGGGGCCCGAGGATCCGGCCCCCGTCGTGCGCGCCGCGCCGGCGCAGCAGGTCCGCGAAGCGGAGGTAGTCGGCCGCGGTCGACACCAGGCCGCCGCCGCCCGACAGCAGGGCGGGCAGCGTGCGCGACACGGGGCCGAGGGCGTCGAAGCGGGTCGCCCGGCGGCCCTCGCCCGGGATGTAGAGCCCGGCGAGGCGGTCGCGCTTGGCCTCGGGGAGCCCGAAGCCGGTGTCGTCCATGCCGAGCGGTGCGAGCACGCGCTCGGCCACGACGGTCGCCAGGTCCTGGCCGGTGACGACCTCGATGAGGCGGCCGAGCACATCGGTCGAGACGGAGTAGGCCCACGCCGAACCGGGCTGGAAGAGCAGCGGGAAGCGGGCCCAGGCGTCGCACGCCCCAGCGAGGTCCACCCCCTTGGGCGCCCCGAACTCGTAGCCGGTGGCCCGGTACCGCTCGTCGACCGGGTGGACGCGCTCGAACCCGTAGGTGAGGCCGGCGGTGTGCGTCATGAGGTGCCAGACCCGGATGGGCTCGGTGAGCGGCGTGGTCACGATGTCGTCGCCCGCCCCACCGACGTACACCTCGGTGTCGGCGAAGGCCGGGAGCCAGCGGCTGATCGGATCGGTGAGGGCGATCGCCCCCTCCTCGAGCAGCGTGAGCGCGGCGACCGAGGTGATCGGCTTGGTCATCGAGTAGATCCGGAAGACGGTGTCCTCCTCGATCGGCAGGTCGTCCTCGAGGTTGCGGCGCCCGTAGGTCGAGAGATGGGCGAGGTGCCCGCCGCGGGTGACCGCCACGAGCCAGCCCGGCAGGCGCCCATCGTCGACGTAGCGTGCGAAGTGGGTGTCGATGCGGCGCAGGCGATCGGCGTCGAGGCCGACCTCGGCGGGGTCGACGCGGCTGGGCAGGGCGCTCATGGCTGGCTCCCGGGGTGGACGAGACCGATCTCGGTGCCGAGCTCGGCGGCGGCGTGGTCGAAGAAGGATGCCGGATCGGCGAGCACGTTGGTGAACTGGCCGAAGAGCTCGAAGCTCACGAGGCCGAACACGGTGGCCCAGGCCCGCAGGGCGCGGGCGCCCACGAGCGGTGGTGCGTCGCCGAACAGGTCGGTGAGGGCGGTGATCTGGTGCGCCACCTCGTCGGGCACCGGCGGGCCGGGCGGGGTGGCGAGGGCGCCGTCGGCGAGCGCGTCGGTGACCACGGAGGCCATCGCCAGCGCGGCACGGGTGGCCGGGCCGATCGTGTCCTGGGGCGCCCGGTACCCGGGCACGGGCGAGCCGTAGATCAGGGCGTACTCGTGGGGGTTGGCGATCGCCCAGGCCCGCACGGCGCGGGCGGCGGCGAGCCAGCGGGCGGCGTGGTCATGGCGCGGCGCCGCCGCCTCGGCGGTCTCGACGGCGGCGCCGAGGCCGTCGTAGGCGTCGATGATGAGGGCCGTGAGCAGGTGGTCGCGGCTCGGGAAGTAGCGGTAGACGGCCGAGCTCGACAGGCCGAGCTCGCGGGCGACGGCGCGCAGCGAGAGCCCGGACGCGCCGTCCTCGGCGAGGTGGCGGCCCGCGACGGCCTTGATCGAGGCGGTCAGCTCGAGGCGGGCTCGGGCCCGGGCGGTGCGGGGTTCGGCGCTGGTCACGGGGCCAGTGTGGGCAGGAACGAGAGCGGTGTCAACAAACGAGAGCACTGCTCTTGACTTTTCGGCGCCGAGGCCGCATCCTGCAATTCGAGAGCACCGCTCTCGTTTCCGGGTCGGACCGTCCGATCCGCTCCACCAGGAGGTCCCCATGTCCCTGCACGTGATCGTCGGCGCCGGCCCCGTCGGCTCGGCCACCGCCCAGCTCCTCGCCGATGCGGGCCATCAGGTCCGCCTCGTCACCCGGTCCGGCAGCGGGCCGGACCACGCCGGCATCGAGCGGGTGCGGGCCGACGCCACCGACGTCGAGGAGCTCGTCCGCCTCGCCACCGGCGCCGAGGTGCTCTACAACTGCGCCAACCCCGAGTACCACCGCTGGCTCACCGACTGGCCGCCGCTCGCCGCCGCCTTCCTCGCGGCCGCCGAGCGCACCGGCGCCGTCCTCGTCGCCATGTCGAACCTGTACGGCTACGGCCCCGTCGACCACCCCATGGTCGAGAGCGATCCCTTCCTCGCCACCACCGTGAAGGGCCCCGTGCGGGCCCGCATGTGGGAGGACATGGCCGCCGCCCACGCCGCCGGTCGCATCCGGGCCACCGAGGCGCGCGCCTCGGACTTCTACGGCCCGGGGGTCACCGGCTCCCACCTCGGCGACCAGATGGTGCCGCCCGTGCTCAAGGGCAAGACCGCCCGGGTCATCGGCAACCCCGACACCCGCCACTCGTGGACCTACGTGCCCGACGTCGCCCGCACCCTGGTGGCCATCGGCGCCGACGAGGCGGCGTGGGGTCGGGCCTGGCACGTGCCCACCAACCCGGCGGCCACGCAGCGCTCGATGCTCGAGGCGATCGCCGCCGCGGCCGGTGCGCCGTCGCCCACGATCAAGCCCCTCCCCATGTGGTTCCTGAAGGCCGCGGGCCTGGCGTCGCCCCAGATCAAGGGGCTCGTCGAGATGGCGTACCAGTTCGAGGCCGATTTCGTCCTCGACTCCTCGGCCGCCACCGCGGCGTTCGGCATCGAGCCGACCCCGCTCGACGAGGCGATCGCCACCACCGCCGCCTGGTGGACCGCCCACCTCCGCGCCGCCGCCTGATCCGGGTGTGGGAGGCTGCGGCCATGACCGTCAGCCCCGACTGCCTCGCCGGCAAGGTCGCCATCGTCACCGGGTCGAGCAGCGGCATCGGTGCGGGGATCGCCCGGCACTACGCCGCCCACGGCGCGAGCGTGCTCGTGAACTCGGTGACCTCCGTCGAGGCGGGCGAGGCGCTCGCCGCCGAGCTGCCCGACGCGTGCTACGTGCAGGCCTCGATCGCCGATGCCGAGGGGCCGCAGGCCCTCGTCGACGCCGCCCTCCAACGGTGGGGGCGGCTCGACATCCTGGTGAACAACGCCGGCACCACCCGCACCATCCCGCACCGCGACCTCGACGCAGCGAGCCTCGACGTCTGGCGGGAGATCTACGAGACCAACGTGTTCGGCACGTGGGAGATGTGCCGCGTGGCGGCACCACACCTCGCCGACCAGCACGGCGCGATCATCTCGATCACCTCGCTCGCGGGGCTGCGCCCCACCGGCTCGTCGATCCCGTACGCCACGTCGAAGGCGGCGCTGAACCACCTCACGGCGCTGCTCGCCAACGTCCTCGGCCCCGAGGTGCGGGTGAACGCGATCGCCCCGGGCCTGGTGGACACGCCGTGGACGGCCGATTGGGATGCGGTCCGCGCCTTCGTGCAGGGGGCGGCGCCCATGCGGCGATCGGCCACGCCCGACGACATCGTCGACCTCGCCCTGCTGCTCGCGGTCAACGGCTACATGACCGGTGAGGTCATCGCGGTCGACGGCGGGCTCCAGCTCCGCTGACGCACCCGGCGCGCCTGGCACACTGCTCCGGCACCCCAACGCCGGAGGACCCCGTGGACCGCGCCGCCCTGCTCGACCAGTTCGACCTCACCGACCGCGTCGCCATCGTGACCGGCGGCTCGCGGGGCATCGGCCGGGCCATCGTCGAGGGCTTCGCCGCCATGGGGGCCAGGGTCGTCGTGGCCAGCCGCAAGGCCGACGCGTGCGAGGAGACCGTGCGCGCCGTCGAGGCGGCCGGCGGCACCGCGCTCGCCGTGCCCACCCACGTCGGCGACCTCGCCCAGCTCGACGCGCTGGTCGACGCCACGGTCGCGGCCTACGGGGGCGTCGACATCGTGGTCAACAACGCCGCCAACGCGCTGACCCAGCCGATCGGGTCGATCACCCCCGACGCCTGGCAGAAGTCGATCGACGCCAACGTGCGCGCCGGCCTCTTCCTCGTGCAGGCCGCCCTCCCGCACCTCGAGGCGAGCGAGCACGCCGCCGTGGTGAACATGGTGAGCTGCGGGATCTTCACCAGCGGCTACGGCATGGCCATGTACCTCGCCGGGAAGAACGCCATGATGGCCCTCACCCGGTCGATGGCGGCCGAGCTCTGCGGCCGGGGGATCCGGGTGAACGCCCTCGCCCCCGGGGTCACCGACACGGACATGGTTCGCAACAACCCGCCCGAGTTCCAGGCGCTCATGCTCGCGGGCCAGCCGATGGGGCGCATCGGCCGCCCCGAGGAGATCGTGCCGGCCGCGCTCTTCCTCGCGTCGAACGCGTCGAGCTTCATGACCGGGCAGTGCCTGGTGGTCGACGGCGGGCAGACCTCGCATTGAGCGACGCCGCCGACCCGCTGTGGTCACCCGAGCGGCGCCAGCTGACCATCGGCCTGCTCCTCACGATCACGCTCGTCGCCTTCGAGGCGCTCGCCGTCGCGACGGTCATGCCCCGGGTCAAGGACGACCTCGGCGGCCTGGGCCTCTACGGCTGGGTGTTCTCCGGGTTCTTCCTCGCGAGCCTCGTCGGCATCGTCGTGTCCGGCCAGCTCGCGGACCGGCGCGGCCTCGTGCTGCCGTACGCCGCCGGACTGACCCTGTTCGCCGCGGGGCTCGTCGTGGGCGGCCTGGCCCCGTCGATGCCGGTGCTGGTCGCCGCCCGCGCCGCGCAGGGCTTCGGCGCCGGTGCCATACCGGCCGTCGCCTACACGGCGATCGGGCGCGGCTACCCGCCGATCGCCCGGCCGCGCATGTTCGCCAC
>CAZUYW010000132.1:0-8120 GCA_964624775.1 uncultured Iamiaceae bacterium
TCTACCTGCGCTACCAGGGCCTGCGGTTCGACCTGCGGGTCATGGGCCGCACGGCGCGCAGCGTGGTGGGCGGGGTCGGCGGCGGGCGCTGACCCCGGGCCTCAGGGGCGGATCCAGATCGCGGTGTCGCTGACGCCGTTGGAGAACCACCAGCCCCGCCACTCGGCGAGCACGGGCGCGAGCCCGGCCCAGTCCGGGTCCGGCTCGTCGGCCCCGATGGTCTGGGGCGAGCGGGTGTCCGAGGGCAGGTAGCGCTCGATGTTGTCCACCACGAGCAGCCCGCCGGGCCGGACGAGGGTCATGGCCCGCTCGGTGCACTGGTGGCGGTGGATGCCGTCGACGAGCGCCAGGTCGACCTGGGTCAGATCGGCGTGTGCGGCGGCGTAGGCCGCCGGGTCCTCGGGGTCGCACACCTCGAGCACGAGCGGCCGGTCGCCCGCCTCGGACCGCACGCGGTCGGCCCAGCCGTCGTGGTGCTCGACCGATCGGACCTGCACGCCCAGGTCGAGGAACCAGGCGGTGCTGCGGCCCGCGCCCCACTCGATGACCACATCGTCGGGGCGGAGCCACTGGCCGATCACGTGCACCGCCTCGGCCACCAGCCACGGCGCCTTCGGATCGAGGCGCTCCTCGATGGCGAGGCGGGTGCGGTCGTAGACGTAGCGGGGCGTCCAGTGGGCGCGGGGTCCGGTGCGAGGGCTCATGGGGCGGCCTTCCGGGTCTGGTGGATGTCGACGGCCTCGGCCAGGACTGCCTCCCAGCCGAGGGCCATGCGGTCGGTGCCGGCGTGGTCGAGCGCCCACGCGAGCGCCGAGGCGCCGCGCTCGGCCCGGCCGGCGGGATCGGCGAGGGCGGCGGTGAGGGCGGCGGCCAGGGCCTGCGGATCGCCGGGCTCGACGACCCAGCCGCCACCGGCCTCGCGGACCACCGCGTCGGCGGCGCTGGCGGCCTCGGCGGCGAGCACGACCGGGCGCCCAGCCGAGAAGATCGAGAGGAGCTTGGAGGGCACGCTGGACCCGGCGACCCCGGCCTTGAGCGGCACCACGTGGAGATCGGCCGACGCGAACACCCGTCCGAGCTCGGAGCGGGGGCGGAAGTCCGAGAAGTGCACGTGGTCGTGCCCCGATCGGGCGAGCCGTTCGGCGAGCGCGTCGCGCCCGGCGCCGGCCCCGTGGATGACCAGGTGGGCGCCCGCCTCGGCCGTCGCCGCGATGGCGGCGTCGAGGTCCTGGCTGCGCCCGATGTTGCCCGCGTAGGTCACCACCAGGGCGCCGTCGGGCACGCCGAGCTCGTCGAGGAACGCGTCGTCGCGGGTCGCCCCGCGGAACGGGCCGAGGTCGATGCCGTTGCGCACGGGCCGCACCACGGCGCCCGGCGAGGCCGCCTCGATGACCGGCACGAAGGCCTGGTCGATCACGAGCACGGCGGTGGCCCGGCGGTACACGAACCGCACGAGCCGGCGCAGCACCCGCACCGCAGGCCCGGGCACCCCACCGACGGCGTCGGCGATCTCGGGGTAGAGGTCCTGCACGTTGTAGACGAACGGCACCCGGTGGCGGGCGGCCACGGCCAGGCCGACCAGGCCGAGGGTGGGCGGCGGGGACGGCACGACCACCACGTCGGGCCGCGGCGCGGTGCCGCCGCTGATCAGCGCGCCGATGGTGAAGGACAGGTACTCGGCGATCCGCCCGAGGCGCGAGGCACGGTCGGGGCTGAACCACCCGAAGGCCCGACGGGGGGTCAGGCCCGGCGATGCAGTGGCGTCGCGCACGGGCGACACCATCGTCACCTCGTGGCCACGGGCGCCCAGCTCGGCGGCGACCCCGCCCACCACCTCGGCGTTGGCGAGGGGCTGGGGGAGGGCGTACTGGCTGATCAGGAGGATCTTCATCAGGCGGGGAGGGGGGCGGCAGGTGGGGCGATGGCCCGGTAGCGGTCGACGAACCGGTCGGCGAGGACGGGCCAGCCGAGCTCGCGGGCGGCCGCTGCGGCGCGGTCGCGTCGAGCATGTTCGTCCACCAGCAGGGCCGAGAGGTCGATGGTGGCAAAGTCGACCGCGGTGGCGCCGACGTCGAGGGCCTCGAGGAACGAGCCGAAGTCGCCGTCGACCACCGCGACGGGCAGGCCCGTCCCGAGCGCCTCGTAGGCCGAGATCGTGCTGCCGAACGGGAAGGTGGCGACGTCGGCGGCGAGGTAGCAGTCGGCCAGGCCGGCGGGGTCGACGAACCCGAGCTCGTGGATGCGGTCACCGGCCGTGAGGACGGGGGCCGCCTCGGCCCAGCGGTCGCGCACGCCGTCGCCGACCGAACCGGCGACCAGCACGCGGACGGAGCGGTCGGCGGCCAGGCGCTCGGCCGCGTCGAGGGATCGCTCGGGGGAGCGGTCGAGGGTGAGCTTGCCGGTGACGGCGACCACCGTGTCGGCGTCGTCGCAGCCCCAGCGGGCCCGGGCCGCGGCGCGCCGCCCGGGGTCGAAGGTGAACTCGGCCGGATCGAACCCGAGGGGGATCACCTCGACCCGATCGGCGGGAAGGGCGAGGTGATCGGCGAGGAAGGCCGCCTCGGGGCTGCCGTTCACCACGAACGCACCGACCCGCCGCCGCAGCCAGGGCCCGGCGACGGTGCGCCACGTGCCGTAGAACACCCGGCCGGCCCGACCTTCGGCGCCCGGCGAGTTGAGGGCCGAGAGGTGGCTGTCGCAGAGCAGGGCGACGCGACGGCGGCTCGCCCAGCGGGCGATCTGGAGGGTGGTGGGCGAGAAGGAGTGGTGGCAGTGGACGGCGTCGGGCCCCAGCTCGTCGAGGAGAGCGGGGAGGCCGGTGATCCACACGCGGTCGTGCCCCAGGTCGCGGGCCGGCAGCGCGTGGACCTGCACGCCGGCGTCGGCGAGCAGGCGGGCCCCGGCCTCGGCGGCCGCGGTGGGCGCGGGCAGGCCGCCGTGGCGCCGGTCGGTGGTGACCACGTGCACCTCGTGGCCGGCCCGCCCGTGCTGCAGGGCCAGGTGGAACTCCTGGTACCGGAGGTCGGTGGAGAAGAAGTCGACGACGTGGACGATCCTCACCCCGCCACCTCCGGTGCGAGGACGGGCGATCCGAGGTGCGTCCGGGCGTGCCAGACCATCTGACCGGCCAGCACCCCGGTCGCGAGCAGCGTGGCGAGCGCCGCACCGATCACGCCGCCCACGGCCGTCAGCGCCGGGACGATCACCGCCGCCACGCCCAGGGTGATGAGGAACGAACGGGCGGCCGCCAGCGTGGCCCGGTGGGCCAGGAGGACGGCGTAGGCCAGCCGCACGATGCCCTGCAGCGCGGTCGCCATGGCCACGAGCACGGTGACGATCGCGAGCTGGCGGGTGCTCGAGCCCTCGGGGGTGAGGTAGGCGAGCAGCCCGAGCGCCTGGGCCACGACCACGCCGATGATCGCGAGAGCGCCGAGGCCGAGCAGGATCGCCGCCGCGCCTCGGGTGGTGCGCCGGGCGACGCTGGCGTCGTCCTGGCTGACCTCGCGGATGATGCGCGGGCTGAGCGCGGCGATGATCGGCGTCATCGCGACCTCGACCACGCCCTGCCCAAGCACGTACCCGATCGAGTAGAGGCCGACCGCGGCGGGGCCCCGCAGCGCCTGCACCACGTACCGATCGGCGTAGCCGAGTGCGTAGCTCGCGAACGCCTGTCGGGTGATGGGGCGGCCCACGAACTGCAGCTCGCTGCGATGGGCGCCGGTGAGCCGCGGCCAGGGGCCGCGTGCGCTGAGCAGGACCACGATCACCGCGCTGGCGCCGACCATGGCGGCCGCCGACGCGGTGGCGCCGAAGCGGTCCGCCGCCCACACGCCTGCCGCCCACGAGGCCAGTGCGCGGGCCGAGAGCCAGGCCGACGCCGTGCCGAACCGTTGGGTGGCTCGCTGGACCTCGGTCTCGAAGAGGACAAGCGCCTGGATCGGGATCCACGCTGCGCCGAGCAGGAGGATCGGGCCGAGCTCCTTGCCCGAGGCCCACAGCACGAGCGCAGGCACCGCAGCGATCAGTGCGGCGAGCGCGCCGCGCCGCAGGGTGGGCAGCCGGTACTCGTCGGCCGCTCGGGCTTCGCCGCTGGCGACCGTGCGCAGGGCGACGCCCGACGTGGCCTGGCTCACGACCGCGGCGCCGAAGTTGGCGGTGACGACCGCGAGGCTCACCAGGCCCAGGGTCCGGTCGTCCGTGAGCTTGCCGATGGCGACCGCACCGAGCCCCGAGCACAGGCCGGGGATCAGGGTCGCCGGGACCGACGCCAGGGTGTGGCCGACCGAGGCCGAGCCGCGCAGGCGTGCGATCGGACCGCTCATCGCGCCACCGCCCGCCCGGGTCGACCGGGCACCGGAGCGGCGTGGGTAGTGTCGGCCCGGTGACGGAGGGGGCTGCGCCCGCAGGTCGATCGGCGGGGGCCGTGGTCCGCGCCGTGGCGAGGAAGGGGTCCCGCCTGCGATGGGCGCGCAAGGCCGCGGTGGTCCGGGGCTACGGCGCCTCGGTCCGGGCGAACTGGCGCTACGTGCTCGCCGATCCCGAGCTGGACACGTTCAGCTACGCGCTCGCCAACGAGGCCGAGCTCGCCGGGGCGGTCGCCGAGGTGGTGGGGACCGACGTCGCCACGGTGGCGCGCTGCTTCGCCGAGGTGCAGGGCGACCCCGTGCTCGCGGCTCGCCTGCGCGCCGCGACCCGTGGGCACCCCGAGGCCAAGCCCGCACCGCCTCTCGGCCGCCAGCTCGCCCGCTACGCGCTGGTGCGGCTGGTGCAGCCGACGCTGGTGGTGGAGTGCGGCGTCAAGCACGGGCTCGGCTCGGTGGTGATGCTGCGGGCGCTCGAGCGCAACGCCGAGGACGGGGGCGCGCCGGGCACGTTGATCGGCATCGACCCCGACCCCGGGGCGGGTTGGCTCGTGGCCGAGGGCACCGCGGGCTGGGAGCGGGCGGTCGGTCGCTCGACCGACGTGCTGCCGGGGGTCCTGGCCGGCCGCGCGGTGGGGATGCTCGTGCACGACTCGGTGCCTGACGCCGCCGTGGCCGCCCACGAGCTCGGCGCCGCCCTGGACCACGCGGCCACGACCCTCGCCCTGGTGTCGAACGGCAACTGGAGCTCGGTCCTGCGGGACCTCGCGGCCGAGCGCGGGTTCCCGTGCCGCAGCGTCGCCGAGGTGCCGGCCGGCCACTTCTACCCGGGTGCCCGCCAGGACGTGGCGGTGGTGCGCGCCTCCTGACCGAGGTCGGCGGTCCTCAGGCGACGGCATGGCACAGCTCGACGATGGCGCGGGCGCTGTCGGCCCACGAGCCCAGCTCGACCGCAGCGGTCGGCGGCGTCGGATGGTCGAGGGCCGCCGTCACCAGGCGCGTCCACGTCGCCACGTCCCCCACCGGGGCGAGCTCGCCGCCGAGCAGCTCACAGTGCGCGGGGATCGCGGAGGCGACGATCGGGGTCGCGTCGGCGAGGCACTCGTAGACCACCTGGGGTGCGTTCTCGCACGCCGACGGCTGCAGCACGACGGCCGCGGACCGCATCGCGGCCCTGACCTCGGCGCCGGGTCGGGCGCCGACGAGCTCGACGGCGTCGCCCACGCCGAGCCGGTCGATCGCGGCGCGGAGCTCGGCGACGTAGGGCGCGTCGTAGTGGCCGCCGTAGACGAGGAGCCGGCGATCGGCGCGCGCCGGGCCGAGGGTGGCGAACGCCTCGATCGCATCCTCGACCCGCTTGTAGCGGAACAGGTGGGCGATCACCACGAGGTCGCGGCCGCGCGCGACCGGCCCGTCCGCGGGGGGCTCGTCGCGCCCCGGGCGCACCACGACGGTGCGGGCCGGGAGGCGCTGGCCGTCGAGCAGGTCACGGGCGGTCTCGGAGAGGAAGACCACCCCCGCGGCGCGCCGCAGCGCCCGTCGGGTGAGGTGGCGCAGCACGAGCAGCCGCGCGGCGAGCCGGCCGCGCCCGACCGTGCTGATGGGGCGCACGAACGGTGCCACGTTGTGCACGACCTGGACGGTGGGCAGGCCGGGATCTCGCAGGAGCCCGATGTTCGAGGGCTGGAGCAGCACGGCGGGCTGCAGCTCGCGCAGTGCCGCCGGGAGGATGGAGCGCTCCCAGCGGATCCGCTCGCGCAGGGGCAGCGGCCCGTCGGGCTGGCCGGTCACGGGCTCCTCGGTGCTCCAGCCCGTGCCGTCGAGCGTGCGGAAGATCGGCACGAACGCGCCCTCGGGCGCGGCGGCCAGGATCGAGCGGAGGTGGCTGCGCGTCCCGCCGTTGCGGGCGCACTCGGCGTTCACCGCGATTCGGGGGACGGCGGGACTCACGGTGCGGCTGCCCGACGGAGGTTGCGGTCGAGGAACCAGCGGAGCTGGCGGGGCGGCCAGTTCGCCAGCGCGTGATCACGCAGGACCGGGCCGTCGGCGCCGATCGGGGTGAGGTGGCAGCCGCGGACGTTCGCGGCGGCCGAGCGGTAGCCCGCAGCCCGGGCTCGGGCGACGATGTCGGCGGGCGCGTCGTCGAGGTGGCCGTAGGGCCAGGCGAGGTGGTCGACCGTGCCGAGCCGGGCGAGGAGGACATCGCGCGAGGTGCCGAGCTCGTCGTCGAGCTCGTCGGGCGACAGGGTGGCGAAGCGCTGGTGCGAGCGGCCGTGGGAGCCGATCAGGTGTCCCTGGGCCACGAGCGCCTCGAGGTCGTCCCACCCGAGGAACTCGGTGTCGGGCATGGCGAGCCGCTCCCGGCACACCTGGGCCCGCACCCGCTCGTCGGCCTCGCCCACCAGATCGGTGAGCACGAAGAAGCAGGCGGAGATGCCCCGCCGGGCGAGGAGGTCGCCGGCGGTGCGGCAGCTCGCCAGGCCGTCGTCGAAGCTGATCGACGCCATCGGGCGGTCGATCGGGCCGGTGAGGGTGGCGTCGACGGCGGCGTCGTAGCCCACGACGTCGAAGGCCTCGGCCAGCGCGTCCAGCTGGGCCTCGAACCCGGCCCGCTCGTCGTCGAACACGTGGTGCCAGAACACGTGCTGCACCCGGGGCGTCGTGGGATCGGGGCCGGGGCGGACCGCGTCGGCCACCCGCGCCGCCTCGATCACGCCGGCCCGTGCCGCGGCCCGGGCCCGAGCCTGGGGTGAGCGGTCCTCGAGGTCGGCGACGCGCTGGATCGGCCCGCCCGGGCGCACGTCGCGGCGCACCCACGTGTGGGTCCAGCCGTCGGCCTTGGCCAGCACGTAGCCGGCGTCGCGCACCCGGCGCACCGTGGCGAGCGCGGTGCGCAGCGGGCACGGCTGGTCGATCTCCAGGCAGATCACCGCCGGCCGGTAGCCGCGCTCGAGGGCGTCGGCCACCACGGTGTGCTCGGAGCCCTCGATGTCGACCTTGAGCAGGTCGAGGCGGGCCGGGTCCGGGTCGGCGCCCGCCGCGGCGAGGGCCGAGGGCACCGACAGCACCGGGAAGCTCACGCTCGCGGTGGTGTCCTGGAGGTTGACCGCCGAGTACGACACGTGGCTCGGGTCCGACGGCGGGAAGAACTCGATGGTCGTGTCCTCGGACCAGAGGCCCGCTGGCACGAACGTGAACGTGCCGCCGACGTCGGCGCGGGCCGCGCAGTGGGCGGCCGCCCGCTCGGTGGGGTCCGCGGCCACCACGGTGGCGCCCCAGCGGCGGAGGATCTCGTCGTCGAAGGTGGTGTCCTCGCCGACGCCGCCCGACAGGCACAGCCACGACGCGTCGGGCAGGGCGGCCGGCAGCCAGTAGCCGCCGTAGGAACTGCCGAGCCGCTCCATGCGGAGGCCGTCGGGGGCCCGCCCACCGGCTCGGGCCGCCGCCGCGACGAGGCGCGCGCCACCCCGGCGTCGCAGGGCGCGCACGACGCGCCCCGGCAGGGGGCTCACCGGCTGGAGGGGATCGCGGCGGCGTTGGCCCGGTACCACTCGTAGGTGGACCGGATGCCGTCGGGCAGGGCGATCGAGTGCCGCCAGCCGAGGCTGTGGAGCTTGGAGACGTCGAGCTGCTTGCGGGGCATGCCGTCGGGCTTCGACGCGTCGAAGCGGATCTCGGCGGTGGGGTGGACGATGTCGCGGATCGTCTCGGCGAGCTGGCGGATCGTGAGGTCCTCGCCGGTGCCGACGTTGACGTGGC
>CAZUYW010000133.1:0-1890 GCA_964624775.1 uncultured Iamiaceae bacterium
CGTAGAGCAGCGCCTCGCGCAGGTACGCGGTCGTCGCCCCGGTGCACTCCCGCAGGCCGGAGTAGTCGCTGCGGATGCAGCGGTGCTGGGCCCCGACCGGGGAGGCGAGCAGCGCGGCGACGACGGCGATGACCGCCATCACCGCGGCGACGATCCAGCGGGCGGTCACCGACCCGCGCAGCGCGGCGACGACGGTGCCGCCGAGCACGAGGCCGGCGCCGATCATGCCGACGACGAGGGCGAGCTGGGCGGCGTCGGCGCTGCGGTCCTCGCCCACGCTGTAGCCGTAGGCACCCGGCCACAGCTGCGATGCCCCGTAGCGGATGCCGGCGACGATGCCGAGCGCGGCGTAGGCGCCGGCGACGAGCAGCCCGATCGCGCCGAGGACCGTGGGCGCGGGCGCGACCCTTCCCGCACGCTCTCCCAGCGTCGCCTGGTCGTCCATCTCCGCCTCCGGGTCTCGCCTGTTCCGAGGCCCCTTCCTAGACCACCCCCGGCGCCCGCGTCGGGCAGGCGACGTGACCGTCGCACGCAGTCGGTGCCCGCCTCGGCCGGCCGGGGCTACCGTCGCCCGCTGTGACCGCCACGACCCCTGCCGCTCCCCCGCCCCTGCCGCCCGCGGGCGACGCCCTCGTGGTCGACGAGGTGCGGGCGTGGTCGGCGGCCGAGGTGCACGACCTGGCCGACCGCCTCGCCCATCAGTTCCGAGAGGCCGCGTTCGACGGGGCGACACCTCGGCGGGTGGCGGTGTTCGCCGAGAACGCGGCCGAGTCGGTGATCGCCCACCTCGGCGGGCTGCGATCGGGCGCGTCGGTGGTGGCGGTCAGCAGCCACCTGAACGCGAGCGACGCGGCGTACCTCCTCGAGACCGGCGACGTCGCCGTGGTGGTCGCCGGGCCGGGCACCGCCGAGGCAGCCCGCGCCGCGGCGGCGATGGTGCCCTCGTGCGCCGTCCAGGTGTGGGGCACCGACGAGTGGGACACCTGGGTCGCGGGCGCTCCCGCCGGTCCGCCCGCCGACGACCGGCCGATCCCGCCCAACCTGCTCTTCACGTCGGGCACCACGGGTCGCCCGAAGGCCACCGAGCTGCCACCGAACGTGTTCCCGATCCGCGACTCGTGGGCGGGCTTCGTCGAGGCGCTCGGCGCGAACCGCTTCGTGGGCAAGGGACGCCACCTGGTGGTGGCCCCGCTGCACCACACCGGCCCGCTCAACGCGGTCCGGGCGCTCGCGGCCGGCACCCCCATCGGCGTGCTGGCCCGATTCGACGCCGCCCGCACCCTGGAGGCGACCGCCACCTGGCGGATCGGTTCCACCACGCTCGTGCCCACCCACCTCCAGCGGCTGCTCGCCCTGCCCGACGACGTGCGCGCCGCGGCCGACGTGTCGAGCCTCCAGCTGGTGTTCCAGACCGGGTCGGCCTGCCCGGTCGACGTGAAGCGGGCGATGATCGGCTGGTGGGGTCCCGTGCTCCTCGAGGCCTACGGAGGCACCGAGGTCGGCGTCACCACGGCGATCACCAGCGAGGACTGGCTCGCCCACCCCGGGTCGGTCGGCCGGGCCGTGCCGCCGTACGAGACCGTGATCCTCGACCCCGAGGGCAACGAGCTCGGCCCCGACCAGGAGGGCCGGCTCTGCTTCCGGGACACGTCGGGGCGCGGGATCGTCTACGTCGGCGACCGCGACCGCACCGACGCGGCGCACCCGCTGCCCGGCGTGGTCACGCTCGGCGAGATCGGCCGGGTCGACGCCGATGGCTGGGTGTACGTCACGGATCGGGTGGCCGACATGGTGGTGACCGGGGGCGTCAACGTGTACCCGGCCGAGATGGAGCAGGTGCTGATCGAGCACCCCGCGGTCGCCGACGTGGCCGGCATCGGCCTCCCCCAC
>CAZUYW010000133.1:1990-8106 GCA_964624775.1 uncultured Iamiaceae bacterium
GACAAGGCTGGCGGGTAGCGTCCAGCGCCATGCGCACCCGAGCACGCCACCTGGCCCTGGCCGCCCTGCTGCCCCTCGCGGCCACCGCGACGGTCACCGTCATCCCGACCACGACGGCGGTCGCGTCGGCCACCGGAGCCGCGATCGAGGCCTTCCCCTCGCCGGGCACCGGCCACGCCTCGCCGGGGACCACCATCAGCCTGCGGGGCGCCCAGGCGGCCGACCTCGGCGGCCTGGTCGTCACCGGGTCGGCGAGCGGCGTCCACCGCGGCACGGTCCACGAGCAGGGCGACGGCGGCGGGGCCACCTTCGTGCCCGCCGAGGCCTTCGCGCCCGGCGAGACCGTGACGGTCCGCGGCATCCAGGTCGACGGCGGCGGCGTCGACGGCTACTCGTTCGACACCGCCGTCCCGGCCCGGCACCCGGGCATCCAGCTCGAGCCGGGCGAGGCGCCCGCGGGCGCCCGCACCAACGCCGCCGGCCCCTACGCGAGCCGGCCGGACCTCGTGCCCCCGGTGATCGACGTCACCACGCCCGCCACCGGCACCGACGGCAACCCGCTGCTCGCCACGCCCTACACCGGCCCCACCAGCGGCGGCCCCATGATCTTCGACGACACCGGCGAGCCCATCTGGTACCGGCCGGTCGACGGCGTCTTCTCGGGCGACCTCGAGGTCGAGTCCTACCAGGGTGACGACGTGCTCGTGTGGTTCGAGGGCGTGCAGCCCTACGGTCCGGGCAACTACCGCGGCTCGTGGCGGGTGCTCGACGACACCTACACCCAGATCGCCACCGTCTCGGCCGGCAACGATCTCGAGGCCGACATCCACGACGTCGACATCACCGACGACGACACGGCGCTGGTGGTCGTCTACAACCCCATTCGCATGGACCTGACCGCCGACGGCGGCCGCAGCGATGCGATCGTGCTCGAGGCGGTCGTGCAGGAGGTCGACATCGCCACGGGCGACGTGCTCTTCGAATGGCACAGCCTCGACGAGATCCCGGTGAGCGACATGGCCACGGGCGACATCACCCAGGCCGTCGTCGACTACATCCACATCAACTCGGTCGAGGAGGACCAGGACGGCAACATCTTGATGTCGATGCGCAACACCTCCGAGCTGGTGAAGGTCAACCGCACGACGGGCAAGGTCATGTGGCGCCTCGGCGGCAAGGGCAACGACTTCACCTTCACCGACGGCGACGACGGCCCGAGCCTCCAGCACGACGCGCGGCGCCTGCCCGACGGCACCATCTCGGTGTTCGACAACGGCAACGGCCACATCCCCACCGAGTCCCGCGGCGTCCGCTGGACCGTGAACGAGAACGCCAAGACGGCGACCCGCGTCAAGGAGCAGAAGCACAGCCCGAAGATCTTCGCCCCGAACCAGGGCCGCTACCAGACCCTCGGCGACGGCGGACAGCTCCTGTCGTGGGGCGGCCTCGGGACCGTCAGCGAGTACTCGAGCGCCGGGGACCTCCGCTTCGAGGCCACCATCCCCGGCGGCACCTACCGGACCGTGCGCCAGGACTGGCACGCCATCCCCGCGACCCCGCCGGACCTGGCCATCACCGAGGGCGATCCCGAGGACACGATCAAGGTGTCCTGGAACGGCGCCACCGACGTGGCGAGCTGGCGGGTCCTCGCCGGTGAGCGCACGACCAGCCTGGCGCCGGTCGCCACCGTGCCCCGCTCGGGCTTCGAGACCACGGTCACCATCCCGACGGGCAGCGCGCTGGTGCAGCTCGTCGCCCTCGACAGCGGTGGTGACGAGCTCGGCCGCTCCAAGGTCACGCCGGTGAGCCCGTGGTTCACCGAGGCCGGCGCGCCATCCGTGTCGGGCACCTACCGTCCCCTCTCGGGCGACTTCACCGGCGCGGCCACCGACGACATCGTCTGGTACGCACCCGGCTCGGCCAAGGACTACCTGTGGACCACCGGCGCGTCGGGTGGCTTCACGCCGTCGACGCTCCCGAACGTCACCGGCACCTACACGCCGCTCGTCGGCAACTTCGCCGGTGAGGCCCACGACGACATCCTGTGGACCGCGCCCGGCTCCTCGAAGGCCTACCTCTGGATCTCGAACGGGTCCGGGGGGTTCACCTCCAGCGCCCGGGCGGTGCCGCCCGCGGCACAGGCCCACGTGCTGCCCGTCCCCCACGCCAACGACGAGGTCCTCTGGTACAACCCGGGACCGGGCGGCGACTTCGTCACCCACTTCGCCGCCGGCGCGTTCACGAGCATCCGGGGCCTCCACGTCGACGGCACCTACCAGCCGAGCGTGGGCGACTTCGACGGCGACGGCTACCCCGAGGTGCTGTGGTACGCACCGGGCACCGCCAAGGACTACCTGTGGCGCTTCGACGGGGAGGGCGGCCAGACCATGGGCCAGACCTCCCAGGCCCTCACCATCACCGGCTCCTACATGGTCCTGGTCGGTCGCTACAGCGGCCCCGGCGACACCCGCGACGACCTGCTCTTCTACGCCCCGGGCATCCCGGACTCGCAGGAGAGCCTCTGGCAGGGCAACGCCGACGGGACCTTCACCAAGCGCACCGACCCGTCCAACGCCAACGGCTTCCCGCTCCGGCTGCACGCCGAGACCGACTACGTCTACCTGCTGACCCCCGGCGCCGACGGCATCATCTGGGAGCCCCAGACCTCGGGCCACGACCAGTACCGCGTGGCCGCCAACACCGCTCCGGCGCCTGGCGTGGTGCCGGTGATCGGCGACTTCACCGGCAGCGGCGAGTCCTCGATCCTGTGGTACCGCCCCGGTTCGGGCGCCGAGACGCTGTTCACCCGCGCCGTCTCCTGACGGCGCGGGTGACGGCGGATCAGGTGTAGGCGACCGGGAACTGCTTCAGCGCGTTCAACCAGCCGATGCGCAGCCGGCTCGGCTCGCCGAGCGCCCGGATGTCGGGCAGGTGGTCGGCGATGGCGTTGAACATCAGGTCGATCTCGAGCTTCGCCAGGTTGGCGCCGACGCAGTAGTGCGCACCACCCCCGCCGAACCCGACGTGGGGGTTCGGGTCGCGGGTGATGTCGAACCGGTGCGGGTCCTCGAACACGGTCTCGTCGTGGTTCGCGGACGAATACACGAGCCCGACGCGCTGGCCCTTGGCGATCTCGGTCCCCCCGATGACGTGATCCTCGGTCGCGGTCCTCTGGAACATCACGACTGGAGTCGCGATCCGAACGATCTCGTCGGCCGCGGTGCTCGGCCGCTCGGCCTTGTAGAGCTCCCACTGCTCGGGGTTGTCGAGGAACGCCTTCATCCCGTGGGTGATGGCGTTGCGGGTGGTCTCGTTGCCGGCGACGGCGAGGATCAGCACGAACCAGCCGAACTCCTCGGAGGTGAGCAGCTCCTCGTCGGCACTGGCCACGAGCTTGGTGACGATGTCGTCGGCCGGGCAGGCCTTGCGGGTCTCCCCGAGCGTCATGGCGTAGCCGAGCAGCTCGGCCGCGGCCACCTGCGGGTCGGCGTCGAAGTCGGGGTCGACGGAGCCCATCATCGAGTTCGACCACTCGAAGATCCGGCGCCGGTCCTCCTGCGGGAAGCCCATGAGGTCGGCGAGGGCCTGGAGCGGGAGCTCGCAGGCGACGTCGTCGACGAAGTCACCGCTCCCCTGCTCCTTGGCCCGCAGCACGATCCCCTCGGCCTTCTGGCGCAGGAGGTCCTCGATCTTGGACACGCCCCGCGGGGTGAACACCCCGCGGGACACGATGCCCCGCACCTTGGTGTGGTGCGGTCCGTCCATGTTGAGGAGCATCTGGGTCTGCATCGCCCGCTCCTCCCGGCCGGTGCTCCCGTCGAAGCGCACGATCGCCGTGTTCTCCTCGCTCGACCAGCCGGTCCGGGCCGAGGAGATCGCCTTCACGTCGGCGTGGCGGGTGGCGAGCCAGAAGCCGCCGTCGTCGTAGCCGGTCTCCTCCTGGGTCTGGGGGTTCCAGTAGAGCTCGCGGTTCTGGCGCAGGTACGCGAACTGCGGGAGCGGCACGCCCGCCTGGATCAGGTCCGGGTCGGTGAAGTCGGTCCCGGCGGCCACGGGACAGCGTTCGACGGTCACAGGGTCAGGCCTCGGCGCTCTGGTTCATCAGGGTGGCCATCCGCTCGGACGCCTCGATGCACTCGCTGACCATCTCGAACACCACGTCGCGCACCGGGCGGACCTTGGTCATGCGGCCCACGATCTGGCCGACCGGGTTGAACTGCACGTCCTTGGCCTGCTCCGGGTACATGTGCCCGCGCTGCACGGCGTTGGAGGTGACCATGAACTGCATCGGCATGCCGAGCGGCTTCGGGTTGCCCTCCTCCTCCCAGGCCTCGGTCCACTCGTTGCGCAGCATGCGGCACGGCTTGCCCGTCCACGAGCGGCTGCGCAGCGTGTCCTTGCTGGTGGCGTCGAACAGGCTCTGCATCTGGGCCGGGGGCACGTCGGCCTCGGCAACGGTGAGCCACAGCGACCCGGTCCACACGCCCTGGGCGCCCATGGCCAGCGCGGCCGCCATCTGACGGCCCGAGCCGATGCCGCCGGCGGCGAGCATCGGCGTGTCGCCGAGGGCGTCGAGCACCTCGGGCCACAGCACGACCGAGCCGATCTCGCCGGTGTGGCCGCCACCCTCGGTGCCCTGGGCGATGATGACGTCGACCCCGGCCGCCTTGTGGCGAGCGGCCTGCGCGGCCGAGCCGCACAGCGCGGCGATGAGCTTGCCCTTGGCGTGGACGCTCTCGATCACGTCGGGCGGCGGGGTGCCGAGCGCGTTGGCGAGCAGCGCGACCTTCTCGTGGGACAGCGCGATCTCGGCCTGGGGCCCGGCGATGGCGGTGCCGAAGCCGATCAGCTCGCGCATCTTCTCCTCCTCGGGGAGGTCGGGCACGTTGTGGTCGGCGAGCAGCTTCTGCACGAAGTCGCGGTGCTCCTGGGGGATGAGCGCCTTGAGCTCCTCCTCGAGCTTGTCCGCGTCGGTGGCACCCATGCCCTCGTACTTGCCCGGGATCACGATGTCGACGCCGTAGGGGTGGTCGCCGATGTGCTCGTCGATCCAGTTGAGCTCGATCTCGAGCTGCTCGGGCGTGAAGCCCACCGCGCCGAGCACGCCGAAGCCGCCGGCCTTGGACACCGCGACGACGACGTCACGGCAGTGGGTGAAGGCGAAGATCGGGAACTCGATGCCCAGCTTCTTGGCGAGTTCGGTCTGCATGGTGCTCCTTGCGGGGTTGGTTCGGTCGATGTCGCCGATCGGTGCGATCGAGACGGTGGGTATCAGGGGGCCGTCGCCGGCACGAGGCCGAGCATGCGGCGGAGCCCGTCGAGGACGAGCGGGCGAGGTACGACGGTGGGGTCGAGCCGGTACTGGAACGCGAGGCCGAGCAGCAGGGCGATGACCTGCGCGGCGAGCTCGGGCGCGGGCGCAGGGAGGGCGAAGGCGAACTCGTCGGCCCAGCCGTGGAGCGCGCCGGCGAGGCCCTCGCGCATCAGCGCGAACCGGCGGGCACCGGCGGCGCCCATCTCGGGGTCGCGCACGGCGTGGAGCCACAGCTCGAACTCGAGGAGCAGCCAGGCATCACCCGCCTCGCTGTCCGTGCGCACGACGCCGCCCCAGAGCGCGTCGAGGCGGCCGTCGAGCGTTTGCTCGTCGGCCAGGCTGGCGCTCAGGTCGGCCACCGTCTCGGCCACCCAGCGCTCGACGAGCGCGAGCAGCAGGCCCTCCTTGCCGCCGAAGTGGTCGTAGAGGGCGCCGGTGGTGCGGTCCGCGGCCGTGGCGACGGCCTCGGCCGAGGTGGCGTGGAAGCCCTTGCGGGCGAAGAGGTCCGCGGCCGCGTCGATCAGGCGCGTGTGGGTCTCGGCCCGGCGTTGCTCCTGCGTGCGCGACATCCCGGGCAACTTACATCGGATCGCCGAGATATGTCGGACAACCGATGTAGTGCTGGTGTCACCGACCGTGGCGAGCGCCGGCGCTGCCCTTCGACCCCGGCTTGCCCGACCGGGACTTGGGCGGGCGCGGCGCACCGCTGCGCTTGCGCTTCGTGCCGCTGGGCGCGGGCTCGCCGGCTTCGATGGCGGCCAGGCGCTTGGCCTTGCGGCGCGCCGCCCCGCTCGGCCGGACC
>CAZUYW010000134.1:0-4263 GCA_964624775.1 uncultured Iamiaceae bacterium
GGCCGACCCTGGTCGGGTCGGCCGGTCGTGGCGCGGCGGCTGGCCGGCGGCGATGCGGGGGCCTGGCGGCCGAGCAGGGCCACCGGGGTCGACGGGCCGGGGCGCCCGAAGAAGTCGTCGAGATCGTCGTAGGGCCCTCGGGTCATCGGGCGCCTTCCGCCGCGGTGCCGTCGCTGGCGAGCTCGTCGGCCGAGGTCCCGTCCGGGTCCTCGGTGGTCGGGGGCGAGATGGTGGCCGTGGTGCCGTCGGTGGCGTCGCTCACCCAGGTCTGGTCGGTGGCCGGGACCATGCCGAGCTTGGCCGCCTCGCGGGCGATGCGCTCGGGCGACTGGTAGTCGGCCAGGCGGGCCTGCTCGCGGGCGAGGCGCTCGTTCTCCACCCGCACCTGCTGGTCGACCTGGTCGAGGTGGGCCTGGCCCGAAACGAGCAGGGAGTGCACGACCGCCGAGGCGAGGAGGGCCCCGAACACGATCACCACGCTGAGGACGAACCAGCGGGCCGCGCGCGGGCGACGCACGGGCGGGCCGACGACCCGCAGGTTCGGCCGGGCCGGAGCCGGGGCGGGACGAGCCGCCGGCCGGCGCGGTGCGGTGCGGGGGGCACGAGCAGGGCTGGTCATGGCTGGTCCTCGTCGGGGGTCGGGAGCAGCTCCACGGCGCGGAGCCGGGCGCTGGAGGCACGGGGGTTGGCGGCGAGCTCGTCGGGCGCGGCGGTCCAGCCGCCCCGCTTCAGCAGGCGGGCCTCGGGACGGGCACCGCAGGCACAGGGCAGGCCGGGCGGGCAGGTGCAGCCGCCGTCGTCGGCGAGGCGGAAGCGGGCCTTGACGATCCGGTCCTCGCCCGAGTGGTACGTGATCGCGAGCACCCGACCGCCGGGGGCGGTCACGGCGAGGGCGGCATCGAGCGCCGGACCGAGGACGGCGATCTCGTCGTTGACGGCGATCCGGAGCGCCTGGAACGTGCGCTTGGCGGGGTGGCCGCCGGTGCGGCGGGCCGGCGCAGGGATGGCGTCCACCGTGAGGCGGGCGAGCTCCCCGGTGGTGTGCACCGGCCGCGCCGCGACCATGGCCCGGGCGATGCGCGAGGCGAAGCGCTCGTCGGCGTTGGCCCGGAGGATGGCGGCGAGCTCCCGCTCGGGGAGCTCGTTCACGAGGTCGGCGGCGGTGCGACCCCGGGTGGTGTCCATGCGCATGTCGAGCGGGGCGTCGTGGCGGTACGAGAACCCCCGCTCGGCGCGGTCGAACTGCGGCGACGACACGCCGAGGTCGAACAGGACGCCGACGATCGGTTGGCTGGCGGCGCCGGCCGCGGCGACCACCGCGGCCAGCTGGTCGAAGCGGGCATGGTGTGCCTCGGCCCGCTCGCCGTAGGGGGCGAGACGGGCGCGCGCTGCGTCCAGGGCCTGCGGGTCCTGATCGATCCCCAGGACCCGGAGGTCCGGGCGGGCGTCGAGCAGGGCGGTCGCGTGGCCGGCGCCGCCAAGGGTGGCGTCCACGACCGTGCCGGCGGGGACGGGCGCCATGAGGCGCACGACCCGGTCGGCGAGCACGGGCTCGTGGGCGAAGGGCAAGGAGGTGGTCACGGCGTCGGCCGGACGATCGAGGGTGCAGGTCGGGGCCATGGCGCGCTCACCGCGGGTCCGTGGGGAGGCCGCCGAAGTCCTCGAAGAGCAGGTCGACCTCGTCGACGCCGGGCTCCTCCTCGGCAGCGAAGCGGTCGGCCGGCCAGATCTCGATCGTCTCGATGGACCCGGCGATCACGATGTCGTCGCCGAGCCCGACGCGCTCGCGCAGCTCGGGCGGCACGACGAGGCGGCTCTGGCGGTCGATGCTGACGAGCGGGGCCGAGAAGTAGAGGCGCTTGCGGGCACGGGCCGGGAGCACGCCACCCTGCGTGGCCCCGAGGTGGTCGACCACCGCGTCGAAGGCCGGGACCGTCATGAGCATCAGGTACTGGTCCTTGAAGGCGCGGATCCGAGCCCGGCCGTCGAAGGGACCCCGAAGCGCCGACGGGAGGACCAGGCGGCCGGTGGCCTCGAGCCGAGCCGGGTAGGTGCCCGAGAACGGCTCGTGGCCGAAGACGGGGAGGCGCGCGGGGGCGGTGGCGGTGGCCATCCCCTGCTCCGTTCCCTGGTCCCCGGTGTACTCCATTGGCGCCCAATGTACTCCTAATCCCTCCGAGCGCAAGCCCCTTTCTGCGTCGCGCAGCAGGTCAGCCCGGGCGCGCGGGCATCCGGGCGCCCGGGCAGACGGCGCGTGCCCGCCGGTCCCGCCTGCTGGCCGTGCGGGTGCGACTAGGCCGTGGGGAGCGCCGCCACCAGCGCGGCGACCACCGTCGCCGAACGGTGCTGACCGATGCCCGAGCCCGCACCCCGCAGCTCGGCGGCCGCCTCGGCCCGACGGCGGGGGTCCGGCTCGATCAGCTCGAGCACGGGCTGGGGATCCCACCGGTGCACGACCGCGCACTGGAACCGGGCACCCGCGCGGGTCCGGCGCTGGGAGATCCCCACGACCTTGGCCCCGTCGAGGTGCACCTCACCGGGCGCCATGCCCGCGAAGCACACCAGCGAGGACCAGGGCGTCCGGACGAGCTCGCTGCGGTGCACCGCGAGCCCGCCGATACCGAGGGACCCGAGCGCCGCCACCCAGGCCTCCCCCAGCCACAGGGCCGACCGGCTCACGTCGTCGCACCACAGCGGATCCCCGGCCGGGACGACCACATCGACCCAGGTCACCTCCCCCGGCGCGAGCCAGACCGCCCCCCCACCGCTGCGGCGCCGCACGACCGCGACGCCGGCGGCCGCCGCCCGATCCGCCTCGACCAGATCGCTCGGCTGCGTGGAGCCCAGCACGAGCGTCGGACGGTCGACCTCGAACCACCACAGCGCGCGGCCGGCCGGGTCCGGGATGGCGCGCTCGTGGAACCCCTCGGCGTCGCCTGCTGCGTGCTCCAGCTGGAACCGTCCGGAGCTCACCGGCGCACCACCAGGCGCTCGACCGCCACCTCCTCGAGCCGGCCCGGCTCGGGCACGACGCCGATCCCGGGCGCGGACGGCACCGGCAGGCACCCTGCCTCGTCGAGCTCGATCGGATCGATCAGGTCCCGGTCCAGGTACCGCGACGAGGGACCCAGGTCGGTGGGCAGGCGGTGGGCCGGCAGCGCCGCGACCGCGAGGGCGGCGGCGCGCCCGACGCCCGTCTCGAGCATCCCCCCGCAGAAGGTGGCGATGTCGTGCTCGGCCGCTCGCACGATCAGGTCCACCGCCTCCTGCGGCCCACCGACCCGCGCCGGCTTCACGTTGCACACCGAGCACGCGCCCAGTGCCGCCGCGGCGTCGAGCGCGCCGACCGAACCGATCGACTCGTCGAGCGCGATCGGCGTGACCGAGCGACGGGCGAGCCCGGCCGACGCCACCAGCTCCTCGGCCGGGAACGGCTGCTCGAGGTACACCAGGCCCAGCTCGTCCAGGATCGCCGCCGACCGCGTGTCGAGCGTGCCGTTGGCGTCGACGGCCACCGGCAGGTCCGGCCAGGTGCGCCGCACCGCCGCCACCGCGTCGAGGTCCTCGGGCCGAGGCGTGACCTTCAGCTTCACGACCGCGACGCCCTCGGCCCGGCGCGCCTCGACCGCACCCAGGAGGTCGTCGATCGACGCGGCCCGGCCGAGCACCGCGGTGGTCGGCACCGCACCGAGCGGTTGGCCCACCCGGGCTCCGAGGTGCGCGGCCAGCGAGCGCCCGAGCCCGCGCAGGTGGGCGTCGAGGCGGGCCGTGGCGAGCGCGGCGCGCGCCATGGGGTGGCCGACGACCTCGTCGTCGCGCCCCGCGAGCGCTGCGGGCGCAAGCTCGTCGCGGAGCACGAGCCAGGCCCCAGCGGTGTGCTCGGCCGTGTAGGTCGGCCGGGTGAGCGCCGAGCACTCGCCCCAGCCCACCGCGCCGTCGGCGTCGGTGACGCGCACCAGCACGAGGTCGCGCACCGATTCGGTGCCGTGCCCGGCCACGTGCGCGTGCCGCAGCGGCACGCGCACCCGCACCAGCTCGACCTCGACGAGCGCCGCCGCCACGGGCTCAGGCTCCGTGCCGGAAGCCGCGGCACCAGTGCAGGTAGGTGATCACATCGCCGGGCACCGGGTCGCGGTCGCTGCCGTACTGGGTCTCCAGCCGGAACCGGAGGTAGTCGGGGTCCGGCAACGGCACGAACGGCGGGCGCCGCCACCAGCCCGGGCGGGCGAGGCGCAGCACCTGGCCGACGGCGGTGGCCCACAG
>CAZUYW010000134.1:4363-8094 GCA_964624775.1 uncultured Iamiaceae bacterium
GCCTCGGCCTCGAGGCAGCCGCGGGCGCCGCAGGCGCAGGGGTGGCCGTCGGGCTCGACGATGACGTGGCCGATGTGGCCGGCGTTGCCGGACGCACCGTCGAGCAGGTGCCCGTCGAGCACGATGCCCCCGCCGACGCCGGTCGACACCACCATCGCCACGAAGTCGCGCGCACCGGCAGCCGCACCCCGCCAGCCCTCCCCCAACGCCAGGGCCTTGGCGTCGTTGTCGACGGTGACCGGCAGGTCGAGGTGCTCGGCGAGCCGGGCCCCCAGCGGGAACGCGTCCCACGCGGGGATGTTGATCGGCGAGACGCTCACCCCACCCGCGGCCATCGGCCCCCCGCAGCCCACGCCGACGCCGATCGGCCGAAGGCCGGTCTCGGCGAGCACACCGTCGACGAGGTCGGTGACGACGGCGAAGAGGTCCTCGGCGGTGCGGCCGACCGTGGGCACCTGACGGGCACCGAGCAGCTCGCCGGAGCGATCCGCCACGGCGGCGGCCATCTTGGTGCCGCCGATGTCGATCGCGAGGACGTGCTCCACGGCGGAGAGCATGCCACCCGGCGGACCGAGGCGGATCCGTCGAGGCCACCGCCTATCCTCCGGAAGCCGACGAGGACGAGGAGGCGGTGTGGCAGTGGACGCAGCGGCGGGACGAGCAGCCTCGTTCGCCGACCTCTACGAGGCGCTGGCGACCAACGTCGCCCGGGTCATCCAGGGCAAGGACGATGCGGTCGACCTCGCCATCTGCTGCCTCGTCGCCCAGGGCCACCTCCTCGTGGAGGACGTGCCCGGCGTCGGCAAGACCACGCTCGCCAAGGCGCTCGCCACCTCCATCGACGTGCCGTTCGGTCGGATCCAGTTCACGCCGGACCTCCTGCCCACCGACGTGATCGGCGTCAGCGTCTGGGACCGCCAGGCCGAGCGGTTCGAGTTCCGCCCCGGCCCGATCTTCGCCAACGTCGTCCTCGCCGACGAGGTGAACCGGGCCTCGCCCAAGACCCAGGCCGCGCTGCTCGAGGCCATGGCCGAGCAGCAGGTCACCGTCGACGGCACCACCCACCACCTGCCCCCGCCGTTCCTCGTGATCGCCACCCAGAACCCGCTCGACCACGAGGGCACCTACCCCCTGCCGGAGAGCCAGCTCGACCGCTTCCTCCTGCGGATCTCGATGGGCTACCCCGATCGGGACGCCGAGCTGCGGATCCTCGAGGGCCAGGGCGGCGATCCCGACGCCATCACCCTCGACCCGGTGCTCACCGCGGGGCAGGTCAACGGCATGGTCGCCGCAGCGCGCACCGTGCGGGTCGACCCCGCGCTCCAGGGCTACCTGGTCGACCTCGCCACGGCGTCGCGCCGCCACCCCCTCGTGCGGATCGGCATGTCCCCGCGGGCCACGCTCGCCCTCCAGCGCGTCGCCCGCGCCCGGGCCGCCACCCGGGGCCGCAGCTACGTCACCCCCGACGACATCAAGGTGCTCGCCGGCCCCGTCCTCGCCCACCGACTCCGCCTCCGCGGCGGCAGCGCCTCGGCCGACGCGGCCGACGGCGTGGTGGCCGAGCTCCTGGCCGAGGTCCCCGTCCCGGTCGTCGCCGCCACCTGAGCCCGTGCCCACCCGATCCGGCTGGTCGCTCCTCGCCGCCGCGGCGGTGCTCCTCGCCACCGGTCGGGTCTTCGGCTTCGCGGAGCTGACCGTGCTGGGCGCCGCTGCCGTCGCGGTGTGGGCCGCGGCCGGCGCCGCGCTGCACCTGCGCCGGCCCGAGGTCGCCGTGACCCGCCGGATCACCCCCGACCTCATCACCGCCGGCGAGGTCGCCCACCTGGTCCTGACGGTCGCCGCGACGCGCCGCCCGACGGGCCCGATCCTGCTGCGCGAACCGGTGAGCGGCACCCACGGTGCCCTGCTCGGCACCGATCCGCTCCGGCCCGGGCTGGCCCAGACGGTGGCCTGCCCGCTGCCGACGGGTCGGCGGGGCGCGGTGCACACCGGACCGGTCACCGTCGAGGCCACCGATCCGTTCGGGCTCTGGCGCCTCCGCACCACCGTCCCCGGCCGGGGGATGCTCCTGGTGGCGCCTCGACCCGAGCCGCTCCGCCGCCCGGTGCCCGGGCGGGGTGGGCGCGACCTCACCGCCGGGACCGCCCTGCCGGCCTCAGCCACCGCGGCCGACGGCGACTTCGCCCACCTGCGGCCCTACGTGGTGGGCGACGACCTCCGTCGCGTGCACTGGCCCTCCACCGCCCGGCGCGGCGACCTGGTCACGCGCCTCGACGAGCCGCCCGGCGACGGCGGTGTGGTCCTGGTGCTCGACACCGATCCCCGACACCTCGACCCGCCAGGCTTCGAGGTCGCCGTCTCCGCGGTGGCGAGCATGGCGGCCGCGGTGATCGCACGCGGGGACCGGGTGGAGGTGGCCACCACCGACGGCCAGCGGACCGGGACCGTGTCGGGCACCGCGGGGAAGGTGGCCATCGATGCGTTCCTCGCCATCGTCACCCAGATCGGCGACCGCCCGCACCGCGCGCCCGCAGCCCAGGTCCTGGTCACGGGGCCCGAGGGCGTGGGTGCCGACGGCGATCTGGTGGTGGTCGTCGAGGGCGAACGGGCCTACGAGCCCGCTGCGGCGGGGGCCGGGCCGGCTCGGCGGGTCGTCACCGTGCCGGCGGGCACCTCCTTCGGGGCGGCCTGGGACGGCGGCACGTGATCGCGGGACGAGGCTGGGATGCGCGCCGAGCCCGCACGGGCGTGGCCGCCACGCTCGCGCTGGTCCACCTCGCGGTCGCGGTGAGCTTCGGTCGCCTCTACGACGACGGCACCTACCTGCCGCCCCTGGTCGTGGCCGTGCTCCTCGCCACCGGCCTCGCCGCGATCACCCGGGAGCGCGGGTGGCCGAGTCCCGTCCGGGCCGCGGTTGCGATCGCCGCGCTCGTGGAGGTCGCCACGATCGCCGTCTTCCCGGCCACCACGTGGGCCGGCCTGCCCACACCCTCGACGCTCGACGCGCTGCGGCTCGCGCTCGACGACGGCACCGCGGCGTTCAAGGTCGCCGTGCCGCCCACCGCCGTGCTCCCAGCGTTCCAGCTGGTCACCATCGTCGCCCTCTGGGGTGCCTGCTGGTTCGCCGACTGGACGGCATTCCGCCTCCGCGTCGTGATCGAACCGGTGCTGCCCGCCATCGTGGTGTTCGTCGTCGGCACCGTCCTGGCCGACGACCGGGACCCCGTCCTGGCCGGCCTCGTCCTCGCCGCCACGCTCGGCCTCTACGCCATCGCCCAGTCGGTGTGGCGCCACACCCGGGCGCCCGCCTGGCCGGCCGGCGCGGCGGTGGCGCGCGCCCGGGCGACGTCGGGGCTCGCAGTCCTCGCGGTCGCCCTCCTCGCCGCCGCGGTGGTGGCACCGCGGCTGCCGGGCTTCGACGCGGCACCGCTCGTGCGCCTCGACGACCACGGGAAGGGCGGCGGTTCGCGCACCACGATCAGCCCCATCGTCGACCTGCGCAAGCGGCTCGTGAACCAGTCCGACACCGAGCTGTTCACCGTGACCGCGAACCGCCGGGCCTACTGGCGCCTCACCGCCCTCGACCGCTTCGACGGGCAGGTGTGGTCGAGCGACGGGTCGTTCCGGGCCGCCGACGGGACCCTGCCCGACGACGATCCGCAGGTGCCGCGCCGCCGCGAGGTGCGCCAGGAGTTCCGGATCCGCTCGCTGCAGGCGATCTGGGCGCCGGC
>CAZUYW010000135.1:0-2945 GCA_964624775.1 uncultured Iamiaceae bacterium
AGGAAGGCGACGGCGTCGGCGATCTCCTCGGGCTGGCCGAAGCGGCCGGCGGCGACGCTCTGGCGGGCGAGCTCGGTGGCCATGACCTCGTCGGCGGTGGTGCCGGTGCGCTCGGCGACGGCGTCGGCGTTGGCGGCGACGAGCTCGGTGACGGTGACGCCGGGGATCACGCAGGAGCTCAGCACGCCGTCGGCGGCGTGGGCCTGGGAGAGCGACGTCGAGAAGTTGAGCAGCGCGGCCTTGGCGGCGGAGTAGGGCGCGAAGCCGGGACTCGGCTCACGGCCCGAGACGGAGGCCACGTGGACGAGGCGGCCCCAGCCGGCGGCGCGCATCGGAACGACGGCGGCGCGGGAGAGGCGGACGGCGGAGAAGAAGTTGAGCTCGAACGCGGCGAGCCAGTCGTCGTCGGTGAGGGCGTCGAGGCGGCCGGGGACGGCGGCGCCGGCGTTGTTGACGAGCACGTCGAGCCGACCGAAGCGGTCGAGGCAGGCGGCGACGATGGCATCGGCTGCGGCGGGGTCGGTGACGTCGGCGGCGAAGGGTGAACCGGGAGCGTCACCGGTGTCACGGGCGACCGAGAGCACCGACGCGCCTTCGTCGAGGAGGCGCTGGGCGACGGCCCGGCCGATGCCCCGGCTGGCGCCCGTGACGATGGCCGCGCGGCCAGCAAGTCCCAGATCCATCGATCTGACAGTAGCGTCAGGTTCCGTGGAGGTCAGCGAGTTCGAGGGGACCATCGGGCGCTACCACTGGGAGTCCGAGGCCTGGTGGCCGCCGGAGCCGCGCCCGCCCGAGGGTGCGCCGAACGTGCTGGTCGTGGTGCTCGACGATGTGGGCTACGCCCAGTTGGGCTGCTTCGGGTCCGACATCGAGACGCCGACGCTCGACCGGCTGGCGGCCGACGGCCTGCGCTACGCCAACTTCCACACGACGGCGCTGTGCTCCCCCACCCGGGCGTGCGTGCTCACCGGGCGCAACCACCACCGGGTCGGCATGGGTCGCATCATCGACCTGGCGACCGGGTTCCCCGGCTACGACGCCCGCATCCCGCCGTCGTGCGCGATGGCGCCGGCGATGCTGGTACCCCACGGGTACGCGGCGTGGGCCGTCGGCAAGTGGCACCTGACGCCGGAGGACGAGGAGCACCTGGGGGCCCGGCGGGACCGCTGGCCGTTGGGTCGGGGCTTCGAGCGGTTCTACGGGTTCTTCCCCGGGGAGACGCACCAGTTCGTGCCGGCGCTCGTGCACGACAACCACCTCGTCGAGCCACCGGGCACGTTCGAGGAGGGGTACCACCTCACCGTCGACCTGGTGGACCGGGCGATCGAGTACGTGGAGGACCTGCGCAACGTCGACGTCGACAAGCCCTGGTTCTGCTACCTCGCCACCGGCGCTTGCCACTCGCCGCACCACGCGCCGGCCGAGTGGCTCGAGCGGTACCGGGGACGGTTCGATCGCGGCTGGGACGCGTGGCGGGAGTCGGCGCTGGCCAAGCAGATCGCCGAGGGGCTGCTCCCGGCGCACACCGAGCTGTCGCCCCGGCCCGAGTGGGTGCCGGCGTGGGACGACCTGAGCGACGTCGAGCGCGCGGTCTACGCCCGCTACATGGAGGCGTTCGCGGCGTACCTGTCGCACACGGACCACGAGCTGGGCCGCCTCGTCGACCGCCTGGCCGAGCTGGGCGAGCTCGAGCACACGGTGATCGTCGTCCTGTCCGACAACGGGGCGTCGTCCGAGGGCGGACCGACGGGGTCGCTCAACGACGGGCGGGTGTGGAACGCGCTCCCCCGCACCGTGGAGGAGGCGGCCGGGCGCATCGACGAGATCGGCGGCCCCCGGCTCCACAACAACTACCCGTGGGGCTGGACGGTGGCGGGCAACACGCCGTTCAAGCGGTGGAAGCGCGAGACCCACGAGGGCGGGGTGGCCGATCCGCTGATCGTGCACTGGCCGGCGGGCATCCCCGCGGCCGAGCGGGGCGGGGTGCGCCACCAGTACGTGCACGCGATCGACGTCCTGCCCACCGTGCTCGACCTCATCGGCATCGCCGCGCCCGAGACCGTGGCCGGCGTCGCCCAGCAGCCGCTCGACGGCACGAGCTTCGCCGCTTCCCTCGCCGACGCCGACGCCCCCGAGCACCACACGGTCCAGTACTCCGAGATGCTCGGCTGCCGGGCCATCTACCGCGACGGCATGAAGGCGGTCACCTACCACGAGGTGCAGGCGGAGGAACCGGGGCTGGACCGGTCGCCGTGGGAGCTCTACGACCTGCGCGCCGACCCGTCGGAGTGCCACGACCTCGCCGCCGACCGGCCCGAGCTGCTCGCCGAGCTGATCGACCTGTGGTGGGCCGAAGCCGAGCGCAACGGCGTGCTCCCGCTCGACAACCGGCCGTTCTCCGAGCTCGTGTTCCAGCGCCAGGCCACCGTGCCGCCCCGGGACCGCTACACGTACTGGCCCGGGCGCATGCCCGTGCCCGAGTCGGTGGCGGTCAACGTGCGGGGCCGGCCCCACGAGATCACCGCCCACCTCACCGTCGAACCGGATCACATCGGGCCGGTGGAGGGCGTGCTGGCGGTGCAGGGCTCGGTGCTCGGCGGCTGGTCCTTCCACCTGCTCGCCGATGCCGACGGCGGACCGAGCCGCCTCGTGTACGTGCACAACCTGGCCGGGTGGCGGCTGTACCGGGTCGAGGCCGAGATCGCCCCGCTCGGACCGGGCGACCACAGCCTGGCCTTCCGCTTCGACCCGCCCCGGGCCCAGCTCGTGGTCGACGGCGAGGTGGTCGGCACCGGCGAGGTGCGCCGCACGATCTGGAGCCGGTTCTCGCTCACCGGGGCGGGGCTCACCGCCGGCTGGTCCCCCGACTTCTCCCCCGCCGACGAGGACTACCGGGGACGCTTCGCCTGCACCGCCACGCTCCACCGGGTCGACATCGACGTCGC
>CAZUYW010000135.1:3045-8079 GCA_964624775.1 uncultured Iamiaceae bacterium
GCCGACGAGATGATCGAGGTGGCGGTGCCGGTGGTGGCCGCGGTGAACGGGCCGGCCGTCGGCCTCGGCTGCACGGTCGCGACCCTGTGCGACATCGTCTTCATGGCCGACGACGCGTTCATGGCCGACACCCACGTGTCCGTCGCGCTGGTGGCGGGCGACGGCGGGGCGGTGACGTGGCCTGCCCACACGTCGCTGCTGCGGGCCAAGCAGTACCTGCTGACCGGCGACCGGCTGAGCGCGAGCGAGGCGGTCGAGATCGGCCTGGCCAACTTCGCGGTGCCGGGGGATCAGCTCCTCGCCGAGGCGACCGCGTTCGCCCAGCGCCTGGCGGCCCAGCCGCCCCAGGCCGTGCAGGAGACCAAGGCGATCCTGAACCAGCACCTGCGGGCCAACGCGGTGCGGGCCCTCGGCTACGGGCTGGCCACCGAGAGCCAGTCCCACGACACCCCCGACTACGCGGCCTGGTCCGACAAGCTCAAGCCTGCGGACTGATCAGGGCACGAGCAGGCGCTTCAGGAGCTTGCCGGTGGGCAGGCGGGGCAGCTCGTCGAGGAAGCGGACCTCGGTCGGGCACTTGTAGTGGCTGAGGCGGTCGCGCGACCACGCGATGAGCTCGTCAGCCGAGCAGGTGGCGCCGGGGGCGAGCTGCACGAAGGCGCAGACCCGCTCGCCCATCTCGGGGTCGGGCACGCCGAGCACGGCGACGTCGGCGACGGCGGGGTGGCCGATGAGCAGGTCCTCGGTCTCGCGGGGATAGATGTTCACGCCGCCGCTGATGATCATGTGACCGGCCCGGTCGGTCAGGTAGAGGTAGCCGCCCTCGTCGACGCGGCCGACGTCGCCCAACCAGCTCCAGCCGTGCTCGTTCCACACGCCCGCCGTCTTGTCCGGGTCCTTGTGGTACTCGAAGCGGCGCTGGGTCTCGAACCAGAGCTCGCCCTCCTCGCCCACCGGCAGCTCGGCGCCGTCTGGGCCGAGGACGTGGACGGCGCCGCTCATGGAGCGCCCCACCGAACCGGGGTGGGCGAGCCACTCCTCGGGACCGATCTTGGCGAAGCCGATGCCCTCCGAGCCCGAGTAGTACTCGTGCACGATCGGGCCGACCCACTCGATGAACGCCCGCTTCACCTCGACCGGGCAGGGCGCTGCGGCGTGCACGACCATCTGCAGGCTGGAGAGGTCGAACCGCTCGCGGTCAGCCGCCGGCAGCTTCAGGAGGCGCACCATGTGGGTGGGCACGAGCTGGACGTGGGTGACCCGATGGCGCTCGATGGCCTCGAGCAGCGCGATCGGGTCGAACGACTCCAGGACGACGGTGGTGCCCCCGATGCGGTGCACGCCGGTGGACCAGCCGGCCGGGGCGGCGTGGTACAGCGGCGCCGGGCACAGGTAGGTGGTGTCCTCGGTGAAGCCGAACATGCCGCCGAGCATCATCGTGAGGAACGACGGCGCGCCCAGGTCGCCGGGTGGCAGCGGCGGGAGGATGCCCTTGGGCCGCCCGGTCGTGCCCGAGGAGTAGAACATCCAGCCGCCCTCGCGCTCGTCGGCCACCGGGCCCGGGCCGATCGCCTCGAGCTCGGCGTCGAGGGTGGCGACGTCGAGGTGGACGCTGATGCCGGCCAGGTCCGCAGGGTCGAGCGCGGCGACCACGTCGGCCACCGACGGCGAGGTGACCAGGGCCGTGGCGTCGCAATCGCGCACGATGTACCCCGCCTCGGCCGCCGCGAGGTGCCAGTTGATCGGGGTGACGAACAGGCCGGCGCGCATCGCCGCCCAGATGGCGTCGAAGAACGCCGGCTCGTTGGCGACGAGGACCGCCAGGTGGTCGCCGACGGCGAGGCCGCGGTCGCGCAGCACCCGGGCGAGGCGGGTCGAGCGGTCGTCGAGCTCCGCGTAGGTGCGCACCAGGCCGGACCCGGCCATGACGACGGCGGGCTTGTCGGGGTGGAGGCGGGCGCGGGCCGCCAGGTGCTCACCGGCGGGATCCCAGGCCACGGGGGCCTCAGTCCCGGGCGAAGAGGCGAGCCGCGGCGCCGCCGAGGTACTGGGCCATGCCCTCCTCGGACAGCGGCAGGGCGCGCGCCGCGTCGAGCGCCTTCTTGGCCGGGATCACCGGGTGGTCCGAGGCGAAGAGGAGCCGGCCCCGGCCGCGAGAGGAGTCCATGAAGGTGACCATCGCCGGATCCATGTAGGTGGCCAGGTAGGCCGACGTCATCAGGTGGAGCTGGGGCCACTTGAGCATGTACTGGATCAGCAGCGACTCGTACGGGTGGCCCATGTGGGCGCCGATGACGGTGAGCCTCGGGAAGTCGATGAGGACGTCCTCGAGCAGCACCGGATCCTGGCATCGGGACCGCACCTGGGGGCCCGGGATGCCGATGTTGATCGACATCGGGATGCCGAGCTCCTCGGCCACCGCGTAGACGGGGTAGTAGAGGCGGTGGTTCAGGTCGTACTGCTCGACGAGGGGCGTCACACGGGCCAGCACGAACGCCGGGTGCTGGGCGAGCTCGCGCAGGCGGCGGACGTTGGCCGAGATCTTGGACGCCTTGTCGACGGCGGCCGAGACCCAGAAGCGGCCCGGGTGTTCCTCGGCGATGGCGAGGAAGTCCTCGGCCGCGTAGCCGCCGCGCCGGTGGGCCCGCTCCGGGTCGCTCAGGCCGGCGGTGAGGATGCCGCGCTCGATGCCCGCCTCGTCCATGGACTCGATCAGGCCCTCGACCGTGGGCCCCTTGGCGAGGTCGGGCCCGAACAGCTGGACCACGCCCTGCTGCTCGTCCTTCGCGGCCCACTTCGAGGCGAACGCCTCGGGGAAGATGTTGACCCAGGCGTCGATCACCGGCACGTCCGACATGGGGCCGCACGATAGCTGACACGACCGTTAGATGAGGCGTAGGCTCGGCGCCATGAGCGATCTCGGGTTCCGTCCCTTCGATGCCGATCACCACTACTACGAGGCCACCGACGCCTTCACCCGCCACATCGATCCCAAGATGGCGAAGCGGTGCATGCAGTGGGCTGACATCAACGGCAAGCAGCGCCTCCTGGTCGGCGGGAAGGTCAACAAGTTCATCCCGAACCCCACCTTCGACCCCATCGCCGCACCGGGCAGCCTCGAGGACTACTTCCGCGGTCGCAACACCGAGGGCCTCGACCTCAAGACCATGTTCGGCGAGCTCGACCCGATCGCCCAGCACCCCGAGTACCGCGACCGCGCCGCCCGGCTCGCGCAGCTCGACGCCCAGGGCCTCGACGGCGCCCTCCTCTTCCCCACCCTCGGCGTCGGCATGCAGGAGGCGCTGCGCCGGGACCTGCCCGCCCTCCACGCCGCCTTCTCGGCGTTCAACTCGTGGCTCGACGACGACTGGGGCTTCGACCGGGGCGACGGCAAGCTCTACGCCGCTCCGATGATCACCCTCGCCGATCCGGCCCTCGCCGAGGCCGAGGTGGCCCGGGTGCTCGACGCCGGGGCCCGGGTCCTCGTGACCATCCCCGGGCCGGTGCCCGACGGCGCCGAGGGCTACGTCTCCCCCGCCCACCCCAAGTTCGACCGGGTCTGGGGCCTGATCGCCGAGGCCGGCGTGCCGATGGTGCTCCACGCCGGGCTCAGCGGCGTCAGCCACTACGGCCGGTTCTGGCGCAACACCGATCCCGGTGCGGGCGGCGGAGGCGGCTTCGAGGGCTTCAAGCACGCTGCGTTCCCGCTCGTGGCCTTTGCCGACCGTGGCATCTCCGACACGCTCGCCGCCATGGTCTGCCACGGGCTCCTCGAGCGGTTCCCGGCGCTGCGGATCGCGTCGATCGAGAACGGCGCCATGTGGGTGCCCGACCTGCTCCGCAACCTGGGCGACGCCTACGGGAAGATGCCCTTCGCCTTCAAGGAGCACCCGGTCGAGCAGTTCCGCCGCCAGGTGTGGATCTCGCCGTACTACGAGGACGACATGGCCCGCCTCAAGGACGCCGTCGGCATCGAGCGCCTCATGTTCGGCTCCGACTTCCCCCACACCGAGGGCCTCGCCGACCCGTGCGCCTTCGTGCAGGACATCCCCGAGTTCGACGCCGCCGAGACCAAGGCGGTCATGCGGGACAACGTCCTCGAGTTCCTCGGCATCGCTGCGTGACCGACGCCTTCGACCCCGAGGCCGTCCGGGCGAAGTACGAGGCCGAGCGGGCCCGGCGGCTCGTCGGCGACCGCACGGCGATCCGCGACCTGACCCACGACGAGCGCGTCGCCCGGTTCCGCGACGACCCGTTCACGCCCCGCGCCGAGCGCGACCCCGTGCAGGACGAGGTCGACGTGCTCATCCTCGGCGGCGGCATCGCCGGGATGCTCGTGGGCGTCGAGCTCCGCAAGGCCGGCATCGACTCGTTCCGCATCGTGGACCAGGCGGGCGGCCTCGGCGGCACCTGGTACTGGAACCAGTACCCGGGCGTGATGTGCGACATCGAGTCCTACATCTACCTGCCGATGCTCGAGGAGCTCGGCTACGTCCCCAAGCACCGCTACGCGTTCGGCGACGAGATCCTCGCCCACCTGCGCGCCATCGGCGAGCGGTTCGAGCTCGACCGGGGTGCGCTGTTCCACACCGACGTCACCCGGGCCACGTGGGACGAGGACGCCACGCGGTGGCGCATCGAGACCGACCGCGGCGACCAGCTGACCGCCCGCCACTACGTGCTCGCCGTCGGCATCCTCAACCTGTTGAAGCTGCCCGCCATCCCGGGCATGGACGACTTCGCCGGCGACGCCTTCCACTCGGCCCGCTGGGACTACACCGTCACCGGCGGTGCGCCCGGCGAGCCGCTCACCAACCTGGCCGGCAAGAAGGTCGGCCTCATGGGCACGGGCGCGACCGGCATCCAGTGCGTCACGCCCCTCGCCGACGCCGCCGAGCACGTCTACGTGTTCCAGCGGACGCCGTCCGCCATCGGCGAGCGCGGCAACCGACCCACCGAGCCCGAGTTCGCCGACCGCCTCGAGCCCGGCTGGCAGCAGGCGCGGATGGACAACTTCCAGGCGGTCATGCTCGG
>CAZUYW010000136.1:0-8065 GCA_964624775.1 uncultured Iamiaceae bacterium
CACCGCACCACCGAACCCCCCACCGTCCGCGCCGCCGACCCCGCCTGAGCGCGGCGACATCGGTCGCCGACCGCCGGCGAGCAGCTGACACGAGCAGGTCCTCGCTCGTGCCCCAACCGCTATGGTGCGGCAGTTGAGGCGGCAGTCGGCGGAACGACGGGAGAGCACGACATGGCGACGAGTCCCACCCTTTGGCGACGGGAGGGCCGCGCCCTGCGGCGCACCCTCGCCCTGACGATCGCAGCGGCGATGGCGATCACCACGTTCGCCGCGGTCCCGTTCGCCCCGCCGGCCCAGGCATCCTCGGGTGAACCGATCCTCCGCAACGGCGAGACGCTGCGCGCCGGCCAGTCCCTGGTGGCGGCGTCGCGCGCCTACCGGCTCACCGTGCAGTCCGATGGCAACGTCGTCATCTACAACTCGTCCTCCAAGGCGGTCTGGACGACCAAGACGAGCGGCAACCCAGGCGCCCGCCTCGCGATGACGTCGACGGGCGATCTTGCCGTCTACGCCACGACCAACCGCGTGCTGTGGCACAGCGACACCGCCGGGCTCGGCGGCAAGCAGGTCCGGATGCAGTCCGACGGCAACCTCGTGATCTACATGGCCGACGGCCGGGCGACGTGGTCGCGGGGCACCGGCAAGACCGGCAACTCGACCTCGACCCTGGCGATCGGCTGGACCCTGAAGTCCGGCGCGTCGCTCACATCGGGCGATGGTGCGTACCAGCTGATCATGCAGGGCGACGGGAACCTCGTGCTCTACAAGACCTCCGGCGGGGCCGTGTGGTCCACCGGGACGGTCGGCACCTCGGGCGCGTGGCTGGCGCTCCAGGGCGACGGGAACCTGGTGGTGTACGCCCCGGGGAACCGGGCCATCTGGAGCAGCGCGACCGTCGGCCTCGGCGGCGATCGCCTGATCCTTCAAGGTGACGGCAACCTCGTCCTGTACCTCCCCGGCGGGCGGGCCGTGTGGTCACGGGCCGGGGGACGCACCGGGAACAGCACCACCACGATGGCCGGGGGCTGGTCGCTCGGCCCCGACACGGCCCTGCGCGCCAGCGATGGAAGCCACATCCTCTACATGCAGGCGGACGGGAACCTGGTCGTGTACCGCACCAGTGGCGGGGCGCGCTGGTCGAGCGGCACCCCCGGACATCCGGGCGCCTGGGCGGCGATGCAGACCGACGGCAACTTCGTGGTGTACGCCCCGGGCAACCGGGCCATCTGGAGCTCGGGGACGAACGGCAACCCTGGGGCGACGGTCGCCATCCAGCCCGACGGGAACGCGGTCGTCCGCAGCACCGACGGCGCACCCAAGTGGTCGTGGATGTCGGGGAAGATCGGATCACCCAGCGCCGGCGGCGTGATCGGTGACGACTACCCGCAGCCGTGGCGTTCCGGCGCCCTCGACCAGTACGTGGACTCCTGGGGCTACTACTCGCGGGAGTGCACCTCGTTCGTGGCGTGGCGCCTCCACTCCAAGAACGGCTTCGAGATGCCACGGGCGATCGGCAACGCGGGGGTCTGGCACAACCGATTCCCAGGCCAGACCAACTCCACGCCCGCGGTCGGCGCGATCGCCGAGAACAACGGCCACGTGGCCTGGGTGGCCGCGGTCAACGGGAACGGCACGGTCACCATCGAGGAGTACAACGTGCCGCTCTACAGCGGTCGCTACAACGTGCGCACCGTGCCGGCGAGCCAGTTCTGGTACATCCACGTGAAGGACCTCTGACCTGCTGAGGTCCGCGCCGCCGACCCCGCCCGAGGTCGCTCAGCCCGGGCAGGGGTCGACGCCGACCGTCGCGCTGGGCGAGGTGGTGCGGGCGCCGGCGGTGTCCCGGGCCTCGACCCGATAGGTGACGTCGCCGCCGACCGCGAAGGGACCCAGCGTCGCCACCCAGTTGGACGCCGAGGTGCGGTGCATCGCGGTGCGACCCGAGCTGCCACCCGCCTGGCTCCACACGAGGGTGACGGCCGCGAGGCCGACGTCGTCCGACGCCGACGCCGAGACCGCGGTCGTGTGGGTCCCGGGGCACGAGGCGGTGCGCAGCGGACCGGCCTGATCGCGCGACGGGCTGCCGACCGTGGGCGGGGCGTCGGGCGCGTCGATCGTCTCGGGTGGGATCAGCACCACCGTCGGCGTCGACGGATCGCTGCCGGGATCGGTCGGCGCGGTGAGCTCCGGCTCGGTCGTCGACGTCGTGGACGACCCCGCGGCAGGCGCCGTCGGCGTCGTCGCCGGAGCGGTGGTGGTCACCGTCGACCCCGTGGCCGGCACCGTCGACGACGAGCCCGACGGCGACGTGGTCGTGGAGGCGACGGCCCCGACCTTCTCGCCCAGCTTGCCGGCACCGGAGGCCACCGGTTCGCTCCCCCGGTCGCGGCCGAGGGCGGCGACGAGCACGACGACGAGCAGGGCGAGCACCGCGGCGACCACCAGCGCCCGACGTCGGCCGACACGATCCGCCGGTGGCGGACCCGCGGCCGGCCCGGCACCCGACGACGCACCGGCCATGGCATCGACGACCCGCGCCCGCAGGTCGCCAGGGGGTGGGAGGAACGGGAGCGCGGCGAGGGAACCGAGCGGTGCCAGCAGCGCGGCCCGGCGGTCGGTGCACGTGGGGCAGCCGTCGACGTGGCGGGCCACCCGCTTGCGCCACAGGACATCGAAGGTGCCGTCCCAGCCGGTCAGCACCCGCTGGAGCTCATCGCAGTCGGCGCGGCCCTGCCGGGCCACGAGCATCGCCCCGAGCGCCCGCTCGCTCCGCTCGCGCATGCGGCCCGTGGCCATCGAGATCTGGCCGGTGGGGATGCCGGCCGCCTCGGCGAGCTCAGCCCCCTCGAGGCCGTGGCGGACGTTGAGCTCGAGCAGCAGCCGATCGCGCTCGTCGAGGCCCTCGGCGGCGGCCCACAGCCAGGCGACGTACTGCTCGGAGGCCACCACGTCGCCCACGTCGTCGTTCGGTCCCTCGGCGGTCACCGGGACCGGCTCCGCCGTCGGGACCGCCCGGGCCCGCGCCCGCCCGCGGCGGGTGCACTCGTTGCGGGCGATCGCGTAGAGCCACGCCCGCAGGGCATCGGGTTCGCGCAGCTGGCCGAGGCGCTGCACGGCCAGGACGAACGTGTCCTGGACCGCGTCGGCCGCCTCGTGGGGATCACCGAGGACGCGGGTGCAGAAGGCGAGGAGCCGGGGCGCGTAGGCGTCGTAGAGATCGCCGAAGGCCGACGTGTCCCCCGCCAGCGCCCGCGCGACCAGATCGGCATCGGTGGCCACGGCACCTCCCTCCCCACGGCCGGCCCCGCCGGGGGGCCTGACCGCACGGTATCGGCTGGCTGTCCCACGATCGGACCTCCTCCACGCCCACCGGGTGGTGGGTCACCTGGGGAGAGGCGCGTCGAAGCCGGATCCGCACACCTTTTCGGGTGCCCTTTCCGGGCAACGTCAGGCGGAGCGGGTCAGGCGGGGAGCTTGGACCAGCCGGCGAGGACCTTGGCGAGGGTGCGCACGCCGAAGCCGGTGCCGCCCTTCGGGGTCTCGTCGTAGGGCGCCGACGCGAACGCCGGGCCGGCGATGTCGAGGTGGGCCCAGGGCCGACCGTCGACGAACTCCCGCAGGAACACGCCGGCGGTCATGGCGCCGCCGTAGGGGTTGTTGCCCATGTTCTTGAGGTCGGCGAGATCGCTGTCGATGCCCTTGCGGATGTGGTCGGGCAACGGCATCGGCCACAGGGCCTCGCCCGCGCTCTCGCCCGCGGCGAGCACGCGGTCGCGCAGCTCGTCGTGGTTCGCCATGACGGCGGCGGTGCGATCCCCGAGCGCCACCATGGCGGCGCCCGTGAGGGTGGCGACGTCGATGATGGCGTCGGGCTCGTCCTCGGCAGCCAGCACGAGCGCGTCGGCGAGGATCAGGCGGCCTTCGGCGTCGGTGTTGAGCACCTCGATGGTGGTGCCGTTGCGGGCGCGCAGCACGTCGCCGACCCGGGTGGCGTCGCCGCCCAGCATGTTATCGGTGAGGGGCAGGTAGGCGGTGACCTCGAGCTTCGGTGCCACGAGCGGCACGAGCAGCATCGCCCCCACCACCGCGGCGGCACCGCCCATGTCGTTCTTCATGGTCTCCATGGCGTTCGACGGCTTGATCGACAGGCCCCCCGAATCGAACGTGATGCCCTTGCCGACCAGGGCCACCCGGCCGCGGGGCTTGCCCTCGGGCCGGTACCGCAAGGTGACGAAGCGGGGCTCGATCGTCGACCCCCGGTTGACGCCCAGCAGCCCGCCCATCCGGGCCTCGACGATCGCCGCTTTGTCCAGCACCTCGACCTCGAGCCCGTGCTCGCCCGCGAGCTCGACGATCTGGTCGGCGAACACGGGCGGGGTCAGGTCGCCGCCGGGGGTGTTCACGAGGTCGCGCGCCACGCCCTGGGCGGCGGCGGTGGCGGCCCCGCGCGCCACGGCGTCGGCCACGCGCTGGCCGCCCTTGGCCACGACGGCCACCGACTCGAGCGCGGTGCCGGGCGCCGGGTCCTTGTAGTCGGCGAAGGCGTAGGCGCCGAGGCCCAGGCCCTCCGTGAGGGTCTCGGCGGCGCGCACGCGGTCGGCGCCGTCCAGCCCACCCAGCACGTCGACGGCGATCGCGGGCTGCTTCACCGCGGCCTTGGCGATGGCCGCGCCGATGCGCCGGAAGTCGTCCGCCGTGGGGTCCGCGCCGAGGCCGGCCACGAGGCACGCGCCCGCATCGGTGGCGGCGGCGAAGGTCTGGCCGACCTTGCCCTCGAAGCCGGCGAGGGCGGCGAGCCCTTCGTCGAGCCCGCGCACGTCCTCGGCGAGGTGCTCGGGACGGGCACCGACGACGAGCAGCGTGCCGTCGTCCGGGGTGGCGGGCAGGTGGCGCAGATCGATCGGGACGGGCACGGGATCCTCCGGGGTGATGGGTGGGTGGGTGCGATCGGGGCGGGTGCTCAGGGAGCGTCGCGGGTGAGCAGGACGTCGCCCTCCTGCCAGCGGGCGAGCGCCCAGCACAGGTCGGACAGGCGGTTCAGGTACGGCAGGACGTGGGAGTCGGGGGCGGCTACGCCGAGCGAGCGCCGCTCGGCCCGACGCACGACCGTGCGGGCGAGATCGAGGTGGGCCGCGATCGGGTTCTGGCCAGGCACCACGAAGTCGGTCGGCAGCTCGAAGCGGGCCGACACGTCGTCGATCGACGCCTCCAGGGCGGTGACCATCTCCGGGGTCACCCGGCTCGCACCGTCGACGAGCTTGTGGGCGTTGGCGGGCTCGGTGGCGAGCTCGGCCATCAGCACCCAGAGATCGGCCTCGATGGCCACGAGCAGGGCGTCGAGCTCACCGCCGGGCACGGCGAGCGACCGCGCCATGCCGAGCACGGCCTGGGCCTCGTCGACGGTGCCGTAGGCCTCCGGCGCGTCGTCGTCCTTGCGGACCCGCCCACCGCCGTAGAGCGCGGTGGTGCCGTCGTCGCCCTTGCGCGTGTAGATCTTCATGCCGCGGGCAGCCTACCGACGTGGCCGATGACCATCGCTCTTAACCGCGCCCTTACCTGGCACTTCCCGAGGACTGCCGGGACGCTCCGTACGGTCGCGGCGAACCATCCGCTGCGGCCCATCCCCTGCTAGGAGCAGCCATGTCCGTCCTCGCCGAGCTCACCACCTTCAACGGGCTCCCCGCCCACCCGCTGATCGTCCACCTGCCGGTGATGCTGGTGCCGCTGGCCCTCATCGGTGCCATCGCCGCCCTCGCCCGCCCCGGCTGGCGCCCGTGGGCCCTCCCGCTCACCGCCCTGGGCGCCACCGGCTCCCTCCTCGGCGTGCAGCTCGCCATGATGTCCGGCGAGGGCCTCGAGGAGCTGAGCGGCGAGAAGGAGGCCCTGATCGAGCGCCACTCGCAGCTGGCCGAGCAGGCCCGCCCCATCGTGTTCCTCTTCTTCCTGTGCGCGGTCGGCGCGGCCATCGCCTACCGCATGGCCCACCAGGAGGGCAACGCCCGCAAGGCCCAGTTCGCCAAGGCCCTGGTGCCGCTCATGGCGCTGAGCGTCCTCACCGGCGTGCTGTCGACGGCCTGGGTGTACCGCACCGGCCACACCGGCGCCGAGAGCGTCTGGAAGGACGAGGGCAAGGGCGAGAAGGGCGAGAAGAGCGAGCGCGAGGGCACCAGCGGCGGCGACGAGGCCCCCGCGCCGTCGGGTGACGAAGACGGCGACTGAAGCCCGCCCGAAGCGGTCCGGACCTGCCGGGCCCCGATCCGGCCACGTCGATCTCAGGGGTATCGACTACGGCCGGATCGGGGTGCCCCGGTAGCCTGCCCCCGTGCCGAACTCCTTCCTCGATCTGGTCGCCCAACGAGTCGTCGTCTACGACGGCGCCACGGGCACCTGGCTGCAGACCCAGGACCTCACCCTCGACGACTACGGCGGACCCGAGCTCGAGGGCTGCACCGACTACCTCGGGATCACCCGGCCCGACGTCATCGCCGCCCTGCACAGCGCGTACTTCGAGGTGGGCGCCGACGTGGTGGAGACCAACACGTTCGGCGCGTTCGGCGTGCCGCTCGGCGAGTACGACCTCGCCCACCGCAGCCACGAGATCGCCCTCGCCAACGCCCGCATCGCCCGTGAGGTCGCCGACGGCTTCTCGACACCCGATCGCAAGCGCTACGTGGCCGGCTCCCTCGGCCCCGGCACCAAGTCCCCGAGCCTCGCCCAGATCCGCTTCGCCGAGCTGCGCGACCACTACCAGGTGGCCGCCGAGGGCCTCCTCGAGGGCGGCATCGACCTGTTCATCCTCGAGACCCACTTCGACCTCCTCGCCCTGAAGGCGTCGGTCATCGGCGCCCGCCGCGCCATGGCCAAGGTCGGCCGCCAGGTGCCGATCCAGGCCCAGGTCACCATGGAGCTCACGGGCCGCATGCTCGTCGGCACCGAGATCGGCGCCGCGCTCGCGTCGATCGACCCGCTCGGCGTCGACATCATCGGCCTCAACTGCGCCACCGGCCCCACCGAGATGAGCGAGCACGTCCGGCACCTGTCCCAGCACAGCCGCGTCCCGATCTCGTGCCTGCCCAACGCGGGCCTGCCGTCGGTGGTCGACGGCGCCATGCACTACGACCTCACGCCGGCCGAGCTCGAGACCCACCAGCGCCGCTTCGTGGAGGAGCTCGGCGTGCAGGTCATCGGCGGCTGCTGCGGCACCACGCCCGACTACATCAAGCTGCTCGCCGACATGGCGCCGAACCTCGTGCCCGCGACCCGCACCGTCGAGCACGAGCCGTCCGTGGCGTCGATCTACTCGGCCGTGCCGCTGCACCAGGACCTCTCGGCGCTCATGATCGGCGAGCGCACGAACGCCAACGGCTCCAAGAAGTTCCGCGAGGCGATGCTCGAGGGCGACTACGACACCTGCACGGCCATGGCCACCCAGCAGGTGAAGGAGGGCGCCCACGTCCTCGACGTCTGCGTCGACTACGTCGGCCGCGACGGCACCGGCGACATGGACGAGATCGCCAGCCGCTTCGCCACCCAGGCCAACGCGCCGCTCGTGCTCGACTCCACCGAGCCCGAGGTGATCGAGGCCGGGCTCCAGTGGATCGGCGGCCGCGCCATCCTCAACTCGGCCAACCTCGAGGACGGCGAGGCCGAGGGGTCCCGGCTGGACCGCGTGTTCAAGCTGGCCAAGGAGTACGGCGCCGCCGTCATCTGCCTCTGCATCGACGAGGAGGGCCAGGCCCGCGACGTCGAGTGGAAGGTCCGGGTCGCCAAGCGCATCGCCGATCTCGCGGTGAACCGCTACGGCCTCGAGCACGCCGACCTCATCTTCGACGCCCTCACGTTCCCGCTCTCCACCGGCGATGACGACCTCCGTCGTGACGCCATCGAGACCATGGACGCGATCAAGCGCATCAAGGAGGAGATCCCGGGCTGCTTCACCACGCTCGGTCTCTCCAACGTGAGCTTCGGCCTCTCCCCCGCGTCGCGCCACGTGCTCAACAGCGTGTTCCTGCACGAGTGCGTCGAGGCCGGCCTCGACTCCGCCATCGTGCACGCGGCGAAGATC
>CAZUYW010000137.1:0-8059 GCA_964624775.1 uncultured Iamiaceae bacterium
CCACCGGCCAGGCCTGCGACCCGGCCAAGCTGCTCGTCGACCCCGCGGCCCGCCAGGTGGCCGGCTCGCTCACCTGGTCGCCCGAGCTGCTCGCCCCCGGCGTCGACTCCGCGCCCTTCGTGCCCCGCTCGGTGGTCGTCGCCCCGGTCACGCCCGTGCCCGCCGAGGCCCGGCCCGGCACCCCGTGGGACAACACGTTCGTGTACGAGGCCCACGTCGGCCACCTCACGGCCCGCCACCCCCTCGTCCGGGCCGAGCACCGCGGCCGCTACCCGGGGCTCGCGGCGCCGGCCGTGGTTGATCACCTCCGGCGCATCGGCGTCACCGCCGTCGAGCTGCTGCCCGTGCACCAGTTCGTGAGCGAGGCCAACCTCGTCGCCCGGGGCAGCGCCAACGTGTGGGGCTACAACCCGCTCGCCTGGGGCGCGCCCCACGCCGCCTACGCCTCGGCCGGCGGGGACCCGGGCCGCGAGCTGCGGGCCGCGATCGCCGCGCTGCACGAGGCCGGCATCGAGGTCTGGCTCGACATCGTCGTCAACCACACGTGCGAGGGGCGCCTCGGCAGCGGGCCGATCCTGTCCTGGCGCGGGTTCGACAACGCCGCCGCCTACCGGCTCCTGCCCGGCCCGTCGGGCCTGGTCGACGACGACGTGACCGGCTGCGGCAACAGCGTCGACGCCCGCTCGCCCTGGATGCGTCGCCTCATCCGCCAGTGCCTCGAGCGCTGGATCACCGAGTTCGGCGTCGACGGCTTCCGCTTCGACCTCGCCGCCACCATGATCCGCGGCGACGACGGCCCCGATCCCGCATCGCCGTGGCTCGACGACCTCGCCGCTGTGGTGGCCGCTCATCCGGGCACCAAGCTCGTGGCCGAGCCGTGGGACGTCGGCCCCGGCGGCTACGCCCTCGGCCGGTTCCCCGATCCGTGGCGGGAGTGGAACGACGGCTTCCGCGACGGCACCCGCGACCTCTGGGCGGATCGCGGCACCTGGCCCACCGCCGCCCGCGCCCTGATGGGCAGCGGCGAGGTGTTCCGGGCATCGGGCCGCTCCGCGACGGCGTCGATCAACGCGGTCGCCACCCACGACGGCTTCACCCTCGCCGACCTCGTCACCTACGACGCTTCGTCGGACGGCGGGCACGGGCAGCGGTCCTGGGGCGGCGGCGTCGACGGACCCACGGCGGACCCCGCGGTGCTCGTCGGGCGGCGGCGCCGCCAGCGGGCGATGCTCGCCACCGTCCTGTGCGCCCAGGGCGTGCCGCTGCTCGTGGCCGGCGACGAGCTCGGGCGCACCCAGGGCGGGCGGGCCGACGGGTACACGCTCGACCCCGACGAGTGGGGCGTCCCCTGGCCCGAGGCCGACTGGGACCTCGCGGCCTGGACCGCCGCCGCGGTCGCCCTCCGCCACCGCCACCCGGTGCTGCGGCGGGCGTCCTGGGTCGACCCCGACGACGCCGGCGTCACCTGGCGCGACGAGACCGGCGCGCCCCGCTCGGTCGCCCAGTGGAACGACCCGGGCTACCCGGCCCTGCGCATCGACCTCGACGGCAGCGACCTCGATGACCACCGCGTGGTGCTGCTCGTGCTCGACGGCCCCGGCACCGTGGCCTTCGCGCTGCCCGACGGCGAGTGGGAGGTGGCCCTCGACGCTGCGGTCGACCGGCCCCCGTGGCCCTGGGCCCGGCGCCACGTCACCGGCTCGGTGACCCTGGACGGGCCGACCTTCGTGGTGCTGATCAGCCGAGCAGTGCCCTGACGGCCTCGTCGGTGGCGAGGTCGAGGGCGGTGCGGCCGTCGTCCATCACCGCGGCGGGATCGGCGCCCCGGCCGAGCAGCAGCGACACCATCGCCGCGTCGTCGCGGTGGGCCGCGGAGTGCAGTGGCGTGATGCCACCGGTCTGAGGTGCGTCGACCTCGGCGCCGCGATCCAGCAGGAGGTGGGCGATCACGAGGTGACCGCCGGCCGCCGCGCTGTTGAGCGGCTCCACGGCGGACTCGTTGGTGGCCACCGCGCGCGGGTCGGCGCCGCGGGCCAGCAGCAGCTCGGCGACCTTGTCGCGCCCGAACCAGGCGGCGAGGTGGAGGGCGGTGAAGCCGTCCGCGCCGTGGGCACGGACGAGCTCGGGGTCGGCGTCGAGGAGCTCGCGCACGCGGTCGACGTCGCCGACCGTGGCGGCGTCGAACACGTCGCCGCCGGCGGGAGCGGGTGGGTGATCGGTGGGGGTGGGCAGGGTGTCCTCCATGGGTGGCAGCAGGCTAGGCGACGGGGCCGACGGCCCTCGCATGCCAGCGCCCCGCCTGCCGGTCCACCGCCACGGCCAGCCCGAACGCCGCCGACAGGGTGTCCGGGGTCAGGGCGTCGGCGATCGGTCCGGACGCGACCACCCGCCCGTCGCGCAGCACGAGCCCGTGGGTCGCGCCCACCGGGATCTCCTCCACGTGGTGGGTCACGAGCACGGTCGGCGGGGCGTCGGGCCGGGCGACGAGGCGGTCGAGGCGGGCCACGAGGTCCTCGCGCCCGCCGAGGTCGAGGCCAGCGGCCGGCTCGTCGAGCAGGAGCAGCTCGGGCTCGGTGACGAGCGTGCGGGCGAGCTGGGCCCGCATCCGCTCGCCCGACGACAACGTGGCGAAGGGCCGCGCCGCGAGGTGGGCGATGCCGAGGAGGTCGAGGGCGTGGGCCGCGGCGGCGCGATCGGTGTCGTCGTAGGTGTGCCACCAGGGTTCGAGCGCGCCGCGCCGCGCCGTGAGCACCACGTCGCCGACGGTCAGGTCGGGCCGCAGTCGGTCGGCGAGCGCGGCCGACGCCACGCCGATCCGGGCCCGCAGCGGCCGCACGTCGGTGGCCCCGAGCCGCTCGCCCAGGACGTCGACGGTGCCCGTCGAGGGGTGCAGCCACAGCGACGCGATCCGCAGGAGCGTGGTCTTGCCGGAGCCGTTGGGCCCCACCAGCACCCAGTGCTCGCCGGGTCGGACCGTCCAGTCGATCCCATCCAGGATCGTGCGCCCCTCGCGGCGCAGGCCCACCCCGGCGAGGGCCAGGGCGGGGCGGGGGAGGGGCGGGTCGGTCACGCCGCGCACGGTAGCCGGGGGTTTTCACCGCATCGGCGGGCTTGCTCCTAGGGTGTCGCCGTGAAGATCGGCATCCTCGGAGGAACCGGCCCCGCCGGCAGCGCCCTCGCCGCCCGGCTCGCGTCGGTCGGCTACGACATCGTGATCGGCTCCCGGTCCAAGTACCGGGCCATGGAGGCGGTGGACAAGCTCCACGAGCGGTGGCCCGACCGCAAGCTGAGCATCGTCGCCGGCGACAACCACGACGCCGCCTCGGCCGACGTCGTCGTCATCGCCACCCCGTGGGACGGCGCCTACGGCACCGCCACGTCGGTGGCCGACGCCCTCTCGGGCAAGGTCGTCATCTGCATGGCCAACGCCCTCACCCGCATCGGCAAGGAGTTCCAGCCGCTCGTCCCGCCCCGCGGGTCGGTGGCCGCGAGCGTCCAGGCCGCGGTGCCGGGCTGCCAGGTGGCGGCCGGGTTCCACCACGTGCCGGCCACCGAGCTCGGCGACCTCCACCACCCGATCGAGTCCGACGTGCTGATCTGCTCGGACTACCCGCGGGCCACCGAGGTCACCTCCGAGATCGTGGCCCACGTGCCGAACATGCGCCCGCTCGACGCCGGCGGCCTCTCCCAGGCCACGCCGATCGAGTCGTTCACGGCCGTGCTGCTGCAGCTCAACGTGCACTACAAGACCAGGGTCGCGGTGAAGTTCACCGGGATCCCCGACGAGGTGGGCGTGCCGAGCACCCCGCCCCCGGGTGGGGCCACGGCGGCCGTGGAGCCCGACCCCGACGCCTCGGCCTCGTGAGCGAGGTCCCGCCGGTCGCCGGACGCGGCGGCCCGATGCGCCTCTACGACACCGCCCGCCAGGCCGTCGTGCCCTTCGAGCCGGGGCCCACGGTGCTCATGTACACGTGCGGCATCACGCCCTACGACGCCACGCACTTCGGGCACGCCGCCACCTACCTCACCTACGACGTGCTCCAGCGGCGCCTGCGCGACCTCGGCCACGAGACGCGCTGCGTGCGCAACATCACCGACGTCGACGACGACCTGCTCCGCAAGGCCCGCGAGCTCGGCGTCCACTACCTCGACCTCGCCGCGGGCGAGATCGCCCGCTTCGACGCCGACATCGAGGCCCTCGGCCTCCTGCCCAGCTGGTCCGAGCCCCGCGCCACGTCGGCCATCGCCGACATCCGCGGCTTCATCGGCATGGTGCTCGACCGCGGCCACGCCTACGAGTCCGGCGGGTCGGTGTACTTCGACGTGTCGACCTGGGACCGCTTCGGCGAGATCAGCCACTACTCCACCGAGGACATGCTGCGCTACGCCGCCGAGCGCGGCGGCAACGTCGACGACCCGAACAAGCGCAACCCGCTCGACTTCGTGCTCTGGCAGCCCTCGGCCGACGACGAGCCGTCGTGGGAGTCCCTCTGGGGCCCCGGTCGTCCCGGCTGGCACATCGAGTGCTCGGCCCTGGCGCTGCGCGAGCTCGGCACCACGATCGACCTCCACGGCGGCGGGAGCGACCTGATCTTCCCGCACCACGAGTGCGAGGCCGCCCAGTCCGAGGCCGCTACCGGCGAGCCCTTCGTGCGCCACTGGATGCACCAGGCGATGGTCCGCATGGACGGCGAGAAGATGTCGAAGTCGCTCGGCAACCTCGTGTTCGTCAGCGAGCTCCGCAAGGAGTGGGACCCCCGCGCCATCCGCCTCGCCGCCCTCGCCAACCACTACCGGACCCCGTGGGAGTGGCACGACGAGCTCATGCCCGCCTCCGCGGCGCGGCTCGACGCGTGGGTCGCCGCCGGGGCCGGTGACGGCGCCCTCACCGAGGTGCGCGCCGCCCTCGACGACGATCTGGACACCCCGACCGCGGTCGCCGCCATCGACGCCGCCGCGGCTGCCGGCCTCGGCGTGGGCGATGCCGCGGCATTGCTCGGCGTGGTCCTCGATCCTGGGGCATGATGCGGGTCCATGGCCCACGATGAGGTCGGGAAGCTCTATCCCGTCGCGAAGCGAATCCTGACGCCCCTCTTCGGGGCCGCGTGGCGCTTCGACATCCGCGGCCTCGAGCACATTCCCGCCACCGGCGGCGCCATCTTGTGCCCGAACCACACGTCGGTCCTCGACTCCTTCTTCGTGCCCGCGATGCTGCCCCGCCGGGTCACCTACGTCGGCAAGGCCGAGTACATGGACGACTGGAAGACCCGCAAGCTCTTCCCGGCGCTCGGCATGATCCCGATCGACCGCACCGGCGGCGACGCCGCCGAGCGGGCGCTCGCCACCGCCCAGCGCCTCCTCGAGGCCGGCGAGCTGTTCGGCATCTACCCCGAGGGCACCCGCAGCCGCGACGGCCGCCTGTACCGCGGCCACACCGGGCCGGCCCGGCTCGCGCTGCGCACCGGCGCCCCGATCATCCCGATCGGCCTGCAGGGCGCCCGCGAGGTCATGCCGCCCGACGCCAAGTTCCCCAAGCTGCGCCTGCCGGTCCGCATCAGCTTCGGCCGGCCCATCTCCGTCGAGCGCTTCGCCGGTCGGGCAGGGGACCGCCTCGTGCTGCGCCAGCTCATCGACGAGGTCATGTACGAGATCCGGGAGCTCTCGGGCCAGGAGTACGTGAACGAGTACGCCACCAAGAAGAAGGCGCCGGAGGCCGCCTCCGAGGCGCCGACCGCGACGACGCCCGCGCCGGCGTCGGCCAACGGTTCGTCGGCGAACGGCGCCTCCGCCAACGGTGCCGCCCCCGCGGTGGTGCGGACCGAGGGCGACGCCTTCGAGGAGGCCACCGAGCCCCGGTCCTCAGCCGACCTCCTGCGTCGGCCGGTGCGCCGCAGCGCCTGAGCCTTCTCGTTCCGGGACGATCCGGGGCACCGCCTACGCTTCGGCCCCATGGCCGACATCACGATCACGCTCCCCGACGGAACATCCCGCGAGGTCCCCGTCGGCACCACCGTGGGCGGGCTTGCCGCGTCGATCGGTCGGGGCCTGGCCAAGGCGGCCGTGATCGGGTCGGTCAACGGCGTCGAGCGCGACCTGAACTGGGAGCTCGCCGACGGCGACGCGGTCGAGATCATCACGGCGTCGTCCGAGCGCGGGCTCTACACGATCCGCCACTCCACGACCCACGTCATGGCCCAGGCCGTGCTCGAGCTGTTCCCGGGCGCCACCTTCGCCATCGGCCCCCCGGTCGAGGACGGCTTCTACTACGACTTCGAGCTGCCGCCGGGGCCCGACGGCAAGCCCGGCACGTTCGTGCCCGAGGACCTCGAGCGGATCGAGGCCCGCATGCGCGAGATCCTCGCCGAGGCCCAGCCGTTCGTGCGCGACGAGATCTCCAACGACGACGCCCGCCGGGTCTTCGCCGGGCACCGCTTCAAGCTCGAGATCATCGACGGCGAGGCCGACGATCCCACCTCGGCCACCGACGCGGGCCTGGTCCGCACCTACGAGAACCCGCCCGCCGAGCCGTGGGCCCAGCCCGCGTTCGACGGCTACCCGGGCTTCATCGACCTGTGCCGCGGTCCCCACGTCCCGGACACGAAGAGCTTCCTCGGCCACTTCAAGCTGATGCGCGCCGCCGGCGCGTACTGGCGCGGCGACGAGAAGAACCCGATGCTCCAGCGCATCTACGGCACGGCCTGGGCCACCAAGGCCGAGCTCGACGAGCACCTGCACCGTCTCGAGGAGGCGGCCAAGCGCGACCACCGCAAGCTCGCCACCGAGCTCGACCTGCTGAGCTTCCCCGACGAGCTCGGTGGCGGCCTCGCCGTGTGGCACCCCAAGGGCGGCATCGTGCGCAAGGTGATGGAGGACTACTCCCGCGCCCGCCACGCCGCCGGCGGCTACGAGTTCGTCTACACGCCCCACATCGCCAACGGCCGCCTGTTCGAGGCGTCGGGCCACCTCGGGTTCTACAAGGACGGCATGTACCCGCCCATGGAGATGGACAACGGGGAGTACTACCCGAAGCCCATGAACTGCCCGGGCCACAACACGATCTTCAAGGCCCGCCAGCGCTCCTACCGCGAGCTGCCCCTGCGGTTCTTCGAGCTCGGCACGGTGTACCGCTACGAGAAGTCCGGCACGCTCCACGGCCTGATGCGGATCCGCGGGTTCACCCAGGACGACAGCCACATCTACTGCACGCCCGAACAGGCCCACGACGAGGTGCGCAGCCTGCTCGGCTTCGTGCTCTCGGTGCTGCGGGCCTTCGGCTTCGACGACTTCGAGGCCAACCTGTCCACGCGGCCGGCCAAGGCCGAGACGGTCGGCACCGACGAGGGCTGGGCGTCGGCCACCGAGGACCTGCGCGCCGCGCTCGAGGCCGAGGGGCTCGACTACGAGGTCGACGAGGGCGGCGGCGCCTTCTACGGCCCCAAGATCGACGTCAAGGTGCGCGACGCCATCGGTCGCAGCTGGCAGCTGTCCACCATCCAGTACGACTTCAACATGGCCGCCCGCATGGGCCTCGAGTACGTCGGCGAGGACGGCGCCCGCCACACGCCGATCATGATCCACCGCGCCCTGCTCGGCTCGGTCGAGCGCTTCTTCGGCGTGCTCCTCGAGCACTACGCCGGCGCCTTCCCCACGTGGCTCGCGCCGGTCCAGGTCCGCGTGCTCCCCGTGCGCGACGACCACGGGCCCTACGCGGCCGAGGTCGTCGCCGAGCTCCAGGGCGTGGGCCTGCGCGCCGACCTCGTGGCGGCCGACGAGAAGCTCGGCAACCGGATCCGCAAGGCCAAGGGCGACAAGCTCCCCTACGTGCTGGTGGTGGGCGACGACGACGTCGCCGCCCGCACCGTGGGCGTCAACCCTCGCGGCGGCGAGGTCGAGCGCGGCGTCGCGCTCGACGAGTTCATCCAGCGCGTCGCCGACGAGGTCGACGCCCAGGCGCACGCCTGATGGACGCCGGGGGGCCGGGGCCCGGGCTGACCCGCCTCTGGGCGGGCTGGCGCACCAGCTACATCGAACGGGTCAGCGGCGACGCCGCCGAGATCCG
>CAZUYW010000138.1:0-7929 GCA_964624775.1 uncultured Iamiaceae bacterium
TGGTGTTCGCGTTCTCGATCGCGGTGGCGGGCGTCGGCTTCGCCGGCGCCGCCCGCCTCCCCGCGCACCTCCCCGCCGACCCCACCCCCTGATCCCGCCTCGCCCTTTTGCGAGCCTCAGCCCCAAACCGTGGGGTCAAGGCTCGCCAAAGCGGTGGGGTCCGTCGGGCCTCGCGCTTTTGCGAGCATTCGCCCCGCGACGTGGGGTCAAGGCTCGCCGAAGCGGTGGGGTCGGTCAGGCGTCGCCGTCGCCGGCGGCGACGACGTCGTCGCGGAGCTGGCGCTTCAGGATCTTGCCGGCGGGGTTGCGGGGGAGCGGCGCGTCGAACGCGTAGACCTTGGTCGGGATCTTGAACGGCGCGATGTGCTCGGCGAGGAACGTGCGCAGCTCGTCGGCGTCGATCGTCTGGCCCTCCCGGGCGACCACGGCGACCGCGACCTCCTCGCCGAGGCGCTCGTGGGGCACGCCGAACACCGCCGCCTCGTAGACGGCCGGATGCTCGTAGATCGCGGCCTCGACCTCGGCGCAGTACACGTTCTCGCCGCCGCGCAGGATCATGTCCTTGGCGCGGTCCTCGATGTAGACGAAGCCCTCCTCGTCGATGCGGCCGAGGTCGCCGGTGCGCAGCCAGCCGTCGACGATGGTCTCCGCGGTGGCCTCGGGCTTGTTCCAGTAGCCCCGGATGACGTTGGGCCCCTTCATCCAGATCTCGCCGCGCGTGTTGGCGGGCACCGGGTTCAGCTCGGGATCGCGGATCTGGAGCTCGAGGATGGGGGTGGACCGACCGGTGCTGGTGGGGTGGGTCTCGTAGTCGGTGCCGCTGTTGCCGGGGCCGTAGGCGTTGGTCTCGGTCATGCCGTAGCCGATGTTGGGCTTGGCCGCCTTGAACGTGGCCGACACGCGGCCCACGAGCTGCGGCGGCGCGGGCGCCCCGCCGCCGCCCACCGAGGCGAGCGTCGACGTGTCGTACCGGTCGAAGTCCGGGTGCTCGAGGAGGTCCCAGGCCTGGGTGGGGACGCCGACGAGGTTCGTGACCTTCTCCCGCTCGATGAGCTGGAGGGCGCGGCCCGGATCCCACTTGTGCATGATCACGAGCTTGAGGCCAGAGGCAAGCGAGCCGAGGAACACGGGCACGTTGCCGGTCACGTGGAACAGCGGGACGATGAGGATGAACACCGGGGGACCGGTCCTGCCGGCGGCCTCGTCGGGGCGCCGCAGCGAGTCGACGGCGGACTTGCAGCCGAAGCCCATCAGCGCCTGGACGACGGCGCGGTGCGTGGACACGGCGCCCTTGGGGTGGCCGGTGGTGCCCGAGGTGTAGAGGATCGTGGCGTCGTCGTCGGGGCCGATGGCGACGTCGGGCCGCTCGGCGCCGGGGACCACGACGTCCTCCCAGCGGTCGACGCCCTCGATCGGGGCGTGGTCGCCGAGGCGCACCCCGATGGTGGCGATGCCGAGCCGGGCGGCGGACTCCCGGCTGCGCTCGATGCGCTCGAGGTCGGCGATGAGCACCGTGGTGCCGCTGTCCTCGAGGCCGTAGGCCATCTCCTCGGCGGTCCACCAGGCGTTCATCGAGACGACGACGGCACCGGCGGCGATGGCGCCGAGGTAGGCGAAGATCCACTCGGGGTAGTTCCGCATGGCGATGGCGACGCGGTCGCCCTTCTGCACGCCGTAGCGACCGGCTAGGGCGGCGGTGACGCCGTCGGCGATCTCGTACACCTGGGCGTAGGTGTAGCTCTCGTCCTCGTACACCAGGAAGGTGGTGTCCCCGTAGAGGCGGGTGAGGTCGAACAGGTCGCGCAGCGAGCCCGGCGCACCCTTGAACGCGGTGTAGGTCACGCCGCGGACCTCCACCTCCTCGGTCTCGTACCGGCCGCCCGGTCCGGTGATCTGGGCGATGGCGTCCTCGTAGCTGATCGTCACGGCAGGTGATCCCATCGCGGCGTGACCCGCTGGTCAAGTGGGCCGGGGCGGATCAGCGGCCGCGCTGCTGCTCCTTGGCCTTCTGGGCCTCGCGCGCCATCCGCCCGAACTGGCGGGACCGCCGCTTGTACTCGACCAGGTCGGCGCGCAGCTCCGCCGAGGCCGCCTCGGCGTCGAGCTCGCGCCAGTGCTCCAGGCGAGCCGGGTCGAGCGTGCCGTCGGCGGCCGCGGCGCGGACCGCGCAGCCCGGCTCCTGGTCGTGGGCGCAGTCGCGGAACCGGCAGTGCTCGGCGAGCTCGTCGATGTCGGCGAAGGACTCGGCGACCGCGTCGGGGTCGGTCCAGATGCCGACCTCGCGGATGCCGGGCGTGTCGACGAGCACCCCGCCGGTGGGGAGCAGGTGCAGCTCGCGGTGCGTGGTGGTGTGCCGGCCCTTGCTGTCGCCGTCGCGCACCGCGCCCTCCAGGGCCACGTCGCCCGCCATCAGGGCGTTGACGAGCGTGGACTTGCCGGCGCCGGACTCGCCGATCAGGGCAACGGTGCGGGTGCCGACGTGGGCCACCAGATCGTCGACGCCCCACCCGCCCCGGGCCGAGAGCGTCACGACCTCGAGGGTGGGATCGACCTCGGCCACGAGCAGCTCGGCCTCCGCGGCGCGGGCGGGATCGACCTTGTCGGCCTTGGTGAGCACGACGAGCGTGGCCGCGCCGGCGTCCAGCGCGATGGTGAGGGTGCGCTGGATGCGGCCGGTCCGCACCGGACGGTCGAGGCCGCACACCGCGAGCACGAGGTCGACGTTGGCCGCCATGGCCTGCTCCCGCTCGCCGGTGCCGGCGGCGCGGCGCCGGAGGAGCGAGTCGCGGGGGAGGGTGGCCTGCGGGGTGCGGTGCCGGTCGACCACGACCCAGTCGCCCACGACGGGCGCGGGCGCGAGCGTCGGTCCGAACATGGCCCGCTCGGGCCCGCCGGCGAGGGCCACCACGAGCCCGGCGCCGTCGTGGCGCACCACCCGGCCGGGCTCGGGGTCGGTGATCGCCGCGCCCTCGGGCGTGGCGAGCTGAGCGGTGAGCCGCTCGGACCAGTGCTGGTCCCAGCCGTAGCGCGCAAGGGTGTCGGACACGTTGACCTCGGGCGGTGACCCTACCCGGTGCCCTCCTGCAACCTCCGGTGGGTTTGGAGTTGGCCTCGGGTCGGATGCGTCCCTAGCGTCGTCGCCCGTGCAGGTCATCCACGGGGTCGGCCCGTGCCCCACGCCCACCGCGGACAGCGTCGTCACCATCGGCGCGTACGACGGCGTGCACCTCGGGCACCGGGCTGTGATCGCCCAGGTGCGCGGCCTCGCCGCGGCGCGCGGCCTCGCCTCGGTCGTGGTGACCTTCGACCGCCACCCGGCCATGGTCGTGCGCCCCGAGTCGGCGCCCCGCCTCCTGTGCGACCTGGACCAGAAGCTCGAGCTCCTCGAGTCCACCGGCATCGACATCGTGTACGTCGTGCACTTCGACGAGGAGCGGGCCACCGAGACGGCCACCGAGTTCGTCGACGAGGTGCTGGTCGGCTGCCTGAACGCCCGGGCCGTCGTGGTCGGGGAGGACTTCCACTTCGGCCACCGCCGCGGCGGCAACGTCGCGCTGCTCGCCGAGCTGGGCGCCGACCGGGGCTTCACCGTGGAGGGCATCGACCTGGTCGGCGTCGACGGCGCGCCCGCCGAGGCCGGCGCCCGGGTGTCCTCCACGGCGATCCGCGCCCGCCTGATCGACGGCGATGTCGAAGGCGCGGCCGCCCTGCTCGGCCGCCCCCACGAGGTGCGGGGCATCGTCGAGCCCGGTGATCAGCGAGGCCGTGAGCTGGGGTTCCCCACCGCGAACCTGATGATCCCGGCCGAGATCCAGCTCCCGGCCGACGGCATCTACGCCGGCTGGTTCGTGCGGGCCGACGGCACCCGCCACGCCACGGCCATGTCGCTCGGCCACCGCCCCACCTTCTACGAGCGGCCCGCGGGGGCGCCGCTGCTCGAGTGCCACCTGCTCGACTTCGCGGGCGACCTGTACGGCGAGGCCGTCCGGGTCCAGTTCGTGGCCCGCCTCCGCGGCGAGGAGAAGTTCGACTCGGTCGGCGCGCTGGTGGCCCAGATGGCGGCCGACGTCGAGCGCACCCGCTCGCTGCTCGGCGCGTGATCCGGCACCGTCCCCGATCGGGCCCCGCCGGGGCGGCAAGCTGAACGTGGCCGGGCGCACGGGAAGGACGACGTGACCATGGGGCGATCCAAGCGGGTCGAGCACTTCGAGCACGGGGGAGGCCTGGACCTCCTCGCCACCGAGGAGACGCTGCCCCTCCTCGGTCCCGAGGTCGACGGCAAGCCCACCACGGGGCCGATGCCGCGCCTGGCCCGGCACCAGATCTCCCTGGCCGACGGCCACCGCGTCGGCGTGTCGGTGTGCGGCCGGGGCATCCCGATCGTGCTGGTCCACGGCTTCACCGCCGAGGGCTTCCTCTACGCGCAGACGCTGAGCCGCATCGTCACGGCCGGGTTCAAGGTGGTGGCGATCGACACCGCCGACCACGGCGGCACCCAGGGCCTGCCCACCGGCGGCGCCAGCTTCGAGGCCTACACCCAGCTGCTCGGCCGCGTGGTCGACGAGCTCGGCATCAAGAAGGCCATCTACGCCGGGCACTCCATGGGTGGCCGCCTGGTCACCGAGCTGGCGGCCAAGGAGCCGTCCCGGGCGCTCACCGTGATCCTCCTCGACGCGATCGTGGGCGAGCCGTGGGACCGGATCGTGGCCCTGTCGCGCTTCAACCCGCTCCTGCTCGCCGGCATCGGCGGGATCCTCCTGCTCGACTCGGTGAGCACCGTGCCGATGCTGCGCGACCCCCGCCAGGCCGCCAAGTTCGGGCGCCTCGTGGCGCCGACGCTGCTCGCCCACGCCAAGAACCCGCTGCACCTGGCCGGTCCCGGCGTGTCGATCCTGCGGTCCCGGTCCTCGCGCTGGATGCTCGAGAAGCTCGGGCGTGAGCGGGTGCCGGTGGTGGCCATCCACGGCGACCGCGACATCGTGGTCCCCCTCGCCACGGCCCGCAGCGCGGCCAAGCTGGCGCGGGGCATGGTCGTGGTCGTCGAGGGCGGCACCCACTCGTGGCTGCTGAAGGATCCCGAGACGCTGCCCGCCATCCTGCGCGAGATGTTCGAGTCCGAGGCTGCCGAGAAGGGCCGCCGCCGCGACTTCGCCAAGATGGGCCTCGACCCCGACAACGCCACGATCGACGACATCGAGGCCGCGTTCTACGACGAGGACGCCCCCGTGCTGGCCCTCACGCCCGAGATCGACCTGGCGTCCCTGGCCACGCCGGCCCGGCCGCCGCGGTATCGCTGGCACGTCGACGCACCCCGCTGACCTGCCCCGCCGACTTCGCGACGAACGCGGGTTCGGGCTATCGTGGACGGCCGTGCCCAACGGGGGCACACCGCTCCTGTTCGCGCCGACGGCGGAACGAGGGGCCGGGTCCGACACCCAAGAGGAATCACTTGTCCGAGATCATCGATCGCCAGAAGCCCGAGGTCATCGCGGAGCACCGCCTCCACGACGCCGACACCGGGTCCCCCGAGGTGCAGATCGCGCTGCTCACCAAGCGCATCAACCATCTGAACGAGCACCTCAAGAAGCACAAGAAGGACCACCACAGCCGGCGCGGCCTGCTGATGCTGGTCGGTCGTCGCCGCAACCTGCTCGACTACGTCAAGAACAACGACATCGAGCGGTACCGCACGATCATCGCCACCCACGGTCTGCGTCGGTAGGCACCCATCTGACAGGAGCGGCCCTGCGGGGCCGCTCCTGTTCGTTTCCCAACCATCGGCGGATCCCACGCCGGTCAGTTGTCAGTCGCCAATCGCTCGGCCACCGGGGCCGGGAGGTCGTCGACTGGGAACTGGCCATCGGGACCCGCCTCACCGGAGCGAGTGCTCCAGAGGAGAGCCACCCATGGCTGAAGTTTCCGTTTCGGCGCCCGTGTCGGGCACCGACAAGACCCTGACGCTGTCCACCGGCGTCTACGCCCCGCAGTCGCAGGGCGCGGTCGTGGCCAAGCTGGGCAACACCCAGGTCCTGGCCACCGCCAACGGCGCGAAGGAGGTCCGCGAGGGCACCGACTTCTTCCCGCTGACCATCGACGTCGAGGAGAAGGCGTACGCCGCCGGCAAGATCCCCGGCTCGTTCTTCCGCAAGGAGGGCCGCCCGTCGGACAACGCCGTGCTGGTGTGCCGCCTCATCGACCGTCCGCTGCGCCCGTCCTTCCCGAAGGGCTTCCGCAACGAGACCCAGGTCGTGATCACCGTCCAGGGCGCCGATCAGGTGAACCCCTACGACGTGGTCGCCATCAACGCCGCCTCGGCCTCGCTGATGCTGACCGGCCTGCCCTTCGAGGGCCCGATCGGCGGCGTGCGCCTGGCCTACAGCCAGGACGGGGAGTGGATCCCGTACCCGACCTTCGAGGAGCAGGACGAGTCCACGTTCCAGATCGTGGTGGCCGGCCGTGAGGTCAACGGCGAGATCGCGATCATGATGGTCGAGGCCGGCGGCACCGAGAAGGCCTGGAGCTACTACGAGGACGGCGCCCCCAAGGTCACCGAGGCGGTCATCGCCGGCGGCCTCGACGCCGCCAAGACCTGGATCGCCGAGTCCCTCGCCCTCCAGAACGAGCTCGTCGCCAAGGTGGGCCGCAAGCCCGCCATCGCCTGGGAGAACCAGATCGACTACAGCGACGAGGTCGAGGCCGCCGTCGCGGCCTTCACCGACCAGGCCAAGGCCGCCAACGTCATCGCCGACAAGACCGAGCGCAACGCCGCCAACGACGCCGTCAAGGCCGAGGTCGTCGAGGCGCTGTGCGGCGAGGGCGCCCCGATCGAGGGCCACTCCCGCCTGGTGAAGAGCGCCCTCAAGGAGCTCACCAAGTCGGTCATCCGCCAGCGGGTCATCGACGAGGGCGTCCGCATGGACGGCCGTGGCGTCACCGACCTCCGGCCCGTGTCGGCCCAGGTGGGCCTGATCCCCACGGCGCACGGCACCGGCCTGTTCCAGCGCGGCGAGACCCAGGTGCTCAACGTGCTGACCCTGGGCCTGCCCAAGATGGACCAGATGCTCGACACCGTCGACCCGGTCACCAAGAAGCGCTACATGCACCACTACAACATGCCGCCCTACGCCAACGGCGAGACGGGCCGCATGGGTGGCACCAAGCGCCGTGAGGTCGGCCACGGTGCGCTCGCCGAGCGGGCCCTGCTGCCCCTCGTCCCGAGCCTGGAGGAGTGGCCCTACGCGCTGCGCCTCGTGTCCGAGGTCATGAGCTCCAACGGCTCGACCTCGATGGGCTCGGTGTGCGCCTCGTCGCTGTCGCTCATGGACGGCGGCGTGCCGCTGAAGGCCCCCGTGGCCGGCATCGCCATGGGCCTCATCGCCGAGGACGGCAAGTACGTCACCCTCACCGACATCCTCGGCTCCGAGGATGCCTTCGGCGACATGGACTTCAAGGTGGCCGGCACGAGCGAGTTCGTGACCGCCCTGCAGCTCGACACCAAGATCGAGGGCCTGCCCTCCGAGGTGCTCGCTGCGGCGCTCGAGCAGGCCAAGGTGGCCCGCCTCGAGATCCTCGACGTCATGAACGCCGCCATCCCGGCGCCCCGGCCCGAGGTCGGCGCCTCGGCCCCGAAGATCATCAGCTTCGAGGTCCCGATCGACAAGATCGGCGAGATCATCGGCCCGAAGGGCAAGGTCATCAACGCCATGCAGGCCGAGACCGGCGCCGACATCTCCGTCGACGACGACGGCATGGTCGGCACCGTCTCCATCGGGTCCACCGACATGGGGGCCGTGCAGGAGGCCGAGCGCCAGATCCGCCTCATCCTGAACCCGCCCACCGCCGAGGTGGGCGCCACCTACACCGGCCGGGTCGTGAACATCACCAAGTTCGGTGCGTTCGTGAACATCCTCCCGGGGCGCGACGGCCTGG
>CAZUYW010000139.1:0-7926 GCA_964624775.1 uncultured Iamiaceae bacterium
ATCCGCCCGGCCAAGGGCATCCACATCACGGTGCCGTGGGAGAAGATCCGCAACGACATCGCCGTCGTGGTGCCGGTGCCCAAGGACCGTCGGGCCGTGTTCGTCGTGCCGTGGGGCGAGCTCACCTACATCGGCACCACCGACACCGACTACCAGGGCCCGCTCGACGATCCGCCCGTGCTGCGCGAGGACGTCGACTACCTGCTCGACGCCATGAAGTTCACCGGCATCACCGACAAGGACGTCGTGGGCTCGTGGGCCGGGCTGCGCCCGCTCGTGAACACCACCGGCTCGGGTCGCACCGCCGACCTGTCCCGGCGCCACAAGGTCCACGTCTCCCCCTCCGGCGTGGTCACCATCACGGGCGGCAAGCTCACCACCTACCGGGAGATGGCCGCCGACACCGTCGACGCCGTGCTCGACCAGCTCGGCGACCGCGTCGAGGGCGTGGCCAAGCGGAGCCGCACCAAGAAGCTGCGCCTGCGCGGCACCGAGGGGTTCGAGTCCTTCCGGGACGACGACGATCCGGTGATCACGCACCTCGCCGGGCGCTACGGCGGCGAGGCCTCCACCGTCCTCGCCCTGGCCGAGGCCGATCCGTCCCTGCGCGAGCCCCTGGTGGCGGGCCTCCCCTACCTGCGCGCCGAGGCGGTCTACGCCGCCCGCTACGAGATGGCCCGCACGGTCGACGACGTGCTCAGCCGCCGCACCCGTGCTCGGCTGCTCGCTCGCGACGCGTCGGCCGCCGCCGCCGACGAGGTCGCCGCGCTGATCGCTCCGGTGCTCGGCCTGAGCGAGGAGGCGGCCAAGGCCCAGGCCGCGGACTACCGCGCCGCGATCGTCGCCGAGCGCACCGCGGCGTCGCTGCCCGAGACCGCGTTCGACGCGCTCCTGGGGGCCTGAGCCCTCGGCGTCGTCGCCTCGTCCGAGCGCGTAGGGTCCCGGGCGATGAGCACCTCGCCCGCACCCGGAACCCCCACGCCGCCGATCGCCCTCGAGGGCGGCGCCGACGCCACCACCGGCCGCTTCACCGCCCCGCTGGTCCTGCTCGACGACGCGGTCCTCGCCCGCCTGGGTGAGGCCTGCGAAGACATCCGCCTCGACCCCGGCGAGCGCGCCGAGGCGAGCCGCGACTGGTGGCCGCTCGCGATGGTGTGGGCCACCGAGGGCCAGGTCGGCCAGGTGGCCGGCGCCGTCGCCCGCCCGACCTCGGTAGAGGAGGTCCGCGCCGTCCTGGCCGTCTGCCACGACCTCCACATCCCGGTCACCCCCGCGGCGGGCCGGTCGAGCGTCGTGGGCGGCACGATCCCGGTGCACGGCGGCGTGGTGCTCGACCTCACCGAGCTGTCGGGCATCGTGTCGGTCGACGCCACCTCGGGGATCGTCGAGGTGCTCGCCGGCACCTTCGGCGACGCGTTCGAGGCCGAGCTCCAGGAGGCCCACGGCCTCACCGTCGGGCACTGGCCGCAGTCGATGGCCCTCTCCACCGTCGGCGGGTGGCTCGCCTGCCGCGGCGCCGGCCAGCTCTCGAACCGCTACGGCAAGATCGAGGACATCGTCGTCGGCCTCGAGGTCGCCCTGCCCGACGGCCGCCTCATCCGCACCGGCGGCCAGCCCCGCCAAGCCGTCGGCCCCGACCTCAACCAGCTCTTCGTCGGCGCCGAGGGCACCCTCGGGGTGATCACCCGGGCCTGGCTGCGGGCGTGGCCCAAGCCGACCCACACGGCCCGCGCCGCCTACGGCTTCCCCACCTTCTCCGCGGCGCTCGACGCCATGCGCCGCATCATCCAGCGCGGCGCCCAGACCGCGGTGCTGCGCCTCTACGACGGCATCGAGTCCGAACGGAACTTCGGCACCGATCGCAGCGTCAACGTGCTGCTCGCCTTCGACGAGGGCGACGCCACCATGGTCGACGCTGGCATGGCGGTCGTCGCCGAGGAGTGCGCCGCCGCCGATGTGCTCGACGATGCACTCGTCGAGCAGTGGTTCGGGCACCGCAACGAGGTGTCGGCCCTCGAGGCGCTGATCTCCAAGGGCTACGTGGTCGACACCATGGAGATCTCGGGCCCGTGGTCCACGCTCGACGCGATCTACGACGCCGCCACCACCGCGATCGGCGCCGTGCCCGGCACGCTCGCCGTGTCCGCCCACCAGTCGCACTCCTACGTCACCGGTGCGTGCCTGTACTTCACCTTCGCCGGCGGCGTGGAGCCCGATCAGCGCGACGCGTTCTACACGGCGGCGTGGGACGCCGGCACCCGGGCCGTCCTGGCCAACGGCGGCTCGCTGAGCCACCACCACGGCGTCGGCCTCAACCGGGCCCGCTTCGTGCCCGAGGCGCTCGGCGACGCCCAGGCGGTGCTGCACGCCATCAAGGCCGCGCTTGACCCGCACGGCATCTCCAACCCCGGCAAGCTCGGCCTGCCCGATCCCTTCGGCCACCCGGGTTGGCCGGCGACGTGACCGAGCGGGCGGCGCCGAGCCGGCGCCTCCGCGTCCTCAACGCAGCGGCATCGGGCGCCATCATCGCCGTCCCGGTCGCGCTCGTGAACGTGGTCCTGGCCGCCCAGGAGCCCAAGCCGACGGTCGCGCTGAACCTCACGCTGCTCGGCCTGCTCGCCGGATTCGTGCTGGCCGGCGCGGTCGCCGGGGCCACCGTCGACGACGAGCGCGCAAAGGCCGGGGCCCTCGCCGCGTGCATCACCTATGTGCCGGTCGAGGTGATCGGCCTGCTCGGCCGCGCCGACCAGGGCCGTCCCATCTCGGCCTTCCAGATCGTCTTCGTCGGCTTTCTCGCTGCGCTCGGCGGCACCGCCGGGGCGCGCCTCGGGGCGGCCCGTCGAGCCCGAAAGGACATGTCATGAACATCCTCGTCATCGATGTCGGGACCTCCGGTGTGCGCGCCGCGGTGGTGCGCCCCGGCGAGGGCGTCGCCCTCAGCCACCACGCCGAGGTGCTCCCCGCCTCGCCGGCCCCGGGCCTGGTCGAGTTCGATCCCGCCGCGATGGCGAGCGCCGTGCTGGAGCTGGCGCAGCGGGTGATCGACGAGGTCGGCGCGGTCGACGGCGTGGGCATCGCGAACCAGCGGGCCTCCACCGTGGTGTGGGACCGCGCGACCGGCGAGCCGGTCGGCCCCGGCCTCGGCTGGCAGGACCTGCGCACCGTCGGCGAGTGCCTCGGGCTCGGCGCCCAGGGCTTCCACATCGCGCCCAACATCGTCGCGACCAAGGCCCAGCACCTGCTCGACCTGGCCGACCCGGACCGCACCCGTGACCTGTGCATCGGCACCGTCGATTCGTGGGTGGCGTGGACGCTGTCGGGCGGGGCGCTCCACGTGAGCGACGCCACCAACCTCGCCCTGTACGGCCTGCGCAGCGACGACCAGGCCTCCTGGCACGATCGCCTCCTCGGTCTGCTCCGCATCCCCGAGGGCGCGCTGCCCGCCCCGGTCGATTCGATCGGGGCCATCGGCGAGGCGAGCGTCCTGCCCGGCGCCCCGCCGATCGCCGGGATCCTCGGTGACCAGCAGGCCTCGCTGCTCGGCCAGGGCTGCGTCGCCCCCGGCCAGGCCAAGATCACCTTCGGCACCGGCGGCATGCTCGACCTGTGCCTCGACGACCGCCCCGCCTTCGCCACCCAGGGCGGGGGCGGCACGTTCCCGGTCGTGACCCGCAGCCAGGGCGGGGTGCGGCGCTGGGGCCTGGAGGCGGTGATGCTCGCGGCGGGCACGAACGTCGAGTGGCTCCGCGACGACCTGGGCATCATCGACACGGCCGCGGCGTCGCACGACGTGGCCGCGTCCTGCGAGGACAGCGGCGGCGTCGCCTACGTGCCGGCCCTGCTCGGCCTCGGCGCTCCCACGTGGGACTACGGCGCACGCGGCGCCCTGCTCGGCCTCACCCGTGGCTCGGGCCGCCCCCAGATCGTGCGGGCCGTGCTCGAGGGCGTGGCCCAGCGGGCCGCCGACCTGGTCGAGGCCGCCGAGGCCGACGGCGGCCTGGCGATCGATCGGCTCCGGATCGACGGCGGCATGTCGGCCAACCCCACCTTCGTCCAGGCCCTGGCCGACGCCACGGGCCGCGTGGTCGAGGTCTCCCCGGAGGTCGAGGCGACCACGTTGGGCGCCGCGTACGCCGCCGGTCTCGCCCTCGGCGCCTGGTCCGGCGACGAGGACATCGCCGCCACCTGGCAGCCCGCCACCGTGGTCGAACCGGTGGGATCCTTCGACCGCGAGCGCTGGGCTGGCACACTGCGTCGGGCTGCCGAGTGGTTCCCCGAACTGTCGGCCATCACGTTCTGAGCCGAGGCCTGCGCCTCACTTGGACTCGACCCCACTCCACTGACAACACTTCACCCAGACGACGTGGGCCAGAGACGACCTCCGGGGCGCTCGGGCCGACCAGAACGCCCCCAACAGGAGGAACCCCGTGTCGATCGACCATCCGGAGGCCACGGCGACCACGAGCCGCCGGTCCTTCCTGACCCGCACCGCGCTCGGGGGCGCCGTCCTCACCGCCGGTGCGCTCGCCGGCCCGCTCGACGGCCTGGTCCGACCCGCCGGGGCGGAGGCCCGCCACGGTGACGGCATGGACAACGAGGCGTTCGCCACCTTCGCCGTGCCGCTCGAGATGGCCGCCGTGCAGGCCTACCAGGCCGCGTTCAGCGCCGACATCTTCTCCACCAGCGATGCCCGCCAGCTGCTCGCCTTCCAGGCGAACCACCAGGCCGTCGTCGACACGCTCAGCCCGCTGCTCGCCGAGGACGCGGCCGCGCCGGTGCCCGACGCCGACATCCAGAAGAGCGTGACCGCCACGATCACGTCGTCGTCGGCTCCCGAGGCGGTGCTCACCTCCCTCGCCGACCTCGAGACCACCCTGGCCTCGACCCACCTCAACGCCATCGCCGAGCTCACCGACACGAGCATGGCCAAGACGGTCGCCCAAGTGCTCGCCACCGAGTCGGCCCAGAGCGCCCTGCTGGGCGTGAACGGTGGCGGCTCGATTGAGGACGCCACGCCGACCCTCATCACCACCGATGAGGCGATCATGCCCGAAGATCACGCCGACAACTGAGCCGAGGACACGATGACCACCACTCCTGACGCACCCAGCCGCCGCTCGCTGCTCAAGCTCAGCGGTCTCGGCGTCGCCGGCGCCGCCTTCCTCGCCGCCTGCTCCAAGGACGAGCCCAAGGCCGGCCAGTCCGGTGACCCCGTCACCACCACCCTGGTGGCCCCCGAGCCGCCCGAGGAGACCTACACCGCCGCCGAGATCACCTTCGACAACGTCGTGCTGAAGACGGCGAGCTCGCTCGAGCTGCTGGTCGCCGACGCCTACAAGGCCAACGCCTCCAAGATCACCTCGGACACCTGGGCCGGCGAGATCGAGCGCCTGCAGACCGACCACGAGACCACGGCCACCATGTTCTCGTCGACCGCGAAGGGCAACGACCCCCGCGCCACGAAGGCCAACGAGTACCTGCAGACCAACCTGATCGAGCCCGCAGCCGGGTCCCTCATCGACGAGGCGAGCACGCTCGACTTCCTGGCCTCGCTCGAGTCGATGCTCGCCGCCACCTACATCACCGCCGTCGGCACCTTCACCACCGCCAAGTGGCGCCAGAAGGTCATGACCGCCGGTGGTGCGGCAGCCCGTCGTGCGGCGCTGCTCGGCAACGGTGGCACCGGCAAGGCCCCTGCCGCCGCCCTGTACCCGCTGGTGGACCTGATCCCCACCGCGGCGTACCTGACCGCCGCCGAGAAGTCCTCGAAGTGATCCGCGGCGCCTGCGGGCGCCGTCCACCCTTCCCACCTGTCGTGCCGAGGAGGCCGCCCTCGTGACCATCGATCTCGGTGCCTTCTACCGTGATGCCCGCCTGCGGGTGACCGCCCTCGTGTCCGACGACCTGGGCGACACCCCCGTGCCCGCCACCCCGCTGTGGACCCTGCACGACGTCGTCGCCCACCTCGCCGGCACGCCGGAGGACGTCCGCACCGGCAACATGGACGGCGTCACCTCCGACGCCTGGACCGCCGCCCAGGTCGAGCGCGGCCGCGACAAGACCGTGGCCGAGCTCCTCGACCAGTGGGCCGAGGACGCCCCGGCGGTCGAGGGGTTCCTGTCGGCCATCGACCCCGACGACGCCGGCACCGCTCCCCTCGCCGTCGTCGACCTGCTCACCCACGAGGCCGACCTGCGCCACGCCCTCGGCCTGCCGGCCGACCTGCCCGACGACGCCCTGGCCTGGGCCGCCGATCTCATGCTCGGTGGCTTCCACGCCCGGGTCGCCGTCGCCGGCCTGCCCCCCGTGTCGGTGGAGGCCAGCGACTTCGAGGTCTTCCGGGGCCGCCTCGGCCGTCGCACCGTCGACGAGGTGTGCGCCTACGACTGGTCCGCCGACCCGCTCCCCTACCTGGACACCTGGTTCGTGTTCGGCCGGGCCACCGCCTCGCTCGGCGAGACGACCTCCGCCGCCTGACCCGGCCCGGGCTTCTTGCGCCAGGGCTGCGTGGGCCAGACTGTCGAGCGACGGTGAGTCGGCCGGGTGGCCGCGGCCAGCGTGCACTCCGGTGCGCGTCGGCTGAGGAAGGTCGGGGCTCCACAGGGCACGGTGCTGGCGAGAGCCAGGCGGGGGCGACCTCGCGGATCGGGCCACAGAGAAACAGTCCGCCGATGGCCCGGTCCGCCGGGCACAGGCAAGGGTGAAACGGTGCGGTAAGAGCGCACCAGCGTCGAGGGTGACCTCGACGGCTCGGCAACCCCCACCCGGAGCAAGGCCAAACCGAGGGCAGGGCAGCCCGTCCGCTCCTCTCCGGAGGAACCCTCAGGTGGGCCGCACAGATGGATGGTCACCGAACCGGGTACCCGCAAGGGCCCGGGGAACAGAACCCCGCCTACAGGCCGACTCACCGTCACCCGGCCCCCTGACCTGCGGGTTTCTTCGAGCGCTGGGCGGGAGGGGCGTACAAAGGGCACATCCGTCCGAGTGCCCTTGCGCCGTGTCGCTCGTAGATGACGCCCGCGCGCCCCATCTAGGCGTGCATCGCAAGTACCGCCACGCTTGCCCGAAAGCATTGGTCGTGGCCAATGCGGAACCAGCAGACCCTGTCACTCGTCAGCTGGCGCGACGCCGACCGGTCTGGCGCCAGGGACGATCGCTCCGCAGGCGGCGGCGCAGCGTCTGACCGGCGACGAGCACGCCTGCGTACACCGCCGCCTCCACCAGTGCCTCCGCCAGCGGCCTACCCATGATGACGAGCGCGCCAAGGAACAGGAGCATCACGAAGGCGTAGCCGCGGGCCACGAACTGCACCATGGTGACGTCGCGGAGGAATGGCGGATCCCAACGGGTCCACGGCTCGGGGACGGGTTCAGCGGGAAGCGCCGGCGCCACTGGAAGTCCAACCCCACGGTCGCTGAGATCATCCGCCATCACCCGGACGTTACCGGTCGTGCTCGCTCTGTTCGCCATTGCGATGCATTCCGGGTCGCCTGACCATCTCGCCGCGGGATCGACACGGGCGGTGGAGGCTCGCCTGCCCACCTTGCGCGGCGGGACGTACCCGTCTGGCGCCAGTAGTGCACGGTTTACGGCGATGAGCGCAGTAGGTCCGCTGCACAGCTCCCCGCCCCGCTTGTCGACCTAATTCGGGCGCACGCCCCGACCGGCGCCCGCCACGTGGAGCAGCGGGAGGCCCTCGCCACTCTTCGACGCGCCGCCCGCCGCTGGCCGGCCCTCACTCGCCGACAGCGCGGGCCTGGCTCCTCGACCAGCGCCACCACCAGCGCCGCAACAAGACGAAGGACACCCACGGTCAGGCCAAGGAGTCGCTTGAACTCGGCAAACCGATCGAAGGACGATGGCGGGCGACCACGGTGTGGAGCCCGAGCAGCGCCCCACCGACGACCACGATGACCAGAGCAGCCC
>CAZUYW010000140.1:0-3719 GCA_964624775.1 uncultured Iamiaceae bacterium
TTCCAGAAGTCGATGCTGATCTCGGCCACCCGCTGCACGCTCACCTACGTGCTGTTCCCCATCGTGTTCCCGCTCATCGGGATCGCCAAGGGCATGGGGCCGATCGTCGGCGTGTTCGTGGGCAGCTTCGCCATCGTGTGCGACACGTTCACGATCCGCCGCTTCTTCTCGGTCGACCACAAGTACCGGTGGCACTTCTCGGCGATCGCCCTGAGCATCATCGGCCTGCTGCTGTTCCTGCTCGTGCAGGACTGGATCGACCTGCTCAGCTGAGCTCGCCGGCGGGCCCCTCGCCTGCCGGATCGTCGCGCAGCACCGAGGCCACGCCCCGTTCGGCGACCACGCGCACCACGCCGACCACCACCCCGGACACCACCGCCCACGTCAGGGCCTCGCCCCAGGTCGAGTCGCCGAGCGCGCCGCCCGGCGCACGACCGGTCTTGCGGGTCCAGCTCTTCACGAGCACCTTGCGGGCCAAGGTGGCCGCGCCCACCGCGGCGACGCTGGCCGCCATCGCCCAGCTGGCGTCATCCTCATCCATGTCTGCCTCCTGCGTCGGCTCGTCCGAGCAGTCTCGCACCCGAGTCCCGCGACCGCGCCCGCGGTCACCAGCCGAGCATCACCTGGGCGATCTCGGTCTTGAGCTCCGGCGTGATGGCGTCGAGCACGTCGAGCGCGCCGAGGTTCTCCTCGACCTGTTCCACCCGGCTGGCGCCGGTGATCACCGTCGAGACGTTCGGGTTCGACGCGCACCAGGCGATGGCGAGCTGGGACAAGGTGCACCCGAGGCGATCGGCGATGGCCCCCAACCCGGCGACCTTGGCGTTGCGATCGGGATCGGTCAGGTAGTCGCGCAGCCACTCGTAGCCGGGGAGCGCGGCACGGCTGCCCTCGGGGATGCCATCGGCGTACTTGCCCGACAGCAGGCCCGAGGCGAGGGGGCTCCAGGTGGTGAGGCCCAGCCCGATGTCGTCGTAGAGGCGGGCGTACTCGCGCTCCACCCGCCGCGTCTCGAAGAGGTTGTACTGCGGCTGCTCCATGACCGGCTTGTGGAGGTGGTGGCGATCCGCGATGTTCCAGGCGGCGCGGATCTCGTCGGCGGTCCACTCCGACGTGCCCCAGTAGAGCGCCTTTCCGGCGCTCACCATGTCGCTCATGGCGAACACGGTCTCCTCGATCGGCGTCTCCGGATCGGCACGATGGCAGAAGACCAGATCGACGAAGTCGAGGCCGAGGCGCTCGAGGGAGCCGTCGATCGCCTGCATCAGGTACTTGCGGTTCAAGGTGTTGGCCATGTTGACCACGTCCTTGTGGATGCCCCAGAACAGCTTCGTGGAGATCACATAGGTGTGGCGCTCCCAACCGAGCTCGGCGATCGCATCGCCCATGATCGCCTCGGAGCGCCCGCCCGCGTACGACTCCGCGTTGTCGAAGAAGTTCACGCCCGCCTCGCGGGCCACGGTGAGGCACTCCTTGGCCAGGCCGGTGTCGACCTGGTCCCCGAAGGTGACCCAGGAGCCGAAGGACAGGGCGCTGACCTTCAAGCCCGAGCGGCCGAGACGGTTGTAGGGCATGGTGCGCACGGCGGACCTCCAGGGGCGGTTGGTGCTGGGACTCTACGGGCGCCGCCGACCGGCGCGGCCGGTCGCTAGGTTGCAACCATCAGCGACACGGCCACAGGCGAGGGGACCGACGACGCGATCGACCACGCGTCGGCGGACGTGATCGACCGCGTGGGCGGCGCGCGCCTCGTCCGGCGGGTCCGCCTCAAGCTCCTGGCCGCCATGATGGCCGCCAACCTGGTCGGGGTCGCGGTGGTCCTCGTGTTCATCGTGTGGGTGCTCCCCGGACGCCCGATCACCGATTCCACCCGGCTCGCCGTGGTGAACGCCACGCTCGGCGTCGCCTTCCTCCTGCTCGTGGTGCCGCTCGCGTCCCTCTGGGGCGAGGCCTGGATGCGTCGAGCCCGGCGCTGGCTCCAGGAGGGCCGGCCGCCCACCGACCGCGAGGTCACCGCGGTCCTGCGCCTCCCGATGCGGCTGTTCGCCATCCACGTCGTGGTGTGGCTCTTCGCGGCAGGCCTGTTCGCGCTGCTCAACGGCCTGCTCGACGTCAACCTCCTCGCGCGCGTCATCTTCACCGCCGTCCTGGGCGGCCTCACCACCTCGGGGATCGTCTACCTGCTGGCCGAACGGATCACCCGCCCGCTCGCCAAGGCGGCGCTGTCCATCCACACCGTCGACCGTCCCCGGCTCCCCGGCGTGACGACCCGCACCATCTTCGGTTGGACCATCGGCACCGCGGTGCCCCTCCTCGGGATCTTCCTGGCGGGCCTGTTCGCCGTCGTCGACCCCTCGGCCACCCGCACCCAGCTCGCCGTCACGATGGTGTCCCTCGCAGCGCTCGCCCTCGTGCTCGGGGGCTGGGTCACCTTCCTCGGCGCCCGCACCATCTCCGAGCCGATCCGCGCCCTGCGCCGTGGGATCAAGCACATCGGCGAGGGTGACCTCGAGGCGCACGTGGAGGTCTCCGACGGCAGCGTGCTGGGGCTCCTCCAGGCCGGCTTCAACGACATGGCCGCCGGGCTGCGCGAGCGCGAGCAGCTCCGCGACCTGTACGGGCGCCAGGTCGGCGAGGACGTCGCGCGGGAGGCGCTCGAACGGGGGGCCGAGCTCGGCGGGCAGGAGTGCGAGGTGGCGATCGTGTTCGTCGACATCGTGGGATCCACCGGCATCGCCGCCAGCCGCGCCGCCGAAGAGGTGGTCGAGATGCTGAACCGGTTCTTCGGCGTGGTGGTCGACGAGGTGCACGCCCACGGAGGCTGGGTCAACAAGTTCCAGGGCGACGCCACCCTCGCCGTCTTCGGGGCGCCGTCCCCCATCGAGGACCCGGCCGGCCGCGCCCTCGCCACCGCGCGCGCCCTCGGCGAACGGCTGCCGGCCGAGGTGCCCGACCTGCCGGCGGGGGTGGGCGTCGCCTGGGGCACCGCGGTCGCCGGCAACATCGGCGATGAGCGGCGCTTCGAGTTCACCGTGATCGGCGATCCGGTGAACGAGGCGTCACGGCTGACCGAGCTGGCCAAGGCGGAACGACCACGGGTGCTCGCATCGGCCGACGCCGTCGACGCCGCCGGGATCGACGAGGCCGTCCGCTGGGTGATCTCGGGCCACGCCGACCTGCGCGGTCGACCCCGCCCCACCCGGCTGGCCCGGCCGGTGAGCACGGCGCGCTGACCGCTACCGGAGGCCGAGCCGCTCGAGCGCCGGGATCAGCAGGTCGTCCTCCTGCTCGGGACGGCAGGCCAGCGCCGGATGCACCCGGTCGTGCGGGAGCCAGCCGCGCAGGTGCAGCACCCGGGCGAGCGCGTGCTGGGCGGCCGGCACCGGCGGCCGGAACACGAGGGTCGCCAGCACCTGCAGCGCATCCTGGAAGTCCAGCGTCGCCGGATCCTCCTGGGCCCAGGCGTGGTCCCGCTCGGCGAGCACGTCGGGCACCGCGGCCGCGAGGTCGACCAGGTGATCGGCACCGAACATGATCTGGTCGAGCGCCGCGTTGTTCGCGCTGTAGACGGCGAAGTCCGGCCGCACCTCGTCGCGGCGACGCAGGCGATCCCACTCCTGGCGCCGTGACCCCGACTCGTGCACGACCCCGACGCACGCCGGCAGCTCCATGGCCGCGCCGAACACGTCCAGGCCCCAGTCCCGCCCGCCGGGCCGGAA
>CAZUYW010000140.1:3819-7915 GCA_964624775.1 uncultured Iamiaceae bacterium
GCGAACCCGTCCCAGTCGACCCCGCCGTCCTCGTCGGCCGGCAGGAGGACGGGTCCGATGCCGTCGGGCCGGCGCCCCGGGCACAACAGGTCGAACGGCGGGTCCTCGAGCATCGCCACGGCGACGCACGCTACCGGGGGTCGGGCCGAGATCGCCTACAGGTCGGGAAGGCCCATGTCGAGGTTCGGCTGCTCGAGCCCGCCATCGACCTCGAGCAGCTTGCCCGTCACGTAGGAGCCCGCGTCGGACGCGAGGAACAGCACGGCCGCGGCGATGTCCTCGGGGGCGCCGAGCCGCTTGAGCGGCGTGGCCTGCTCCATGGCGGTGCGCATGGCGTCGTCGTCGAGGACGACCTCGAGCGCCGAGGTCGCCACCGAACCGACCGCGATGGCGTTGACGCGGATGCGGGGCGAGAGGTCGCGCGCCGCGAGCTTCGTGTAGTGCGCGAGCGCACCCTTGGCCGTGCCGTAGGCGAGGAAGCCACGACCGGCGACGCGCCCCATCACCGAGGAGATCCCGATGATCGAGCCGCCGCCCGTCTCGAGCATGAGCGGCACGGCGGCGCGGTTCAGCGCGTGGGCCGTCGTGACGTTGAACGAGAAGGCCTCGTCCATGAACCGCACGGACGTGTGCTCGAACGGCCGCGGCATCGAACCACCCAGGTTGTCCACGACGATGTCGAGCCGCCCGAACGCGTCGATCGCCGCCGGGGCCAGTGCCGCGACCGCTTCGTAGTCGCTCAGGTCGGCCGGCACCACGTGGGCGCGCCGCCCGACCGCCTCGATCCGGGCCGCCACCTCGGCCAGCTGATCGGCGTTGCGGGCCGAGATCACCACGTCGGCCCCCGCCTCGGCGAGGGCGACGGCGCTGGCCGCGCCGATCCCACGGCCCGCACCCGTGACGATGGCCACCCGGTCGGTGACGAGGAAGCGGTCGAGGATCATGGCGGACTCCGGTGCTGGGGATCTGACGCGGCGTCAGGGTAGACGGCGATCGGCTCCCGCCCTCCGTGGCATGCTGGCGACCCGTCCACCGGCCCGGCGGCCGGGCGAGCGAGGAGCGAGGGGACATGACCGACGCCGTGGCAGCACTCGCGGAGATCGTGGGCGACGCCCACGTGTCCGCCGGCGAGGCGATCAGCGAGGACCTCACCCACGACGAGGCGCTCACGGTGGCCCCCTGCCGACCGCTCGCGGTCGTGCACCCCGCGGACACGGAGGAGGTCGCCGCCATCGTGGCCTGGGCGGCCTCCGCCGGGGTCCCCATCACGGCCCGAGGCTCGGGCACCGGCCTGTCCGGCGCCTGCATCCCCCAGGCCGACGGCGTCCTGATCGCGTTCGACCGCATGGCCGAGATCCTCGAGATCGACCTCGAGAACCACGTCGCCGTCGTGCAGCCCGGCGTCACCCTCGCCCAGCTCGACGAGGCCACGGCCGCCCACGGCCTGATCTACCCCGTCCAGCCCGGCGAGAACTCCGCGAGCCTCGGCGGCAACGTCGCCACCAACGCCGGCGGCATGCGGGCGGTGCGCTACGGCGTCACCCGCCACCAGGTGCTCGGCCTCACCGCCGTGCTCGGCACCGGGGAGGTCCTGCGCACCGGCGGCCGGTTCGTCAAGGCCACCTCGGGCTACGACCTGACCCAGCTGATCATCGGGTCCGAGGGCACGCTCGCGATCGCCACCGAGGCCACCCTGCGCCTCCACCCGCGCCTGCTGCACGGCTCCACCGTGCTCGCCCCGTTCCGGAGCCTCGCCGAGATCGCGGCGGCGGTCCCCCGCATCGTGGGCTCGGGCCTCGAGCCCAGCATCCTCGAGTACATCGACCTCGTCTCCATGGCCGGGATCACCGCCAACGCCGGCCTCGACCTCGGCATCCCCCAGGACATCAAGGACGCCGCCATGGCCTACCTGGTGGTGGTCCTCGAGTCGCGCGACGCCGAGCGCCTCGAAGAGGACACCGCCGAGCTCGCCGAGCTCGTGTCCGACCACGGCGCGCTCGACCTGTACGTGCTGCCGCCCGGCGCCGGTGCCGCCCTGATCGACGCCCGGGAGAAGGCGTTCTGGGCGGCCAAGGCCAACGGCGCCAACGACATCATCGACCTGGTCGTCCCCCGGGCGTCGATCCCCGGGTACCTCGCCACGGTGCAGGCGATCGCCGAGGAGACCGCCTCGTTCGTGGTCGGCTGTGGCCACGTGGGCGACGGCAACGTGCACCTCTCGGTGTTCCAGGGCGACCCCGACGTCTGCCACGACGTGGTGCGCCGGATCCTCGAGGCCGGTGCCGCGCTCGGTGGCGCGGTGTCCGGCGAGCACGGCATCGGCACCGCCAAGAAGGCGTACCTCCAGGCCATCGAGGACCCCGCCAAGCTCGCGCTCATGGGCCGCATCAAGACGGCCTTCGACCCGGCCGGGGTGCTGAACCCCGGCGTCATCTTCGACCACGCGGCCCCGGCCGCGCCCTGACCCCAGGAGCACCATGAACGGCGCCCAGGCCCTGATCCGCACCCTCGTCGACGGCGGTGTCGACGTCTGCTTCATGAACCCCGGCACCTCCGAGATGCACTTCGTGGCCGCCCTCGACGAGGTGCCCGAGATGCACGGGGTGCTCGCCCTGTTCGAGGGCGTCGCCACGGGCGCGGCCGACGGCTACGCCCGCATGGCCGACCGGCCCGCGGCCACCTTGTTGCACCTCGGCCCGGGCCTCGGCAACGGACTGGCCAACCTGCACAACGCCCGCAAGGGCCACACGCCGATGGTCAACATCGTCGGCGACCACGCCACCTACCACAAGCCCTTCGACGCCCAGCTCGAGTCCGACATCGTCACCGTCGCCCACAACGTGTCCACGTGGATCCGCACGAGCGGCGCCACTGACGAGGTGGCCACCGATGCGGCCGAGGCCGTCGCCGTCGCGTCGGGTCCCCCCGCCCAGGTCGCCACGCTGATCCTGCCCGCCGACGTGAGCTGGACCGAGGGCGCCGAGCCCGCTCCCCCGATCGCGCCCCTGCCTCCCCGCCCGGTCGACCCAGACCTCGTCGCGCGGCTGGCCGGGATCCTGGCGGGCGACGAGCCCGCCGCCCTGTTCCTCGGTGGGCGGGCCTGCCGGGCCGGGGCGCTCGACGATGCGAGCCGCATCGCGCAGGCCACCGGCGCCAAGCTCCTCGCCGAGACGTTCCCCGCCCGCATCGAGCGCGGGGCCGGGCGCGTCGCCGTGGATCGGCTCGCGTACCTCGCCGAGTTCGCCGCCATGCAGCTCGACGGCCTGCGCCACCTCGTGGTGGTCGACTCCAAGTCGCCCGTGTCCTTCTTCGCCTACCCCGGCAAGGCCTCCGACCTCGTGCCCGAGGGGTGCCAGGTCCACGTGCTGTCCGGGGTGGACGGCGACCCCGCCGAGGCGCTCGCCGCGCTGGCGGCCGCGGTCGGCGGCACCGACCTGGAGCCGATCCGCCAGGCCGAGGCCCGCCCCGAGCTGCCCACCGGACCGCTCACGGCCCAAGGCGTGTGCCAGGCGCTCGGCGCGCTCCTTCCCGAGAACGCCATCGTCTCCGACGAGGGCAACACCTCGGGCCTCTTCGCAGCCGGCGCCACCGCCGGCGCCCCCGCCCACGACTGGCTCTGCCTCACGGGCGGTGCCATCGGCCAGGGCCTGCCGGTCGCGCTCGGCGCCGCGGTCGCCTGTCCCGACCGCAAGGTCATCGCGCTCGAGTCCGACGGTTCGGCCATGTACACGCTCCAGGCCTGGTGGACCATGGCCCGCGAGGAGCTCGACGTCGTGTCGATCGTGTTCAACAACTCGTCCTACGCGGTGCTGAACATGGAGCTCGATCGCGTCGGCGCCGAGGCCGGTGGACCGAAGGCCAAGGAGATGCTCGACCTGACCCGGCCCGACCTCGACTTCGTGGCCCTGGCCACCGGCATGGGCCTGCCCGCGACCCGCGCCACCACGGCCGAGGACTTCTGCGAGCAGCTGCGCACCGCCCTGGCGGGGCGTGGCCCGGCGGTCATCGAGGCGGTCGTGCCCTCGATCATCTGATCGGGGGCTCAGCCGATCGGCGAGGGCCAGTCCTCGGCGCGGAGCTTGGCATCGGTGCCGCC
>CAZUYW010000141.1:0-7902 GCA_964624775.1 uncultured Iamiaceae bacterium
CCGCGGGTCAGAGGATCCGTGCCCGACGACGAACGCCCCGCCGAGGAAGCCCCTCGGTCCGACGGGCTGATCCAGGCGGCGGCCGGGCAGATCGCCGAGCTGTTCGGCGTGCACCGCCAGCTGGACAAGCTGCTCTACGCCCACGCCCAGCAGGTCGGGGGCGTGGAGTTCGCGTCGATCTTCAACCCGGTGCCCCGCGAGCGGCTGGCGGCGAGGCCGCGGCCCGACGCCATCAACCACGACCAGGCGTTCCTGCGGTCCTCGCCGCTGTCGTCGAGCGACACCGAGGGCGCGCTCGGCCTGCTCGAGATCCTCCACGGGGACTTCGCGTCGGACAACGTCGCCGCGTTCGTGGCCTTCGCCGAGCGGGAGCGGTTCTTCGAGCGCCTCGCCGATGGGCAGTCGTTCGTGTTCGTCGGGTCCCACCTCGAGTTCCAGGACGTCGGGTTCAACCTCGGCTACCTCACCCGGGCCGCGCACCTCCACGGCTACGACCGGCTCGACACCCGCACGACCCTGCTCATCGGGCGCCTCCTCGGCTACCTCGAGGTGATGGGGCTGAACGTGATCGACGACATCCTGCGCAAGGCCGCGAACGTGCTGAAGACGTTCCCGGTCAGCGGCGGCGAGGCGGTCAACGAGGGTGACATCACCGACGAGGACCTCAACCGTCGGGTCCGCGCCTTCCGCAAGAAGCAGAACGCGCGCACCCGCGAGGAGTTCATGAACCTCATGACCTCCGACCACGGGCACGTCGTGATCGAGGCGGGGAGCGGCTCGCGCGATGCAAAGGACGAGCAGGGCCACGTGGTCATGGAGCCCTTCGCCCGCGGCACCCGCGAGGACCTGTTCGCCGCGGTGCAGGCCGGCGCGGTGATCTACCCGATCTTCGGCGACTACGGGAACCGTGACGAGCCTTCGGTGGTCGAGATCGGCGCCGCCATCACGGCGCTGGCGTCGGCCCAGGACGCCCACCGCATCGGGGAGACGATCGCCGCCATGGGCAACCGGGCGCGGGCCGCCGCTGCGGTCGAGCATCCCGACGTCGCCCGCTTCCGGACCCCGATCCGCTACGGCACCTACGAGCAGGACCGCGACTGACGCACGCCTGTCCGGGCTCGTCGGGTGCTGCAAGCGAACTGAAAGGGCGGCGGTGTCCCCTGCGGGCACCAAGTGAAAGGAGATCTCCCATGAGGTCTGTGTCCCGCGCCCTGCTCGCCGCAGCGGCCCTCGCCATCGGTTCGGTCACCGCAATCAGCGGATCCGGAACCGCCGGTGCCGAACCCGCGCCCCGTGCGCTCACCACCGCCCAGATCGCGGCGCAGTACGCGCCGCTCGTGTACTTCCACCCGTCTGAGGCGAACTGGCCGACGTCGATGGCGAGCTTCGTGTCGAAGTCGTCCCTCAAGTGGTCGATCAACAACGCCGGCGACCGGACCCTGGCGTCCCAGGGCAACGTGACGCTCAGCCGGCTGTCCACCTCGGCCGGGGCCAACGCCTACAGCACGAACTTCGCCGGCCGGACCTGGCGGGCGTACTACTACTCCCGCCCGAGGGGGAACGACGCGGCCCGCCCGGGCCTCGCGTCGAACGAGGGCATGTACCTCGACCTCGCGGACACGACCTCGGCTCGCGCCGGGATCACCGACACGACCCCGAGCACCGCGTCCGACTACACCGGTGCGCCGCTCTACTACGACGTGATCAACCTCAGCGACGGCTCCCATGCCATCGCGTACTGGTTCTTCCACGCCTACAACCACAAGTCCCTGCTCGCCGGCGCCACGGCCCAGAACCACGAGGGGGACTGGGAGCACATCGTCCTGCACTTCAGCTCGACCTGGTCCCCGCGTTCGGCGACGTACTTCCAGCACGAGGGGTGCACGCAGTCGCTCACCTGGGCGTCGACGCCCCGCAACGGCGGCGGCACCCACCCGAACGTGTACTCGGCGCTCGGCTCCCACGCCTCCTACCCGACGAGCGGCAGCCACAAGATCTGCGGCCTCGCCGGTGTCGTCTACGACTACACCTCGGCGAGCGGCAAGCGCTGGTACACGTGGGGGAACCTGGCGAACATCGCCAACTACTACGGCGTGAACTTCGGCGGTGCGTGGGGCGAGGTCGGGAACTTCGAGTTCACGACCGGTCCCTCCGGGCCCCGCTGGAAGGCCGCCCTCCCGTCCCGCTGGGCGGCCTGACATGGCGACGCGATCGATCCTCGACCTCCGGGGGAACCGCCGGCGTCCGCTCGGCACCGCCGTCCTGTGGGGGATGCTGAGCCTCGCGACCATCGGCGTGACGGTGTGCGCCGGGGCGGCACCGGCGGGTGCGGTGACCTGCCCGACGCGCACCGGGCTCACCGCCTACAACCTGTTGTTCCGGCCGGGGCCTTCGATCCCCTACACGGGGAGCGACTACGTGTCCCAGGGCCTCGCGCACTGGCCGTCGAAGGACTGGATGGTGACGTCGCACAGCGACGACACCACCAACCCCATGGCGAACATCCTGGCGATCAGGAACCGGGCGACGGGCGCGTTCGTCAAGCGGCTGTACGTCAAGGACGCGGCGGGGCACGCCCTCGGCGGCCACATGGGCGGGATCGCCATCAGCCGGAACTACCTGTGGGTCTCGAGCGTCTCGGGCTCCAAGAACCTGTTCCGGTACTCGCTGAGCGCGATCGCAGCCGCCCCTGCCGATGGGTCCGTGCGGGCCGGGGCGGCATGGAGCGTGGCGGCCAGCTCCTACGCCTCCTACGCCGGGGGCTACCTGTACGTCGGGCAGTTCTCCGACGCGTACAGCGGGACGGCGCTCATGTACCGCTACGGGCTCACGAGCACCGAGTCGCTCGCCGGCCCGGCCACCGCGATCACCACACCGACGCGCGTCCAGGGCGTCGCCGTGGCCGACGGTCACTACATCTTCAGCACGTCCTACGGACGCGACTGCTACAGCCGCCTGAAGTTCCGGCGCATCGGCAGCTCGACGATCACCAACGGCATCGAGCTGCCGCCGATGTCGGAGGGGATCGTCAACGTGCCCCGCGGCGCCGCCGGTCCCGCGGACGACTGGTTGTACGTGAACTTCGAATCCGGCTCGCGGCAGTACCCGGATGCGGCCATGCGCCTCTTCACGCTGATGCGGGCCACCACGACGGCGCTCACCCCCTGAGCCGACGAAGCCGCGGCGGACCCGGCAGGCGAGGTCCGGGGTCCATCTCGTGAGGATGGGCCCCGGCTTCGCCGGTCCGGCGCGCGCTGACCGGTGTCGCCCTACGATCGGGCGATGCCGGGTCGGACGGGGCGGGCACGGTTCCGGGTCCTCGGGCCGCTCGAGGTGGATGACGGCGCCGATGGCACGTACCCGCTCCGGTCGGCGATCAGGCGACGCCTGCTCGGCATCCTCCTCGCCGAGCCCGTCGTCGACCTCCCCGCGGACCGGGTCGTCGATCAGCTCTGGTACGAGGATCCGCCGCTCGGCCGCAGCTCTCTGCACATCCAGGTCTCGCGCTTGCGCAAGGACCTCCAGGCCGCCGGGGCGACGCCGATCACCACCGTGGCCACGGGCTACCGCCTCGATGTCGCGCCGGCCGAGGTCGACTGGCTCGCGTTCCGCGAGCTGTCCGCCGCCGCCCGGGACCTGGCCGAGCGGGACCCGGACCAGGCCATCGAGCGGGCACGTCGCGCCCTGTCCCTGTGGCGGGGTGCCGCGTTCGAGGACGTGCTCGGCTGTCCCCTCATCGACGATCGTGCCCGCCAGCTCGACGCCGATCGCCGATCGCTCACCCTCGACCTGGCCGCGCTGCTCGAAGGTGCGGGCCGCCATCGCGAGGTCGTCGAGCTGCTCGATCCCGTCTGGTCAGGTGAGCGGTTCGACGAACCGATCGCGCTGCTGCTCGCGCGGAACCTGCACCTCGCCGGCCACCTCGAGCGGGCGCTCGGGGTGTTCGCCGAGACCCGCCGTTCCCTGGCTGACGAGCTCGATGCGTCGCCGTCGAACGCGCTGCTCGCGCTCGAGGCCACGGTGCGCGATGACCCGTCGTCGGTCCGGGCTGACGGTCCGCGGACGGTGTCGGCGGGCCTGGCGCCCGTCCCCGAGCCGGCGCTGCCCGCTCCCTCGACCAGCACGCTCATCGGGCGTCGGGCTGAGCTCGCCCTCCTCGCTGACGCCATCGGCGCAGCTGACCGGCCACTGCTCGTCGAGGTGCTCGCGCCCTCCGGCTACGGCAAGACCACCCTCGCGCTCCAGGCCGCGCGCGCGGCGCGAGGACGCGGCCTGACGGCCCGCTTCGGACGGTTCGTTCCGATCCCCGCCGCCTCGGGCGTCGGTGTCCGTGGGGCGTTCGCCGACCTGCTCGGTGGTGCCGGGCAGAGCGACCTCGGCGTCGGCGAGCGGGTCACGGCGACCGAGATCGGTCGCACGCTCGCCCTCGCGGTCGCCGAGGGCCTCGATCGCGTCGGAGCATCAGGGCCCGTCGTGGTCGTCGCGGATGATGCCGGCGAAGCCGACGCCGTCGACCGGCGAGCCCTGGAGGAGCTGCTGGCGGTGACGGACCGGCCGTGGTTCCTGATCGTGCTGGCCACGACGCGGTGGCCGCTCGTGGGCCTCCGATCTCCGGATCACACGATCGAGCTCCGTCCCTTCACCGCGGACGAGCTGGCCGCCTCCCTCGACGTGGGGGTGGCCGATGCCGTCGTGCAGGCACTCGGCGAGCTGACCGGAGGTGATCCGCTGACCGTCAGCCACGCGCTGGGAAGGTTGCGGTCGGTCGCGCTCGACGACCGCGTCGCGGCGCTCCGGTCCTTCGCCGGTGATCCGGCGTCCGGTGGACTGCGCTACCCGCAACTCGCGCGGTGCACCGCCGATGCCACCCGCGTGCTGCGAACGCTGGCCACGCTCGACGGGCCCGTGCCCGCGGCGGCGATCAGCAGGGCACTGGCGCTCGACGAGGACGCCGTCGCCGCCTGCGCCGTGGAGCTGATCGAGGCGGGCCTGGCCGTCGAGGAGCGCGACGGCGCCCTCGCGCCGAGCCACCTGATCCTCGCGTCGCTCGTCCGTTCCTCGATGGGTGCGGAGGAGGTCGACGAGCTGCGCGAGGCCGTGTTCACCTCGGCGGCGAGCAGCGAGCGATGGATGGTCGCATCCCTGCTCGGGGCTGGGACCCAGGTCACCCACCACGACGAGCTCGTCGAAGATCTCGAACGGGCGCTGCGCAAGGGGGCGTACGTGGACGCGGGCCGCATCGCCGAGATCGTGCTCGCAGGCCACCCGGACCCCCACCACGCGGTCCGGGCGCTGCTCGCACGGGCGCAGCACCTCGAGTGGGCGGAGGAGGCCGACAACGGGCGCGAGGAGTTCGCCAAGGCGTACGACCTGGCGGGACGGCTCGGCGACGACCGGTCGCTCGTGGACGCGGTCCGCGGGCTGCTGGGGATCTGGAGCGCGGGGTCCGGCCCGAGCCCGGAGCAGGCGGCCCTGGTCGAGGCCGCGCTCGACCAGGTCACCTCGCCGGGGCCGCGCGCCCAGCTCCTGTCGCGCGCCGTCGCCCTCCACCTCGGCGTGGACCCCCGATCCCGGACCTGGGCCGAGGAGGCGCTGGCGCTCGCCCAGCAGGTCGGCGACCCCCAGGCCCTCGCCATGGCGACCTGCGCCTTCTCCAAGGCCACGCTGGGCCACCCCGGCCTCGTGCGCCGGCACCAGCTCCTGGCCCGTCTGCTGCGCACGTCCTCCCGAGAGCTCGGCTCCGAACGCCTGCTCGCGCTCCTGGCGCACCACCTCGTCGCGTCCTGCGAGCTCGGCGATCTGGAGGAGGCGGCGGACCTGGTGCAACGCCACCACCAGGAGGCCGAGCGAAGCGGGCGCGCGCTGCACGCGTGGCGGGATCACGTCTTCCAGGCGAGCCTCGCCATGGGATCGGGTCGTCCCACCGACGCCGCAGCGGCGATCGAGGGCGCGGTGGCGATCGCGCGGCGGCACCGCCTGCCCGACGGGCGCATGACCGAGCTGCTCCAGCGTGCCGCCCTCGCCATGTGGACCGGGGACGACGAGGTGCCCGGCTACCGCTCGATCGCACGCGTCGCGCCCGACGACCTGCTCGCCCACGCCCTCGACGCGTTCGCGCTCGCCGTTCTGGAGCCCGACCTCGCGCGCGCGTCGCTCCGCCGGGTCTCGTCCGGCCTCGCCACGATGGCGCCCACCTACCTGCGATGGGCGACGGTGGCCGCGACCGGCCTGGCTGCTGAGCGCCTCGGCGACGACGCGGCGCTCGACGCCGCCCGGCAGGCGTGGCAGGCCGCCGACGTGGCGGTGCCCGTCCTGGCGGTGGGCACCGCGCTGCTGCCCACCGATCCGCTCACCTGACGTCCCCGAGCGGGCGCGCCGGCCCGCTGGTACCTTGCGCCCACCATCGGTGGAACAAGGGAGAGCAACCATGGATGCAGACGTACCTGGCGGCGGTATCGAGGGCACGACCGCCATCTTCATGAAGTACCGGCAGATCTTGATCGGGGGATCTGAGCACCGCGATCTTGCTCGAAACCTCCTGCGCACCCACGGCCTGCTCGCCGCGATCGAAGAGGCGGCCAAGGCGCTCGAGCACGTCGGGAAGTCCGACGACGCCAGGCTCCTCCGTGGCCCCGTGCCGGCGATGAGCCACTGGGACGCCGACGATCTCGAGTTCCTCAGGATCTCCGCGCTCGCGCTGCTCGATGCGGGCCTCGACCTCGCCTTCGCGGAGGTCGAGGACGCTCACGCGACCTGGAGCATCACGATCGAGCCCGAGGGCGAACGCGGTGCACGCATCACGGTCGTCGCCCCTCCAGCGTTGCTGTGCCAGGTGACCTCCGAACCCTGATCCCGGCGGTCCCGAAAGCGATGTGAAAGGGGCGGGTGGTCCCCTGGGGTGGTCATCGACCACACAACCCAGGAGGACCCCATGCTCCGTGCCGTCCAGAGCGCCGAGGACGACTACCTCGCCAAGCTCGTCAAGTACGTCCCCGTCGAGGGACTCGCCCCTGCGGTGCTGCTCGCCGCAGGCGTCCACGGCAACGACACCCTGGTCTGGGTGGCGCTGGCCACAGCCCTGCTCGTCGGTGCCGTCCTGATGGGCGCCCGCGTGAAGTCCCAGGGCACCAAGCCCCGGCTCTGGTTCTGGCCGTTCATGGCGATCGCGTTCGCGGTCTGGGTCGTCGGGGCGTCGACGGCGTTCCGCGACGTCCTGGGCGTGGATGCGCAGGTCGCGGACTTCTCGCTCGGCCTCGCGGCGTTCGCCCTCCCTCTCCTGGACTCGGGCCTCGCCACGCTCTTCCCCGGCGGCGACTGACCCGAACCCCGTTCGCGATCCGTTCGCGCACGCGATGGGACCCTGACCGAGAGTGGCTGGAAGGGGTCAGGCGATGGCTGAGGTCGTGCGGAGCAGGCGGTTGGCGCGGACGGCGGTGGGGGTGGTCCTCGCCGTCGCCGCATCCACGGTCGGCGTGCTCGCGTCGCCCGCCCCGACCTCGGCGCGCCCTGGCGCCGCCGACCCGGCGCCGAAGCCACCAGCGGCCGGTTCCGGGATCGGGGCGACCGCCGGCGGCAAGGTCGACGCCAAAGCGCCCCTGCCCGGCGACGCCACCACGAACGACCTGCTGGTCCCGGGCACGCTGCGGGTGGCGCCGGACCGTTCCGGGTTCCGCACCATCGAGCCGCTGAGCACGCCCCTCGACCAGACCAAGGTCGCCGGGATGGACGGCGCCAACCCGACCATGGACGTCGGTCCCGTCCGCGTCGGGGACCTCAACGGCGACGGCATCGACGACATCCTCAACGGGGTCGCCATCTCCGGGTCCTCGGGCACCAAGGCGTACGCAGCGGCGATGCTCGGCACCGGTGACGGCCGGTACACGGACCCGATCTTCTCGGTGG
>CAZUYW010000142.1:0-7822 GCA_964624775.1 uncultured Iamiaceae bacterium
CACAAGGCGCTCGAGCAGTTCCTCACCGACGTGTTCTGGGACGACCCCGACTACCTCGTGATCGACCTCCCGCCGGGCACCGGCGACATCTCGATCTCCCTCGCCCAGTTCCTGCCCCGCGCCGAGGTGTACGTGGTCACCACGCCCCAGCCGGCCGCCCAGCGCGTGGCCCAGCGCGCCGCCGCCATGGCCGACAAGGTCAACCTCAAGGTGCGCGGGGTGATCGAGAACATGGCCTGGTTCACCGGCGACGACGGCGTCCGCTACGAGATCTTCGGCGCCGGCGGCGGCCGTGAGCTGGCCGATCGCCTCGGTGTGCCGCTCGTGGGCCAGGTGCCGCTGCGCACCGACCTGCGCGAGGGCTCCGACGCGGGCCGCCCCGTGGCCGCACTCGATCCCGAGGGCGAGGCCGGCGCGGCGTTCGCGGCCATGGCCGAGGAGATCGACGTCGCCCTCGCGCCCACCCGTCGCTACAACAAGGGCCTCAACCTGATCGACGGCTGACGACGTCCGGGTCGGGCCTCGGCTCCGTACCCTGATGTGATGGTCGACGAGGGGCCCCGCCCGGGCGACGACGAGGTCGAGGGACGCGACGGCGTGCCGGTCGGCCGTCGCGCCGTGCTCGGCCTGTTCGGCCTGGGTGCCGCGGGCGTGGCCCTCGGCGCGTCGATCCAGGACCGCGTGGCGGCCACCCTCGCGCCGATCAGCGCGCTCGACCCCACCGGGCTCACCCAGTACGTGCCGGGCGCGGGCCGCTTCCGCATCTACACGGTCACCGGCGACCTCCCGTCCAAGAGCCGGGCGGCCTGGCGCCTCGAGGTGGGCGGCCTGGTCCGCGAGTCGCTGCGGCTGACCTTCACCGACCTCACCGAGATGGCCCCCACGTCGCTCACCGCCGACTTCCAGTGCGTCACCGGGTGGCGGGTCGAGGACGTGCCCTGGCGGGGGGTGCGGCTGGCCGACCTGCTCGATCGGGCCGGGGCCTCCGAGCGGGGCACGCATGTGCGCTTCACCTCGTTCGACGGGGCCTACACCGAGACGCTGACCATGGCCCAGGCCCGGCGCCCCGACGTGCTCGTCGCCTACCAGATGGAGGGCAAGGCGATCACGACGGCCCACGGTGGGCCGGTGCGCCTGCTCGTCGTTCCCATGTACGGCTACAAGTCGATCAAGTGGCTGTCGGGGATTGAGGTCGTCGACCGCCTCGAGCCCGGCTACTGGGAGGTGCGCGGCTACGACGTCGACGCGTGGGTCGGCCGCTCCAACGGGCGGGCCGACGAACCCACGGCGAACTGAATGGCGACCGCCGGCACCACCGTGCCCATCCCCGACGAGGCCCGGATCCCGCCGCTGCACCTCGTGCGCTTCGATCGCGCCGAGCGGTGGCTCCACGCGATCAACGCCCTGCTCGTCCTGACCCTGATCGCCACCGGATCGGTGATGTACATCGGCTCGCTGTCGGGCCTGGTGGGACGCCGCGAGCTGGTGCGCACCGTGCACCTGTGGGCCGGGCTCGCCCTGCCGCTGCCGTTCCTGATCACCGTCATCGGGCCGTGGGGCCGCGGGTTCCGCCACGACTGCCGGCGGCTCGGCCGGTTCCTCGCCGACGACCGTCGCTGGCTGCGCCGCCGCGAGCGTCGCTCCGGACGGCTGCGGATCGGCAAGTTCAACGCCGGGCAGAAGCTCAACGCGATCCTCGTCGCCGGCGCCCTGCCGGTGATGTTCGCCACCGGGGTGGCCCTGAAGTGGCACGGCGCCCTCTCGGACAGCCTCCGCACCGGGGTCACGTTCGTCCACGACTGGGGCTACGTCTGCCTCGGCCTGCTGGTCGGGGGCCACATCGCCAAGGCGCTGCTCGACCCGATCCGCCTCCACGGCATGCGCACCGGCAAGGTGCCGACCCGGTGGGCGGCCGAGGAGCACCCCCGCTGGCACGACGAGGTTGTCGGGCCGGGGGCGGTTCGGCCCTACGATGACCCCCGGTTTCCCAACACCTAGGAGTCAGCTGCCGTGGACGTGCGGATCGGGGTCACGAACTCGCCCAAAGAGCTCGCCATCGAGATGGCCGACGATGCGTCGCCCGCCACGGTGAAGACGGAGATCACCAAGCACCTCGAGAAGGGCGCCATGATCTGGCTGACCGACCGCAAGGGTCGTCAGTTCGGCATCCCCACCGACAAGGTGGCCTACGTCGAGATCGGCACCGGCGACACGGGCCGGATCGGGTTCGGCAGCTCGTGACCCCGGCGCCGGCCCCGGGCGGCCGGCGGCCGTGACCTCCCTCCTCGACCGTCGCCTGCTGTTCGTCACCGGCAAGGGCGGCGTCGGCAAGTCCACGGTCGCGGCCTCGCTCGCCCTGCTCGCCGCCGAGCAGGGCAAGAAGGTGCTGGTCTGCGAGGTCGACGCCAAGGGCAACCTCGCCGACTTCTACGAGGCCGGCGACACCGCCTTCGCGCCCCGGGAGATCCAGCCCGGGCTGTGGGCGATGTCGATGAACACCGAGGACTCCCTGAAGGAGTACCTGAGCCTCCAGCTGAAGATCCCGCTGGTGGCCAGGATCGGGCCCCTCGCCCGCACGTTCGACTTCATCGCCAACGCTGCGCCGGGGGTGAAGGAGATCCTCACCGTCGGCAAGCTCACCTACGAGGTGCGCGAGCGCCACTACGACCTCGTGGTGGTCGACGCGGTGGCGAGCGGGCACATCGTCGGCCAGCTCACCGCCCCGCAGGGCATCAACGAGCTCGTGCAGGTCGGCCTGGTCCGCAACCAGACCCAGTGGATGCTCGACATCCTCACCGACCCGCGCCAGACGGGCGTGGTGATCGTGTCGGCGCCCGAGGAGATGCCGGTGGCCGAGACGATCGAGCTGGCCGAGCGGCTCGATGCCGAGACCGACGTCGACCTGGCCGCCGTCGTGGTCAACCGGGTCCTGCCCGAGCTGTTCACCGAGCGCGAGGAGCAGGTGTTCGACGCCCTCCGGACCCCTGGCCACGTCGATGCGCTCTCGGTCGCGGCCGGCGGGGATGTCACCCCGATCCTGGATGCGGCCGAGCTGGCCGTCACCTTGCGGCGCACGCGGGCCGAGCACCTCGCCAACCTGCGCGCCGCGCTCGACCCGACGCTGCCGCTGATCTTCGTGCCCTACCTCTTCACCCGCAGCCACGGGGCCCGGGCCACCCGTCGCGTGGCCGAGCTGCTCGCCGAGGAGCTGTGATGGCCAAGGCGCCGAAGGCCGGGCGGGGGGCCAAGGGGGAGCAGGCCCGCACCCTCGAGCAGCTCCTCGCCACCAAGGAGATCGTGATCTCCTGCGGTTCGGGCGGCGTGGGCAAGACCACCACCGCGGCGGCCGCCGCGGCCATGGCCGCCACGCACCTCGGCGGCAAGGTGCTCGTGCTCACGGTCGACCCCGCCCGCCGCCTCGCCAACGCCCTCGGCCTCGAGCGGTTCGGGAACACCGAGACGCGGGTGCCGCCGGAAGCGTTCGCCGAGGCCGGCGTCGAGCCGCGGGGCGAGCTGTGGGCCGCCATGCTCGACACCAAGCAGTCCTGGGACGACCTCGTGCGCCAGCACGCGCCCGATGCCCGGGTGCGGGAGCAGATCCTGGCCAACTCGATCTACCAGAACATCTCCGGGCGCTTCGTGCAGAGCCACGACTACATCGCCATGGAGCGCCTCTACGAGATCCACCAGTCGGGCGCCTACGACCTGATCGTGGTCGACACGCCGCCCACGCGGAACGCGATCGACTTCCTCGAGGCTCCCGATCGCATGGCGGACTTCTTCTCGTCGAAGCTGCTGCGCTGGCTCACCGCGCCGTCCAAGTCGCGGGTGATGACGCTGGCGTCCAAGCCCTTCTACACCGTCGCCGACCGCATCCTGGGCTCCCAGTTCCTCGAGGACATCGCCGAGTTCTTCTCGCTCTTCCAGACGATGGCGCCCGGGTTCGTCGAGCGGGCCGAGGCGGTCACGCGCATCCTCGGCGACCACCGCACCACGTTCCTCGTGGTGTCCACGCTCGAGGCGGCGCCGCTCCACGAGGCGGAGTACTTCATCGAGGCCCTCACCGAGCGCAAGCTCAACCTCGGCGCGCTCGTCCTGAACAAGGTCCTGCCCCCGTACCTGCGGGCGCCGGGCACCGCGTCGGTGGCCAAGCGCCTCTGCCGTGACAGCGAGGCCCTCGCCGCCGCGGTGGCCGACGCGGGCGACCCGGCCGACGTCGTGCGGGTGCTGGAGACGGTCGGGGAGAGCTTCCTCAACTACCAGGTGGTGGCCAAGCGCGAGGCCGAGCAGCGGGCCGGCCTGGCCCGCAGCCCCGAGGTCGTGGCCGCCGTCCCGTACTTCGACGCCGACATCCACGACCTGGCCGGGCTGCTCCAGCTCGGCGACAAGATCTGGCGCTGAGCGATCCGTTCAGGGCCGAGGCGGCAGCGCCACGCCCGGGGACAGCGTGCTCGGCAGGGCGTAGGTGGCGGTGCTCGACGCCACGAGCGCGTCGTCGGCGGCCGAGTGGATGCGGATGGCGATCACGGCCTGGCGGCGACCGAGCTTGAGCACCTCGCCGTGGACCCGGAGATCGGCTGGCGGGGGCTTGCGGAGGAAGTCGATCGCCAGGTGGCTGGTGACGGTGAGGTACTCGGGGCCGATCAGGGCAACGACCGCGCAGTACGCGACGGTGTCGGCGAGGGTCATGAGCGTGGGGCCCGACAGGGTGCCGCCGGGACGGAGCTGGCGCTCGTCGTAGGGCTGCACGATCTCGACCCCGTCCTCGTCGGCCCGGGTGACCCGGAACGGCAGCGCGGTGCCGGGGAACGCCTGCGCCAGGAAGTCGTTCAGCTGCTCGGGTCCCATGGCCACCATGGATCAGGACCCTAGGGCGCCGACCCCTACGATCACCCCGTGGCATCCCTCGTCGAGATCGTCCGTCGCCAGTCGCGGCTCAGCCCGGCCGACATCGAGCACCTCCAGCGGCTCGTCGCGTCGTGGAACCTCCTCGCCGACTTCTGCTTCTCGGATCTGCTGCTGTTCGTGCCGGCCGCGGGCGAGGCTGACGCCGCGGAGGGTGAGGCGGAGTTCCTCGTGGCCGGCCACGTCCGGCCCTCGACGACCCAGACCGTGTACCGCCACGATCTGATCGGCGACCAGGTCGCCGAGGAGGAACGGCCGCTCGTGGCGCGGTCGATGCGGCTCGAGGAGATCATCGAGGGCGAGATCACCGTGGCCGCGGTCCGCGAGCGGGTGCGGGTGCTGTGCATCCCGGTGCGCCACGAGGGCCGCACGATCGCCGTGCTGTCCCGGGAGTCGACGCCGTCGGTCGGGCGCTCGCCCGGCGAGCTCGAGCGCACCTACGTCGACATCTTCAACCGCTTCGCCCGCATGATCGCGGCCGGCACCTTCCCGTTCGCCGGTGACGACTCGGGGTCGAAGGAGAACCCCCGGGTCGGCGACGGCGTGGTGGTGCTCGATCGTTCGATGTGCGTGGAGTACGCCTCGCCCAACGCGGTGTCCGCCCTGCACCGCATGGGCGTGCACGCCAGCACCGCGGGCATGCGCCTCGGGGAGCTCGGCCTCGACGACACCCCGATCCGCGAGGCGTTCACCCTCGCCAAGCCGGTGACCCAGGAGGTGGAGCGCGGGCTGGTGATCATCCTCCACCGCTGCATCCCGATGCTCGACTCGCAGGGGGTGTCGGGTGCGGTGGTGCTGTTCCGCGACGTGACCGAGGTCCGTCGCCGGGACCGCCTGCTGCTGTCCAAGGACGCCACGATCCGCGAGATCCACCACCGGGTGAAGAACAACCTCCAGACGATCTCGTCGCTGCTCCAGCTCCAGGCGAGGCGTTCGGGGTCCGACGAGGCCAAGAGCGCCATCGCCGAGTCGGTGCGCCGCATCCAGTCGATCGCGCTGGTGCACGAGACGCTGTCGCGCGAGGCGGGAGAGGACGTCGCCTTCACCGAGATCCTGCGACCCCTGGTGCAGATGGTCGCCGAGACGGTGTCGTCGCCCCATCGTCGGATCGACTTCGAGGTCACCGGCGAGGCCGGCGTCCTGCCCGCGGTGGTGGCCACGCCCATGGCGGTGGTGCTCGCCGAGCTGCTCCAGAACGCGGCGGACCACGCGTTCCCGCCCGACGAGCCCAGGGATCGCCCCGACGAGGTCCACCTCGATCTGGCCACCGAAGGCGGCGATGTGGTGATCCGCGTGCGCGACAACGGCGTGGGCGTGCCCGACGGGTTCTCGATCGAGCACGCCAAGGGGCTGGGCCTGTCGATCGTGCGGGCACTGGTGACCTCGGACCTCGGGGGGACGATCGACCTCTACCCGCCGGTCGACGGGGGACCGGGCACGATCATCGAGCTGCGGATCCCGATCGCCCCGATCGCCAGCTGAGCTGGCCCCGGACGCGACGATGCCGGCCTCGAGGCCGGCATCGGAGCAGAGCTTGGTGGCCCGGAGGCGGGGGTCAGGCGGTGCGGCGCTGACGGGCGGCGTACTGCTTGCGCAGCTTGCGGCGCTCCTCCTCGGAGGTGCCGCCCCAGATGCCGGAGTCCTGGTTGGTGGCGATGGCGAACTCGAGGCAGTCGGCCTGCGACTCGCACTGCCGACAGACGGCCTTGGCGTTCTCGATCTGCTCGATGGCGGGGCCGGTGGTGCCCACGGGGAAGAACAGATCCGGGTCGGTGTCCCGACAGGCGGCGGTGCGTCGCCACTCGTCGGATTCGATGGTGAGCGACAGCAGATGCGCGGAGCTCAGGGCCACTGGGGTGCCTCCAGACACGACGGGTGTCACGATGTCCAGGATCGTGACCAGGTTCACATGCCGTTCCACCCAGGGGGATGATCAGTGGTGTTCGGCGGTGCAACCGACCGTATCGGTCGCTGCTGCCTTCTGCAAGCACTTTTTTGCAGAATTTTCACATCCCCGACGCATGGCGCTCCGGCCACGTTCATGACCAGGGACGATAGGCCATCCGGCCCAGTTCGCACCGACGAGAAATCCCGGTGAAACGGACCATCCGGGCACGATCGCGGGGCCAGCAGTAGCGTGCGGCCATGATGCGCACCCTGGCTGCCGCCGTCGTCGGCCTGATCGCCAACTCGATCGCCCTCATCGTCGGGGCGATCGTGCTCGACAAGATGACGCTGAACGGTCTCGGGTTCGTGGTCGCGGTCGTGGTGTTCACCGGCACCGGCCTGCTGGTGGAGCCGCTCATCCGCCAGAGCGCCATGCGCCGCAACCAGGCCCTGCTCGGCAGCACCGCCCTCATCGCCACCCTCGTCGCCCTCATCGTCACCGTCATCTTCACCGACGGCCTGCAGATCTCGGGCGGGCTCACGTGGATCATGGCCACCGTGATCGTCTGGCTGGTCGCCCTCGGCGCTCGCCTGCTGCTCCCGCTCCTCATCTTCAAGCGGGTGCTGGCCGAGGCCCGCGACCGCTGAACCGCGCCGCCACCGGCCGACAGAGCTCGGTCAGCGGCTGACGGTCCAGGCGACGGCGAACACGACGCTGTTGGTGGCGAGGTGCGCCAGCATCGGCGCGAGCACGCTGCCCGATCGCTGTCGGAGCCAGACGAACGCGAGGCCTGCCAGCGCGGTCGCCACGAACGTGCCGGCGGCCGCGAGCGGGGCCGAGCCGTCCGCGGCCCGCCACGCCGGGACCACGTGCCACAGGCCGAACAGGACCGCGCCCAACACGAGCGCCGGCGTCGGCCCCCAGGCACGGGTCAGGAGGCCGTGGAGCGAGCCGCGGAAGACCAGCTCCTCGGCGAGCACCGTGCCCAGCGGGATCACGATCAGCACCCGGACGAGCATCGCCCCGAGG
>CAZUYW010000143.1:0-6300 GCA_964624775.1 uncultured Iamiaceae bacterium
GCCTCGCGCTCGGCGGTGCGGGCCGCAAGGTCCTCGTGGGCGCGGCGGGCGTCGGCCAGGGCCGCACGTGCTGCGTCGACGCGTGCGGCGAGCTCCTCGAGACCGGTGTCGACGTCGGCTCCGAGCGTGGTGCGCAGCGCGGTGACCTCGTGCTCGGCCTCCTTGGCCTGCGTGGCGACGGCGTCCTTGTGAGTCGACGCCGCCTCGACCTCGGCGAAGTCGACCGGCGGTCCGTCGGGTGCGCGGGCGGGGCTGGGGTGGTCGGGGGAGCCGCAGACGGGACACGGCTCGCCGTCGGCGAGGTCGGCCGCGAGCCGCGGGGCCTGGGTGGCGACGAACCGGGCCAGGACCCGGGCGTGATCGGCGGCAGCGTCGGCCTCGGCCTCGGCGAGGATGACGAGCCTGGCCGAGGCCGCCTCGAGCTGGCGACGAGCGGCGACGGCGGCCTCGGCGGCCGTGATCGACGCCTCGAGCGTGCTCGGGTCGATGGCCTGCTCGGCCAGCTGCGGCAGGAGCTCGTCGAGTGCGGCGAGGCTGGACGAGGCGGCCGCCATCTCGGCTGTGTCCCGCTCGATGGCCGCGTCGACCGCCTCGACCGCCTGCCGCGCCTCGGCGTCCGCGCCCTCGGCGGTGGCGACGGCCTCGAGCCGGGCGGCGAGCGCCTGCTGTTCGGTCTCCTGCTCCCGAGCGGTGACGCTGATCGTGGTGGCCGAGCTGGTGTCGATGATGATCCCGAGCGCCGTCGCCGCGGCCGTGGCCGCAGCGGCACGCGCGTCGCGAGCGGCCCGAGCAGCCTCCCGGCGCTGCACGGCCTCCCGGTGCGCGTCGGAGGCGGTGGCGACCGGGCGGGCGAGGTGGGAGCGGTCGGCCGCGGCGCCGGCCGCCTCGATCGCGGGGGTGGCGTCGTCGAGCTCGGCGAGCGTCGAGCGCAGGGCGGCGACCCGTGCCAGCAGCTCGTGGTCCTGCTGCGCCTGGGCGTGCCGCGCCGCGGCCTCGTCGGCTCGGGTGGCGAGCTCGGCGGCCTCGGCCTGGAGCGCGTCGACCCCTGGGGCCACCGCATCGCGGCGCGCACCGATCTCGTCCCGGGCGGCGGGCTCGACGTCGTCGTCACGGTCCGGATCGGCGGCGAGCGACGGCGGCACCGGGAGGTCGAGCACGGCGTGCACCCGGCGCAGGTGGCCACGAGCGCGCTCGGCCCGTTCGGCGATGGCGCGGTCGGCGTCGCCCACCTCGCCCTGGAGCTGCGCGTCGCGGCGGCGCAGCTCGTCGACCACGCGGTCGAACACGGCGCCACCGAAGAGGGCGCCGAGGAGGGTCTCGCGCTCCTTGGAGCCGGCGAGCAGGAAGCGGGCGCACTCGCCCTGCGGGAGCAGCACGACGCGCTGGAACTGCTCGGCGTCGAGGCCGACCAGCTCCTTGCAGTGGTCGTTGACCGCCTTGAGCTTGGTGGCGATGGCCTCGGTGCCAGCCGCGTCGACCCGCACCAGGGTGGCGGCTCCCGCCTCCTCGACCAGGCCGCCGCCGCGGCGGGCCGGACGCAGCTGGGTGGGCGTGCGGTGCACGACGTAGGTGTCGCCGTCGACCTCGAAGGTCAGCTCGACGAAGGTCTCGACGGTGGCCTCGGCGTGATCGGAGCGCACGCCCCCCGCCTCCTTGAGCGGCATCTCCCCGAAGAGGGCCCAGCACATGGCGTCGAAGATGGTGGTCTTCCCGGCGCCGGTGGGGCCGCTCACCACGAACAGGCCGCGGGGTGCGAGCGCGTCGAAGTCGACCTCGACGGGGCCCGGGAAGGAGCCGAACGCCTGCATGCGCAGGAGCAGGGGCCTCACGGCTCGCCTCCCTCGGCGGTGGTGAGCGCGTCGCGCAGCACAGCGTCGATCTCGTCGTCGGGGGGCGCACCTTCGGCGGCCTCCCAGAACGCCCGGGTCGCCTCGATGGGGGTCATGGTGGCGATGGTGGCCGGTGCGTCGGCGGCGGCCTCGCCGTCGCGCAGCGGTGCCAGCTTCACCTCGACGATGTGCGGGTACCGCTCGGCGAGGCGCACCTTGGCGTCGAGCACGGTGTCGCGGTCGGTGACGATGGCGCGGACGAAGCAGTCGGCCGCGTCGGGGTGGCGGTTCGGGTCGAGCAGGTCCGCCATCTCGCCGGTGAGCGTGCGGACCCGACGCCCGACGCCGATCGGCACGAGCTCGACGGTGGCCTGGCCGTCGGGGGTGAGGTCGACCGCGGCCACGGACTTCTCGTGCTCCTCGGAGAAGGAGTAGGCGAGCGGGGTGCCCGAGTACCGGATGGTGTCGGCGCCGACGGCCTGGGGGCGATGGAGGTGCCCGAGCGCGGCATAGGAGAACGGCGCGAGCAGCTCGACGGGCACCTCCCCCGTGCCACCCACCACCAGCTGGCGCTCGGACTCGCTCGTTGCGCCGCCGGTGACGAAGGCGTGGGCGACGGCGAGGGAACGGGGTGCGCGCAGGGCGCCCGCCACCAGGTCGACGGCGGCGCGCAGCACCGACTCGTGGGTGCGGGCCCGCCGGCGGGCGAGCGCATCGGCGGCCGCGTCCTCACCTGGCGCGTCCCCGTGGCCGTGGGTGTCCGGGGCCGCCTGGGGATCGAGGAACGGGAGGAGGACGAGGTCGAGCGGCCCGTCCGCGAACTCGTGGCGGATCACGCTGCCGATGCCGTGGTAGCCACCGCGGAGGTAGAGGCCGCTGCGGTCGAGGAGGTCGTCGTAGGGCGCGACGCGGCCGGCACCGTCGTGGTTGCCCGTGATCGCGGCGACGATGACGCCCAGGTCGAGGAGGCGGCGGACGGTGTCGCGGAACAAGGCGATCGCCTCGGTGGGAGCGATGGCGCGGTCATACAGGTCCCCGGCGATGACCACGAGGTCGGCCTGCTGGTCGCGGGCGAGGTCGACGAACCAGTCGGTGAACGCTTCCTGATCCGCGCCGAGCGACATCGGGCCGAAGGAGCGGCCGAGGTGCCAGTCGGAGGTGTGCAGGATGCGCATGCTCGGACTGTACGCAGGGGCGGTGACAGCGAAGGGGGAGGTGGCGCGGAGCTCTCGGTGTGCTGACGTGACATTCCGGACATCTTCCGTGGATGTGTTGCATCGAACGTGTGTTCGATCTACGGTGGATCCATGGCGGTCTCCGCAGCTCCACCCAGCACCGATCCCCGTGTTCCCGTTCCGGCCCCGGCCGAGGCGGTCGAGCTTCGGGCGCAGGTGATCCGGGTGCTCGGCGCCGTCGATCCCGAGGCGCTGGGCGGCGAGCAGGCGGCCGGCTGGGTGCGCGAGCTGGCCTGCATCGAGAAGGTGATCGCGGCTACCCGGATGTTCTGCGCCCTGCGGGTGGCCGAGTCCGATGCGTGGAAGGGGGAGGGCCATGCCTCACCGGCGGACTGGCTCGGCAAGCAGTCCGGGTCATCGGTCGCAGCGGCGCGCGCCCAGCTCGGCACGGCCCGTCGGGCGCGCCGCCTGCCCCGGACCCGTCGGGCGATGGAGGAGGGGCGCCTGTCGCCGACCCAGGCCGAGGCGGTGACCGACGGTGCCGCCGCCGATCCCGGGGCCGAAGGCGACCTGCTGGGTGCCGCCCAGCGGAACACGCATCGCGCCCTGCGCGATGAGGCGGCCCGGCGCAAGGCTGCCGCCACCGACTGGGCGGCGCGTCGGGCCCGCGTTCGGCGCGAGCGCAGCGTGCGGACGCACACCGATGCCGATGGCGCGTTCTGCCTGTCGCTGCGCGGGCCCGCCGAGGATGGTGCGCGGCTGGTGGCGCTCCTGCGGCCCTTCGAGGAGCAGGCGTTCCGCACCGCCCGAGCGTCCGGCGAGCGGCCCACCTACGAGAACCGCACCTACGACGCCTTCATGGCCATGCTCGATCTGCTGGCCCGGGGCGCGGTGGGCAAGCCGGGCGCGGCAGGCGTCAGCGGTTCGGGTGAGCCGCCGCTGCGCCAGGCGCTCGCGGCCCTGCCTCGGGGCAACAACTCGAAGGTGATCGTGCTGATCGATCACGCCGCGCTCACCCGGGGGCACACGATCGCCGGGGAGACCTGCGAGATCCCCGGCCTCGGCCCCATCCCGGTCGACGCAGCGGTCGACCTGATGCAGGACGCCTTCATCGCCGCGGCGATCACCAAGGGGCGTGATGTGGTCCGGGTCGCGCATCTCGGCCGGGGGCTGAGCGCCCACCAACGCACGGCGGTCGAGGCCACCCGGCTGCGCTGCCACAACATCGCCTGCAACCGCACCGTGGCCATCCAGATCGACCATCGGGTCCCGTGGGTGCTGCACGAGGAGACCAAGCTCGACAACCAGGATCCGCTCTGCCCGGAGTGCCATCGGCGCAAGACTCACCACGGCTGGCACCTCGAGCCCGGCGCCGGGCCCCGTCGGTTCCTGCCGCCCGCTCGTGCGTCATCTGGTTCGTCGGTCGCGCCGCCCGGTGGTGGGAGCGGTCGACGGCCGGAGGTGGCGCGATGTTGACCGTGGGATCAGCGCTCGGCGGCATGCGCCACCTCGTCGACACGGCCGTCGGCGTGGCGGGCGAAGCGTCCTTGTTCGGGGCCGCCGTGCACCGGGTCCTCCGCGGGCCAGGGCCAGCCGCCGAACTGGGTCCGTTGGTAGTCCTCGAACGCCTGCTGGATCTCTGCCCGGTTGTTCATCACGAACGGGCCGTACTGGGCCACCGGTTCGCCGATGGGCCGGCCCTGGAGGACGAGCACCGACACCGGGACGGGGCCGGCGGTCAGGGCGATCTCCTGGGCGCCGCGCACCACGGCGCCGGTCTTGGCCTCGAGCGCGTGCCCGCCGACATCGAGGGAGGACCCCTCGAAGAGGTAGAGGGTGCGGATCGTGTCGGCCCCGGCCGACGCCGGCATGGTCCAGATGGCCCCGGCATCGAGGGCGAGGTGCCAGATGGCCACGTCGGCGTCGGGCTGGGAGGCCCAGGAGTCCGGGGGAGGGGGCGGCGGGGTGAGGTCCCCGAGCCGCCCGGCGACCACGGTCACCTCCACCGAGCGTCCGGCATCGTCGGTCGTGGCGAGGCGGGGGATGTCGCCATCCCAGAGCATCGTGAAGTAGGGGTCGACCATCTTGTGGCTCGCCGGGAGGTTCAGCCAGATCTGGAAGAGCTCCAAGGTGTTGGGCCCCTCGGTGTCGAGCAGCGGGAACATCTCGCTGTGCACGATGCCGGCCCCCGCCGTCACCCACTGCACATCGCCGCGGCCGAAGCGGGCCGCAGCGCCGAGCGAGTCGGCGTGGTCGATGAGGCCCCGGCGCACGAACGTCACGGTCTCGAACCCGCGGTGAGGGTGTCCGGGGAAGCCCGGCACGTGGCGTCCGTGGTACATGTTCCAGCCGTCGACCTGGGCGAAGTCCTGGCCGAGATCGCGGCCCTCGAGCGACGCGGCCGGGCCCATGGTGCCGTCGCCGGCGGGGTAGCGGTCGAGGTGGTGGACGCAGAAGAGGAACGGGTCCACCGTCTGCCACTGGAAGCCGAGCGGGATGGTCTGGAGCACGGGATCGGACATGGCGCCAAGGCTACGGGGGCGCGCCGACCTCGGGTCCTGGCCCGCCGTGCGCGCCCACCGCGCCGCGGTGCGGCGGGCACCGTGATGGACCGTGACGCCGTGGAGGGCATCGATGCGCCTGACAGGAACCGGTGGGAAAAGTCAGTCGGGAGCCAGGTGACCGACGCTCGGTGCTCACATCGACGACACGGCCCTGAATTCGCCCATCCGTACGTTGACCTGCGTGTATACAGCGTCGGATACAGGAAGCAGCCGCCGGGACCTGGCCTACCAGGACCTGAAGCACCGGCTCCTGCGCGGGGAGTACGCGCCCGGGGCCCGCCTCGGCGAGGAACGCCTCGCCGCCCAGCTTGGGGTGTCACGGACCCCGGTGCGCGAGGCGCTGTCCCGGCTGCACGCCGAGGGCCTGGTGGAGCGGCTGGCCGATGGCGGGTTCGGGCCGACGCTGATCGACCTGCACCTGATCCGGGAGCTGTACGAGATCCGCTTCGCGCTGGAGCGGTGTGCGCTGCGGCGCACGGTCGACGGGGTTCCCGCCCACGACGAGGTCCAGGTGCGCCTGCTGCGGGCGGACTGGTTGGACCTCGAGGCGCCGGCATCAGACGACGCGGTCGATGGCGACTTCGTCCTGGTCGACGAGGACTTCCACGAGCGGCTGGCCGCGGCGGCGGGCAACCGGGCGCTGGTCGATCAGCTCCACAAGGTCAACGAGCGGATCCGGATCGTGCGGATGCAGGACTTCCTCACCGCCGGCCGGGTGGAGCTCACCATCGA
>CAZUYW010000143.1:6400-7751 GCA_964624775.1 uncultured Iamiaceae bacterium
GCGGTCGACTTCTCGCTGTTCGCCGGGGAGGTCCACGCGCTGCTCGGCGAGAACGGCGCCGGGAAGAGCACCCTGATGAAGGTCCTCTACGGGGTGAACACGCCCCAGGAGGGTCAGGTCCTGGTCGACGGCACGCCGATCGAGCTGGGCTCCCCGGCAGCGTCGCGGGCCGCCGGCATCGGCATGGTGTTCCAGGACCTGCGGCTCGTGCCGGCGCTGAGCGTCGCCGAGAACGTCGAGCTCGCCTGCGGCACCGGGCGCTACCGCCGTCGGGTGGCGAGGGACCGGGTCGCCGAGGGGGCGGAGCGCTACGGCCTCGCCGTCGACCCCGACGCGATCGTGCGCGACCTGTCGATCGCCGAACGCCAGCTCGTCGAGATCCTGCGGGTCCTGCTCATGGACGCCCGGGTCGTGATCCTCGACGAGCCCACCAGCGCCCTGGCGCCCCAAGAGGTCGACGCCCTCCTCGACGTGATCCGCCGCCTCCAGGGCGACGGGCTCGGCATCGCCCTCATCACCCACAAGCTCGCCGAGACCCGCGCCGTCGCCGACCGGGCCACGGTGCTGCGGGGCGGGTCGATGGTGCTGGCCGGCGGCGATCCGCGGACCCTGACCGACGAGGAGCTGATCGAGACCATGGTCGGCAGCGTCCCACCCCCGCTGCCGGTCGGGCGCACCGCGCCCCGCATCGGCGACCCCGCCCTCGCCGTGTCGGGCGTGACCGTGAAGGGCGTCGACGGGCACACCCGGCTCCACGACGTCACCTTCCTCGTCCAGCCCGGCGAGCTCGTGGGCATCGCGGGCGTGTCGGGCAACGGCCAGCGCGAACTGCTCGACGCCGTGCTCGGCGTGCTGCCTCTCGAGCACGGCGAGATCCACGTCGCCGGCACCGACCTCGGCCGGGGCGGGCGGCCCAAGAAGGCCCTCGACGCCGGGGCGGTGATCGTGCCCGAGGACCCGGTGAACGACGCCGTCGTCGGCGGCCTCGTCATCCTCGAGCACCTGGCCCTCAACGGGCGGCCGCTGCCGACCAGCGGTCCCCGCGTCGACTGGAAGGCGGTGCGCGACGTCGTCGCCGCCTCGGACATCGCGGAGCGCCTGTCGCTCGCCCCGCTCGGCCGCAAGGTCGCCACGCTCTCGGGCGGCAACATCCAGCGGGTCGTGCTGACCCGCACGTTCCTCGTCGACGACCCCAAGCTCGTCGTCGTCGCCTACCCGAGCCGTGGCCTCGACATCGCCTCGGTGCGGGCCACCCAGCAGCTCCTGCTCGACCGGCGGGCCGCGGGCGCCGGCGTCCTCATGGTGTCCGAGGACATCGACGAGCTCATGGCCCTCGCCGACCGCATCGTCG
>CAZUYW010000144.1:0-7663 GCA_964624775.1 uncultured Iamiaceae bacterium
CATCGGGGCGCTGGGCCCCGCCATCGCCCCGCCGGTCGACCCCGGCCCTCCCGAGAGCTGGCCCGTCCTGCTCCACCCCACTCCCGGGTCCTGGGAGGCGGTGAACCACACGATCGAGGTGGCGACGGCGTTGGCCTCGCTCGACGACGACCTCGCGATCACCTGGCTAGTCACCACCCCCGAAGACCGTTGGCTCGCCCGGCACGACCTGGTCAGCGTCGGCCTCGCGGAACGGGTGCAGCTCGTCGACCACGCGGCGCTGGCGGGGCGTTCGCTCCTCGCGGTCGTGCGCACGGGGTACGGCCCGGAGGGCGGCGACGTCCTCATCGGCGCCGCCTACGCAGGGGTGCCGGTCTTCACCCTGGACGATGCCCTCGCCCAGGACCTGGAGGAAGCTGCTCACGCCGCGGGAGGCCCCACGGCGATCGCCGGCGTGCTCGCCGTCGAGGCCCTCGTCGCCGCCGTGCAGATCCGGTGCGTGGAGGGCCCGCGGGATGACCTGGCGGCCCTGCAGACCAGTCGACGAGGGGCCGAACGCGCCGAGCGTCTCGCAGCGCTCGATCGCCTGGTCGAGCTGGTCGGCGGCGCGACGCTCCGGTGACCGGCGGGGACGATCAGGCGAGGTTCGAGCGTCCCACGGTCGACACGATCAGCCGCTCCTTGCCGCCCGAGGTGCGCGGGATGGCGTCGACACGCTCGTAGTCGATGCGCAGCGAGGTGCCGAGGCGCTTGCGGAGCTCGACGTCGAGGAAGGCCTGGTCGTCGTCGGTGAAGCCGTCACCGGGTTCGAGCAGCACGTGGATCGCGCTCGGGTCGGCCTGGTTCACCTGGGCGCGCCGCAGGTGGGGCACCCGCTGGAACGCGAGGCTCATGGGCGCCGGCCCGACGATCGCTCCCTCAGGCGTGTGCACGACGTCATCGGCCCGGCCCTGGAGCGAGGCGAACACCGGCAGGCCGCGACCGCACGGGCACGGCTCGTCGGCCGCGGTGGCGAGGTCGCTGGTGCGGTAGCGGATGAGCGGCATGGCCCGGTTGATCAGACCGGTGGCGACGATCTCGCTGCCCACGTCGGTGGGCACCAGCTCGAGCGCGCCGTACTCGGTGCTCACGTGCATCGAGCCGTGGGGACACTCCGACACGTAGGCCACGAGCTCGCCGAGGCTGTACCCGTTGAACACGCGGCACCCGAAGGCCGACTCGATGTCGGCCCGGGCGGCGGGCGTGAGCGTCTCGGAGCTGACCATCACCGCCGACGGGTTCACCCGACCCTGGCCGTTCGTCTCCAGGATGTGGGTGGCCAGCCGGTGCACGGCCGACATGTACCCGACCACCACGCGGGGAGCGAAGGACTCGAGCGCGTCGAGGTAGCTCGGCAGCGTCGCGTGGTTGAGGTGGTACACGGACAGGTACAGCTGGTTGAAGGCGAGGTTCCGCCGCCAGAACGGGGGCTCCTGCACGCTGGCCGGCACGATCGGCTGCCCGTGCAGCGAGGCCATGCGATCACCGAAGCGCACCCCCGCCCAGCGCCGGGACCGCGCCTCGTAGGTGGCGTAGTTCCAGCGGACGGCCTCGACGGTGGCCCAGTAGCGCAGCGGCGTGCCGGTGGTGCCGCCCGTGGTCTGGGGGACGAGCTTGAGCTCGGTGCGGTCGGGCAGGAAGCGGTCCGGATCGGCGCGCACCGTCTCCTTCTCGAGGATGGGCAGCGCGGCGAGGTCGGTCGGTGAGGCGACGTCGTCGGGTCGGAAGCCGAGGTCCGTGAACAGGTCCCGGTAGTGCGGGATCTCCGTGGCGCACCAGCGCAGCTGGGCCCGCAGGCGCTCCGCCTGATCCGCGGCCAGCGCCTCGGGCGTGGCCCACTGGCGCGCCTCGAGCTCGTGCACGAGGCGCCGGAACTCGCCGCGGTAGCGCCGGGCCCACTCCTTGGCGCCGTAGCCGGTGGCGAACACGTGCTGGAGCGGCACCGGCGCCCGCCCGTACAGGTCGGCCAGGTTCACGGCGCCACCTCCCGCCACAGGCGCCAGGTGCCCGGCGGATCGGTTGCGGGGTCGAGGCGCTGCCAGCCGAGATCGAGGTAGAAGGCGACGGCCCCTTCGTTCTCGGGGTCGACGCTCAGGTGCATACGGTCGAGCTCGAGGTGCCGTGCTCGCCGCTCGGCCTCGTCGAGGAGCAGCCGGCCGACACCCCGCCGCCGCGCCGCGGGCGAGACCGCGATGGCGAGCACCCCGAAGGACCGGCGCGGGACCTGCTCGGGCGCCTCCGACGCCGGGGCCGGTGCCGACCGCCGGACGAGCAGCTTGGTGCCCGTGCGCAGGGCGCTGCGGCCGCGGCCGCGCAGCGCGATCCGGGGGTGGCGCAGCACCCGGCCCGTGAGGAACAGGGCGTTGCGCTTGACGAAGCCGATCGTGGAGCCGCGGAACCGGCCGCCGACCACCATGCCGAGCATGGTGTCGCCGTCGAAGGCGCCGAAGGCCTCCACCTCGTGGGGGCCGTTGATCTGCCAGTCGTAGTAGCGGCGCAGGCACTCCGGTCCGAACTCGGTGAGGACCGAGGCGGGAAACGCGTGGGCGTGGAGGACGGCCATGCCGGGCAGGTCCTCGGTGCTCAGATCGCGCAGGGCGATGTCGGTCGGGGTCACTCGAAGTCCTCCCCCGGGTAGAGCTCCTTGAACTGCTCGACCCATCGGGCCCGCACCGCCGGCCAGGCCGACTGCTCGGCCATGCGACGAGCACCGGCCGCGAGCCCCCGGTAGGTCTCGGGCTCGTCGAGGATCCGGATCACCGCCGCCGCCATGGCGTCGACATCGCCGGAGGGCACCAGCAACGAGTCGACGCCGTCGGTGAGCAGATCGGGGATCCCGCCCACCGACGTGGCGACCGGCACCAGCCCCGACGCCCCCGCCTCGAGCACGCTCACCGGCATGTTGTCCACGATGTTCGTGTTCAAGAAGATGTCGGCCTCGGCGAAGGCAGCCCGCTTCCCCTCGGGATCGAGGTAGCCGGCGAGGGTCACGGCGTCGTCGAGGCCGAGCCGGGCGATCGCCTCCCGGGTCTCGTCGAGCGATCCCTGATCGGCGCCGCCCATGGTCATGGTGGCGTCGGGGTGGACCGCACGGACCTTGGCCAGGACCTCGACCGCCATCACCGGGGCGTAGTGCGGGTGGAACGTGCGCATCCACAAGATGTTGGGCCTCGCCGCGTCGCGCACGTGGAGGTCGTAGTTGTCGATGGCCAGCACGTTCGGGATGATCGGCACCGAGAAGCCCCACGCCTCGAAGGTCTCGGCGAGGAACCGGGAGGGGGCGAAGATGCGGTCGGCCCGCCGCATCACCCGACGGACCCAGCGCTCGTGGGCGGGGGCGAACACGGGCAGGTTGCCGCCGTGGAGGAAGAAGACGATCTTCTTGCGGCGCACGTGGGCGGCCAGGAGGCTGGCGTAGTCGGCGATGGCGAAGGACTGTCCCGAGAAGACCGCGATCACCACGAGATCCACATCAGGCCACGTGAGGAGCGACCAGACGTGGTGCAGCGTGCGCAGCGACGGCCGTCGGACCGCCGAGGTGCGCCGGACCACGTACCCGCTGCGCTCGAAGAGGCGGGCCAGCGTCTCGTTCTGGCTCACCGGCTGGTCGGTGCGGCGCCCGGCGTGGATGCCGACGAAGCCCAGCACGATGTTCGGGAGCGTCACGGCCGACCCTGCTCGGCCACGACCTCCAGGTCGCTCAGCCACCGACCGACCACGGCCCGCCAGCTGCTCGTGGCGATCACGTGGTCCCGGCCGCGCCGGCCCATCTCGATCGCTCGCTCCGGATCGGCGACGAGCTCGGCGACCGCGGCGGCGAGGGCGTCGGCGTCGCCGGCCGGCAGCGCGAGCCCGGCACCGGCGTCGGCCACGAAGCGAGCACCCTCATCGTCACCCGAGTACAGGACCGGCCGAGCCGCGGACATCACCGGGAGCATCTTCGCAGAGCGGATCGAGCGGTAGAGGTCTCCGGCGCGGGTGCAGGCCAGCCCGATCGACGCGACGCGGAGGAGGTCGGCGACGCGCTCGGGTGGCACGGGATCCCAGAAGGCCACCCGCTCGAGGCCTCGCCGGCGCGCCTCCGCCTCGAGCGTCGGCCGCTCCGAGCCGCCACCCACGAGCAGGATCCGGATCGGCGCCTCACGGAGCTGCTCGGCCGCGTCGAGCACCACCTCGAGACCGTGCACGTAGCCCTGCGTGCCCGCGTAGAGCAGCAGCTGCTCGCCCTCGCGGAGCCCGACCGCGGCCACGTCGGCCGGGTCCGGGGGGCCGGGGGCGAACCGGTCGGTGTCGACGCCGTTGGGCAGCCAGCACAGCCGGCTCGGGTCCACGCCCTTGTCGATGAGCGCCTCGCGCACGCCTTCGGTGACCGCATCGACGGCGTCCGCGGAGGTCAGCAGCCACCGCTCGAGCCGCCGCAGGATCCGCACCACCGTGCCGTCGGACAGGGCACCGACCGCGACCAGGGCATCGACCCAGAGATCGGCCACGTTGACCACGACCCGACGTCGGCGCAGGCGGCACCACGCCACGGCGGGCAGGGCTCCGAAGAGGGTCGGGTACTCGACGACGGTCCAGTCGGCCGGCCCCACCCGGAGCAGCCCGATGATCGACATCAGCCCGAAGGAGGCGTAGTTCGCCATCCGGGCGATCCCCGATCCCATGGCGGGCCACAGCCACACCCGGGTCACCGAGATGCCGTCCTCGTCGCGCGTCTGGACCGGCCGCCGCGACCATCCGGGCAGGAAGCGGCCCGTCGGGTAGTTGGGGATGGCGGCGAGCACCTTCACCGGGTGACCGCGCCGGTGCAGCTCGCGGGTCACCGCACCCAGCCGCACCTGCGCGGCCCCCACCTCCGGCGGGTAGTACTGCGTGACGAAGGCGAACGACGCCCCGGCGAGCGGCCCGCTCATGCGGGAGCTCCGGGGTCGGGCAGCCGGACCCCCCACTGGCGTTCGAGGACCTCGCGCACCCGTGCCGCGAACCGGTCGAGGGTCATCTCCCGTGCGTAGGCGCGGGCCCCCGAGGCCATGGCGGCCCAGCGCTCGCCGTCCTCGGCCAGCGACGCGATGTGGCGCCCGAGCGCCTCGACGTCGTCGGCGTCGAACACCAGGCCCCGGGTGCCATCGCCGGAGATCTCGCCGGCGACCGGGCTCTCGGAGAACACGGGCACCGTGGCCGACACCATGCCCTCGAGGAGCACCTTGCCGAAGCCCTCCTGGCGGGTGGCCAGCAGCTGGAGGTCGGCGGCCTCGAAGGCCGCCATGATCGTCCCGTGGGACACCGAGCCGTGGAAGGTGACGCGGTCCTCGATGCCGAGCTCGCGGGCGAGCGCCTCCAGCTCGGGCCGGCACGGGCCGTCGCCGTACACGTCGAGCACGGCGTCGACCCCCAGAGCGACCGCTCGCCCCAAGCCCGCCACCACCGCCCGCTGGTTCTTGTTGACCGTGAGGCGGCCGACCGTCACGCACCGCCACGGCCCAGACCGGTCCGCGCGCCCGACCCGTTCGATCGTGGCGGCCGCCGCCGGCTCCGCGGCGCTCCAGTCCTCGAGGGAGAACGAGGGGCTGAAGAACGGTTCCAGGTTGGGGCGGCGGGGGTCCCGGCTGGCGTAGACCGAGACGGGTCCGCGGAAGAGCCGGCTGCCGAGGATCCGGCGCTGCAGGCCGAAGAAGAACGGCTCGCCGGCGTAGCCCCGCCAGACCCCGGCGTACATCGCGTAGCGGTGCCGCACCGCGCCGATCGTCGAGAACAGGGCGATGAGGCCGATGTTGCACGGGCAGCGGATGTGCACGGCGTCCACGTTGCGGGCGACGCGCCGGCTGGTCAGCCACCACGCCGGCACCAGGCGCGCCATCGCGAGCTTGGCCCGGAACCGGTTCCCGCCCCCTCGGGGCAGCGGCACGATGGTGACGTTCGGGGCGGTGTAGGGACCGAAGCCGACGGGTGGCGGACCGGGGTCGAGCGGGGCGCACAGCACCACCTCCTCGAACAGCTCGGCCCACCGGTCGAGCTGGGCGACGACGGGCTCGAGCGCGCACAGGCGCCCCTCGGCGTCCCGGTAGTGCTGGGTGTCGCCGATGACGGCGAGGCGGAGCCGGTCCGGCGGTGCGGTCACCGAGGCTCCAACGTCGGGATCTTCGGCCCCTCGTCGATCATCCGGCGCGCGATCCGACCCGACAGCCTGATCCGGCGCACGGTGGACGGGATGTGGATCAGCTCCGAGGCGACGAAGCCCGCCCACTGGCCCGGGGTCGCCCGGCGCTTGAGGTCGTAGGGGACGATCGCCTGGCTCACCCCGATGAGGAGGTCCTCCCGAGCCTGACGGGGGGTGTGGTACCGCATCGTGTAGTAGCGCATGGACGGCAGGGGCAGCGGACCCGACCGGTCGCGGGAGCGGAACCCGTCCCAGGACCCGTAGGTCCGCAGGCCGCCGGTCTCGGCCTTCAGGTGCGTCCGGATCGCGCCCGGCACGTGGATGACGAGACCCCCGCCGAGCTGCACCCGGAGGCCGAACTCGGCGTCGCCCCGACGCTGGCGGTCGAACTGCTGGTCGAACAGGCCGAACCGCTCGAACAGCGATCGGTGGGCCATCCCGTTGCCCGAGTCCCACTGGTCCGCGACGCGGAAGAACGCGTAGTTCTCGGGAACGGGCGCACCGACGACGGCGAGCGACGCACCCGTGGTGAGGTCCGCGTCGTAGCGCAGCAGGCCCTCGAGGTGGCGCTCGAGGAAGTCGGGGCCGATCGCCGAGTCGTCGTCGATGAACGCGAGCCACTCGCCGGAGGCGCGGCGCACGGCCTCGTTCCGCGAGACCCACTGGCCCCGCTCGTCCTGGAACACGACCTCGAGCGGGAGGCGGTCCCGCCAGCGGTCATAGGGCGCATCGGCCCGTGCGGCGTCCTCGTTCTGGTCGACCACGACGACCTGCGCGGCTGGCACGGTCTGGCTGGCCAGGCCTTCCAGGACCCCGTCGAGCAGCTCGTAGCGCCCCAGCGTGGGGAGCACGACCGTGATGCTCGGCGCCTCCGGGAGCGTCGCCTCGGGGCGGGTCAGCAGGGCGTCGGCTCCGGGACGCGGCGTGCGGGCGACCGCCTGGCCCGACCGCCGGAAGGCCTTCCAGGTGTGGCGGGGCCGGCCGTGCCGGACGATGCGACGGATCGCGGCGTAGCGCACCCACTTGGGCAGGAACGTGCGGTGGAGGAAGGCGAAGCGGTCATGATCGCTCAGCCGGCTGGCCGGCAGCCGACCGGAGGTGGCCAGCCGCGGGGTGTGGATCACCACCGCCCCGCGCTCGATGAAGCGTCGGCCGAGCTCGAGCCCGGCACCCGTGACGGACTCGAAGGCGGGGTCGAGGCAGCCGAGGGTCCGCAGCGCCTCCGTGCGGATCAACGCCGAACCCAGCCCGAGCCGCCAGGAGGTGGCCTCCACGTCGGCCCCGGCATCGCGGGAGAGGGGCCAGACGGGGTGGATGTAGTCGTGCTCCTCCGGCTGGCCCGCGAGACCCTCGGCCAGGCCGGCGTGCCACGCATCGGCCCGCCCCGCGGTGAGCGCCGCGAGCGTGGCGTCGTCGGGCAGGGCGAGGAGGGCCTCCCAGAACAGCAGCCAGGGCGCATCGGTCCGGGCGACGAGCGCGTGGACGAGC
>CAZUYW010000145.1:0-7640 GCA_964624775.1 uncultured Iamiaceae bacterium
TCCGGCACTCCCCGAGCCCGGGGAGTCGGGAGGCGGGCCAGGCCCGGGCGGGGGCATGCTCGGCGCGCTCAGCGCCACGCCGGAGCTGCTGGCCCGGGTCGAGGCGCTGCGCCCCGCGGATGACCGCCCGGACCAGGACGTCGCCATCGCCCGCCGCGCCGACCCGGCCTTCTCGTTCGGCCGCTTCATCGCGCCCTGGCGCACCCAGCTCGTCGCCGGGCTGGGCCTCGTGGTGCTCGACGGCGCGGCGACGCTCGCCGGCCCCCTGCTGATCCGGCGCGGGATCGACCTCGGCGTCACCCCTCGGGACACGGCGGCCCTGTGGGCGGCGAGCCTCGCCTACCTCGTCGTGGTGCTCGCCGACTGGGGCGTCATGACCGGCGAGACGTTCGTCACCGGGCGCACCGCCGAGCGGGCGCTGTGGGCCCTGCGGGTGAAGGTGTTCGCCCACCTGCAGCGGCTAGGCCTCGACTACTACGACCGCGAGATGGGCGGGCGGGTGATGACCCGCATGACCACCGACATCGAGGCGCTCACCCAGCTCCTGCAGACCGGCCTCGTCAACGCCGTCGTCGCCCTGCTCACCGGGTTGGGCGTGGGCATCGCGCTCACCGTCATGAACTGGCGGCTCGCCCTGATCGCGTTCGCGGTGGTGCCGCCCCTCGCCCTGGCGACCCGGTGGTTCCGCCGGCTCTCGAGCGCGGCCTACGACGAGGCGCGGGACAAGGTGGCGGTCGTCAACGCGGACTTCCAGGAGAGCCTGAGCGACGTGCGGGTCGCCCAGGCCTACGTGCGCGAGGACCAGAACACCCGACGCTTCGCCCGCCGGTCCCGCGAGTACCTCGGCGCCCGGCTGCGGGCCCAGAAGCTGGTCGCCCTGTACTTCCCCTTCGTCGAGTTCCTCTCCGGCGTGGCCGAGGCGCTCGTGCTGGCGGGCGGCGCCGCGCTCGTGCACGGCGGATCGCTGACCCCGGGCGAGCTCATCGCGTTCCTGCTCTACCTCGGCCTGTTCTTCGGGCCGATCCAGCAGCTGTCCCAGGTGTTCGACACCTACCAGCAGGCGCGTGTCGCGCTGGCGCGCATCGAGGAGCTGCTCCGGGAGCCCACGTCGGTGCCCGAGGCCGCCGATCCGATCGACCCGCCCCCGCTGAGCGGCCGCATCGAGTTCCGGGGCGTGCGCTTCGCCTACCCGTCGACGGCGACGGAGGTCCTCCACGGCGTCGACCTGGTGATCGAGCCGGGCGAGACGATCGCCATCGTCGGCGAGACGGGCGCCGGCAAGTCCACCCTGGAGAAGCTCGTCGCCCGCTACTACGACGTCACCGCAGGCGAGATCCTCGTCGACGGCCACGACCTCCGCTCGCTCGACCTGGCGGGCTACCGGCGCCAGCTCGGCGTAGTCCCCCAGGAGCCGTTCCTCTTCGCCGGCACCATCCGCGACAACATCGCCTACGGCCGGCCCGAGGCCACCGACGCCGAGGTCGAGGCCGCCGCCCGCGCCGTCGGCGCCCACCCCGTGGTGGCCGCGCTGCCGGGCGGCTACCTGCACGTGGTCGCCGAGCAGGGCCGGTCGCTGTCGGCGGGCCAGCGCCAGCTCCTCGCCCTGGCCCGAGCCGCGCTGGTCGACCCCGCGATCCTCCTCCTCGACGAGGCCACCGCCAACCTCGACCTCGCCACCGAGGCCCGGGTCACCCGCGCCATGGGCATCGCCTCGCGGGGCCGCACGACGCTCGTCATCGCCCACCGGCTCACCACCGCGCTCGACGCCGACCGCGTGGCCGTGGTGGACGACGGGCGGGTCGTCGAGGTGGGCAGCCACGCCGAGCTCCTGGCGCGCGGCGGCGCCTACGCCGCGCTGTGGTCGGCCTTCACCGGCACCACCACGCCCGCCGCCTGAGGCGACGGCCCGGGTCAGTGCCCGGTGAGGGTGCGGACGTGGGCCTGGAGGGTGGCGAGGTCGCCGGGGAAGGTCTCGTAGCGCTCGGTGCGATCGAACAGGTCGGCGAGGTGCTCGGGGAGCGGGGGCCGCTGCCCGATCGCGGCCTCGACCGCGTCGGGGAACTTGGCGGGGTGGGCGGTGGCCAGGCAGATCATGGGCACGTCCGCGCTGCGGCGGGCGGCGCGGGCCGCCGCGACCCCGACCGCCGAGTGCGGATCGAGCACGACGCCGGTGGCCTCGAAGGTGCGGCGGATCTCGGCGCGGGTGGCGTCGTCGTCGAAGGCGGCGCCGTCGAACACCTCGGTGACCGATGCCAGGCGGGTGTCGCCGGTGGCGACGGTGCCCTCGGCCCGGAACTCGGCCATGCGGTCGGCGAGGAGGGACGCGTTGCGGTCGTACAGCTCGAACAGGAGGCGCTCGACGTTGGACGACACCTGGATGTCCATGCTCGGGCTGATCGTGGGGTGGACGCCGCGGGTCGCCATGACGCCGCTGGCGAGCCAGCGGGTGAGGATGTCGTTCGAGTTGGAGCCGACGACGAGCTGGCTGATCGGCGTGCCCGTGTGCCGGGCCACCCAACCGGCGAACACGTTGCCGAAGTTGCCGGTGGGCACCGAGAAGGCGACGGGATCGCCGGCGCCGACCGTGCGGGCCGAGGTGACGTAGTAGACGACCTGGGCCATCACCCGGGCCCAGTTGATCGAGTTCATCGCCGACAGGTTCACGGCGTCGCGGAAGGCGACGTCGGCGAACATGGCCTTCACCAGGTCCTGGCAGTCGTCGAAGGTGCCCTCCACGGCGACGTTGTGCACGTTGGGCTCGTCGACCGTGGTCATCTGCTTGCGCTGCACGTCCGAGACGCGCCCGGCCGGGTGCAGCACCACGATGTCGAGGCTGGACCGGCCGCGGCACGCCTCGATGGCGGCCGACCCGGTGTCGCCGGAGGTGGCCACGACGATGGTGGCCCGCTCCCCCCGGCGGGTGAGCTCGTGGTCGAACAGCCGCCCGACGAGCTGCAGGGCGACGTCCTTGAACGCGATCGTGGGCCCCCAGAACAGCTCGAGCAGCCAGAGCCCGTCGTCGAGCGGGCGCACCGGGCAGATGTCGGGGTGGCTGAAGGTGGCGTAGGCGTCGCGCACCATGGCGCCGAGCTCCTCGGCGGTGAGCGTGGGCGCCACATAGGGCGCCATCACCGAGACGGCCGTCTCGAGGTAGCTCGCGTCGAAGCCGAGCTGGTCCTGGGTGGGCCAGGTGTCGGGCACGTAGAGCCCGCCGTCGGTCGCGAGGCCGGCGAGCAGCACGTCGCCGAACTCGAGGACGGGCGCCGCGCCACGGGTGGAGACGTACTGCACGGTGCCTCCTCAGGCCTCAGCGTCGCCGCCGACGACCCGCAGCACCGACGTGATCTCGTGGATCACGTCGAGCTCGCGCAGGTCGTCGAGGGTGGCCTGGACGTCGGCCTCGCGGGCCTCGTGGGTGATGAAGATGAGCCGGGCGTTGTCGCCGACGCCCTCCTGCTCGAGGGAGCGGATCGACACCGCGTGGCGCTCGAACACCTCGGCGACCGCCCGCAGCACGCCGGGTTGGTCGACCACGTCGAGGTTGACGTAGTAGCTCGACTGCAGCTCGTCGATCGGGCGGATCGGGCGCTTGCCGAGGGCGAGCAGGTCGGCGTGGGTGCCCTTGCGGAGGTTGACGGCGGCGTCGACCAGGTCGCCGAGCACGGCAGAGCCGGTGGGGTTCCCGCCGGCGCCGCGGCCGTAGAACATGAGGTCGCCGACTGCGGCGCCCTCGACGAACACGGCGTTGAAGGAGTCGCGCACGCCCGCCAGCGGGTGGGCGGCGGGGACCATCGCCGGGTGGACGCGCACGGCCACCTCGTCGGGCCCGTCGGCCACCTCGACCAGCTCGGCGACGGCGAGCAGCTTGATCACGTAGCCGAGCCGGGTGGCGAACGCGATGTCGGTGGCGGTGATGTTCGAGATCCCCTCGTGGTACACGTCGCCGGCGACGACCTTGGCGCCGAAGGCGATGGAGGCGAGGATCGCCGCCTTGGCCCCGGCGTCGAAGCCCTCGACGTCGGCGGTGGGGTCCCGCTCGGCGTAGCCGAGCTGCTGGGCCTCGCTCAGCGCCTCGGCGTAGCTCGTGCCCTCCTCGGACATGCGGGTGAGGATGAAGTTCGTGGTGCCGTTGACGATGCCCATGATGCGGCGGATGTCCTCGCCGATCAGCGACTCGCGCAGCGGGCGCAGGATCGGGATGCCGCCGGCGACGGCCGCCTCGAAGAGCAGGTCGACGCCGGCCTCGGACGCGGCGACGAAGAGCTCGGCGCCGTGGTTGGCGAGCAGCTCCTTGTTGGCGGTGATCACGGGCTTGCCGGCGGCGAGGGCCGCGAGGATCAGCTCGCGGGCCGGCTCGATGCCGCCGATGACCTCGACGATCACGTCGACGGAGGGGTCGGCGACCACGTCGGCCGCCTCGCGGGTGAGGATCTCCTCGGCCAGGTGCACCGGGCGCTTGCGGGTGAGGCTGCGCACCGCGACCTTCGCCACCTCGAGGCGGATGCCCGTCCGCGTCGCGATCTCGTCCCCGCGGTCCGCCACCAGCTGCACCAGGGCCGCGCCCACGTTGCCGCAGCCCAGCACCCCCACCTTCACCACGTTCTCGGTCACGGCGGGAGGCTACCGGCCGACCACACCGGGCGCCGAAGTCGTTCCGGGGACCATGGGGGCTGGATGCGCGGATTCAGCCGACGTCGGTGGCCAGCAGGTCGTCGTCGGTCTCGGCCCGGATGACCAGGCGGTGCTCCCCGCCCGACACGAACACGACGGCGGGCCGGTGCAGCAGGTTGTAGTTGGAGCCCATGGAGCGCCCGTACGCACCGGTCACGGGGGTGGCGACGATGTCGCCGACCTCGACGCCGGGCGGCAGCTTGGCCTCGGGCACGAGGACGTCGCCCGACTCGCAGTGCTTGCCGACCAGGCGGACCGTCTCGGTGCGATCGGCGGTGACCGCCCGCGGGAGGAACGTCTCGTAGCCGCTGCCGTAGAGGGCGGGTCGCGGGTTGTCGATGAACCCGCCGTCGCAGGCGACGAAGCGCCGGATGCCGGGCACGTCCTTCACGGTGCCGACCCGGTAGAGGGTCACGGCGGCGGCTGCGGCGATGGACCGGCCGGGCTCGGCAGAGACCCGGGCGGTGATGCCCGCCGCATCGCACGCGGCGCGCACGACGGCGCCCCACTCGGTGATCGACGGGGCCGACTCGCCTTCGACGTAGGCGACGCCGATGCCGCCGCCGATCGACAGCTCGGGCAGACCGGTGGCGTTGACGAACGGGGCGAGCGCCTCGACGGCCTGCTCGAAGAAACCGGCGACGAACACCTGGGAGCCGATGTGGGCGTGGATGCCGACGAGCTCGACGGCCGGCGAGGCCGTGGCCCGGTCGACGGCGCGCTGGGCATCGCCCACCTTGAGCCCGAAGCCGAACTTGGAGTCGTCCTGACCGGTCATGACGAACTCGTGGGTGTGGGCCTCGACGCCGGGCGTGATGCGCAGGAGCACCTTCGGCACGATGCCGTCGACGGCGTGGAGCTGCTCGAGGCGGTGGAGCTCGTCGAAGCTGTCGACCACGATCCGCCCGACGCCGGCGTCACGAGCGCGGATCAGCTCGAGCTCGCTCTTGTTGTTGCCGTGCAGCACCAGGCGCTCGGCGGGCACCCCGGCGTCGAGGGCGACGTGGAGCTCGCCGCCGCTCGCCACGTCGAGGTGCATGCCCTCCTCGTGCACGAGCCGGGCCATGGCGCGGCAGAGGAAGGCCTTGGTGGCGTAGGCGACGCCGTCGCCGAACGCGGCGACCGCCTCACGACACCGGGCGCGGAGCTGGTCCTCGTCGTAGACGAACAGCGGCGTGCCGTAGTGGCCGGCGAGCTCCTCGAGGTCGCACCCGCCGATGAGCAGCTGCCCGTCGGGGCCGACCTCGGCCGAGTCGGGCAGGAGGCCCCAGGGCAGGACGCTCACATCGACTCCGGCGCGGACACCCCGAGCAGGTCGAGGCCGATGGCGAAGCCGATCCGGGCGGATTCGACGAGCCAGAGCCGGGCCTGGGTGAGCTCGGGCGGGACGCCGTCACCCATCACGTAGCAGTCGTGGTAGAAGCCGTGGAACCGGTCCGCCAGCTCCCGCACCCAGGTGGCGACCTTGTGGGGCGCTCGGTCCACGGTGGCGATGCGCACGACGTCGGGAAGCTCGGAGAGCGACCGCAGCACCTCGAGCTCGCGCTCGTGGGTCAGCAGCGACAGGTCGGTCTCGGCGAGGGGCGCCCGGGTGACGCCCCGCTCGGTCGCGACCCGGTTGATCGACGCGATCCGCGTGTGGGCGTACTGCACGTAGAAGACCGGCGACTCCTTGGACTCCGATCGGACCTTCTCCAGGTCGATCGTGACGGCCTGGTCGATCGATGTCAGCAGGGACAGCAGGCGCGTGGCGTCGGGCCCGATGTCGGCGACGACGTCGTCGAGATCGATGACGTTGCCGAGGCGCTTGCCCATGCGCCCGCTCGCCAGCGAGATCATCTGGCCGAGCCGGACCTCGATGCGGTCGCCGTCGACGCCCAGCGCCTGCACGCCCGCCACGAGGCTCGCCACCTGCCCGTGGTGATCGGCGCCCCACACGTTGATCACGCGGTCGAATCCCCGCACGAGGAACTTGTTGCGGTGGTAGGCGATGTCACCCGCGAGGTACGTGTAGTCGCCGTTGGACTTGCGCAGCACCCGCCGTCCACGCGGATCGCCGAACGCCTCCGACTCGAACCAGAGGGCTCCGTCCTCCTCGGTGACCAGCCCACGAGCCTGCAGCTCCGCGACCGTCTCGGCCACCGCCGAGCTCTCCTCGATGGACGCCTGGCTGAACCACTCGTCGTAGTGGATGTGGATGGACTCCATCGTGGCCCTGATCCCCGTCAGGATCCGCTCGGCCGCCCAGCGTCCTGCGGCGGTGACATCGTCGGGACCGTCGTAGTCGGCGGCGAGGTCGGCGACGTACTGGCCCGGATAGCCGTCCTCGGGCACCGGCTCGCCGTGGTGGTGGGCGAGCAGGCTGGCTCCGAGCTTGCGGATCTGGCCGCCCGTGTCGTTGACGTAGTACTCGCGGCTGACCTGATGGCCCGTCCGGCTGAGCAGTCGGCCGAGGGCGTCGCCGTAGGACGCGAACCAGCCGTTGCCCACGTGGATCGGTCCGGTCGGGTTGGCCGACACGAACTCGAGCTGCACCCGCTCCCCGTTGCCGAGCTGGGGCGTGGCGTAGGCGTCGACCCCGCCGTCGATCACCTCGGCGAGCACGTCGTGCAGCCAGGTGGGGGCGAGCCGGAAGTTCACGAAACCGGGACCGGCGAGCTCGACCGCCTCCACGTGCGCGGGCGGGTTCACGCTCAGCTGCTCGACGAGCGCGGTCGCCAGCTCGCGCGGGTTGCGCCCGGCCTTCTTGGCCGAGGCGAGGGCCACGTTGGTGGACCAATCGCCGTGGTCGCGGTTGGCCGGTCGCTCCAGCGCGACCTGCTCGGGGAGCGGGTCGACGGCGAGCGCCTCCAGGGCGCTGCGCACGGCTGCGGCGAGGTCATCGCGGATCACGACACGGTGTCCTTCCAGGTGGGATGGGTGAGCACGCAGGCTACCGACCCCGTCCGGCCCGACCCGCACCCGTTGGG
>CAZUYW010000146.1:0-7614 GCA_964624775.1 uncultured Iamiaceae bacterium
TCTCCGAGCGGATCGGGCGCTCGTTGGCGAGCTCGCCGTCGACCTGGCCGAGGAACACCACCTCGCCGGTGGCGCCGAGCGCGGCCGCCGCCGCCCGAGCCTCGGCCTGCCGGGTGGCGACCAGCGCCGCGAGGTCCGCCGATGGATCCCAGGTGCCCTTCGAGCCGTCCGTGCAGATGAGCAGCGACACCTCGCACCCGGCGGCCGCCCACTTGGCGAGGGTCGCGCCGGCTCCGAACTCGATGTCGTCGGGGTGGGCGCCGATGGCGAGGGCGCGCTCAGGGGTGGGCAGATCGAGGGCGGGCACCGTGGCTCCTCGGAGGGTCAGGCCTCGGCGGCGAGATCGGCGCCGTCGGGCAGGTGGAGGTCGTCGGGGACGTCGACGTCCCACGCGAGCAGGCCGTCGTCGACGACGGTGATGGTCAGGCCCAGGCGCTCGGCCTCAGCCCGGTGGCGGGCGAAGCTGCCCGGCCCGTAGGCGAAGGCGAACGGCGCCGATGCGGGCAGCGAGATCACGTTGGTGCCGTCGGCCCGGCGGTCGGGCACGAGCACCACGCCATCGACGCCCACGACGTGGTCGAGGCCGACGGCGAGGGGCAGGTCGGCGTGGGCGACCACCACGCGGTCGACGCCCTGGGCGGCCAGCGCCGCCACCCCCGCGGCGACCGCCCCGTCCAGGCCGAGCCCCGGCGTCCAGCAGACCGCGGCACCGACCGAATCGGCCCAGGCGCGCACCGCAGGGTCGTCGCACACCACCGTGACCGGCAGGGTGCCGGCTGCCGCCACGACCCCGGTGGCCATGCGCCGGGCGAGCTCGGCGCGGGTGGCGTCGTCGAGCGCCGGAGCGAGGCGGACCTTGGCCGCGTGGAACGCCTTGACCGGGATCACGACGGCGGCACGCACAGCCGTCACGCTACCGGCCGCTGCCCTAACCTCCCGCGCCATGGACATCCGGGTCTCGGTCATCGGCGCCGGTTCGTGGGGCACCACGGTCGCCGCGCTCGCCGCACAGAACGTCCCGACGCTGCTCTGGGCCCGCCGCCCCGAGCTCGCCGAGCAGATCGATCAGGAGCACGAGAACGGCGACTACCTCGCCGGCTACGCCCTGCCCACCCAGCTGCGGGCCACGGCCGACCTCGAGGAGGCGGTCCGCACCGCGGACGTGCTGGTGATGGGCGTGCCCTCCGTCGGCTTCCGGTCTGCGCTCGAGTCCGTGAAGCCCTACCTGCGCCCGTGGGTGCCGGTCGTGTCGCTGTCGAAGGGCCTGGAGGTGGGCACGCGGCTGCGCATGAGCGAGCTGGTCGAGGAGGTGCTGCCGGGCCACCCGGTCGGGGTGCTCACCGGACCCAACCTCGCCAAGGAGATCCTCGCCGGCCACGCCGCCGCCTCGGTGATCGCCATGGACGACGACAACATCGCCGCCGCCCTCCAGCCCGTGTTCGCGAGCGAGCTGTTCCGGGTGTACCGCAACGAGGACCTCGTCGGCTGCGAGCTCGGCGGCGTCCTGAAGAACGTCATCGCCATCGCCTCGGGCATGGCCGACGGCCTCGGCACCGGGGACAACACGCGTGCCGCCGTGATCACCCGGGGCCTCTCGGAGATCACCCGCCTCGGGGTCGCCCTCGGGGGCCAGCCCCTCACCCTCATGGGCCTCGCCGGGATGGGCGATCTGCTCGCCACCTGCATCAGCCCGCAGAGCCGCAACCGCCACGTGGGCGAGCGCCTCGGGCGGGGCGAGACGATCGACGAGATCATCGCCGCCATGAACATGGTCGCCGAGGGCGTCAAGACCTCGAAGGTGGTCATGGAGCTCGCCGACGAGGTCGGCCTCGACCTGCCGATCGCCTCCGAGGTGAAGGCCGTCTGCCACGACGGCCGCACGGCGGTCGAGGCCTACGCCGGGCTGCTGCGCCGCGAGGCCGGCCGTGAGATGGACGGGATCACGCCGGAGCGGTAGACCCGAGCGGTCATGCTGCGTCGCCGCTCCCACTCCGCCACCCCGCCCGCACCGCCCTCGGAGACGCCCGCGCCGCCGCGCGGTGCGCTCGCCGAGGCGCTCGCCGAGGCCGGCTGGGTCCTGCCCCGGGCCGTCGGTGGCGAGGGGCCGCCGTCCTGGACGCTCGTCGGCACCGTCGGGTCGCCCACCGCCACGCCGGTCGACCCCCGTGGCCTGGTGGCCCGCGACGGCTGGAGCCTCGACTGGTGGATCGGCGCCGACGATCGCTGGCACGTGCCGGCGCGTGAGGCCGCGGTGCGCCAGCAGCTCGTCGACGACGCGCCCGTCGTCGAGACCCTCCTGCGGGTGCCGGGTGGCGACATCGTCCACCGGGCCTACGGGCTGCGCTCGCCGCGCCCCGTCGGCGACGAGTGGGTGCTCGCCGAGGTCACCAACGACACGCCCGTCCCCGTGGCCCTCGCCCTGGTGATCCGCCCCGTCGTGGCCGACTCGATCGGCTCGATCGACGCGATCACCATCGAGCCGGTCGGCGGTCGCACCGGCCTCGACACCGCGCACCTGGTCCGCGTCGACGGCCGTCCCGCCGTGGTGCTGCCCCGGCGCCCCGCCCGCGTCGCGGCTGGCAACCGGGCGATCGGCGACGCGCTCGACGTGGTGACCGCCGGCGAGGCCGGCGAGGCGCTGATCGAGGCCACCTGTCCCGACGGGCTTGCCACGATGGCGCTCGTGTTCCCGCTGACCCACACGGCCCGGTTCCCGGTCGCCCTGCCCGTCGGTGAGGTCGGCACCGCGCCGGTCGACTGGCCGGCCGTCCTGCCCGACGCCGCCACGGTCGCGTCGGGCTGGGAGGTCCACCGGCGCGGCCCGCGCTTCGAGGTGCCCGACCACCGCCTGGCCACCGCCCTGCGGCGCGCCCGCGCCCAGGTCCAGCTCGCCCACGACGGGACGGCGGTCCGGCGCGACGGCCGGGGTGCCGGGGACCTCGAGCCCGGCGCGACCGAGGTGCTCCTCGGCGCGTTCGACGTCCTCGACCAGCCCGCCGACGTCGGCGTGGTCGTCGCCCGCTGGATCGATCGACTCGCTGCCGCCACGCCCGCCGAGGACACGACCTTCCTCGACGCGGTGAGCCGGCACTGGCTGCTCCACCGCATCGACGCCCTGCTCGACTGGATGCTTCCCGAGGTGGCCGCCGCGGTGGAGCGCCTCGACCGGGCCGACCGGCGGGGGCAGCTTTCCGATCCCGTCGAGCGGCGCCGTGCGGTCGTCGCCGTGGGTCGGGCCGCGCTGATGCTCGACCGCGCCGGCCAGCCCTCGGCGGCGAAGGCCGTCGGCGCCCTTGCCCGCCGCCTCGACCAGGGCGCCGCGCCCCTCCTGGCCGACGACGCACCGGCGGCGGACCGGCTGCACGCGATCGCCGATCGCATCCGCGCGGGTGAGGTCGGTGCCGCCGCCGATCTCGACGCGCTCCTCGCCGCGGCGTCCCTCACCGGCACCTGGCCCGGTCCGGGGCCCCGCGGCCGGACGGTGGGCCACGATCTGCTCGCCGCCGCTGCGGTCGTGCACGCCGGGCGGGCGCTCCTCGTGGACGACGACGGTCCGGGGCTCGCGCTCGTGCCGGTCCACCCGGAGGGCTGGTACGGCGGCAAGGTCGAGCTGCACGATGCCCCGACCGCCCACGGACGCCTGTCGTTCGCGATCCGCTGGCACGGCACCCGGCCCGCCGTGCTGTGGGAGCTGGAGCCGCACGCCGGGGACCCGCCGATCACGATCACCGCGCCGGGCCTCGATCCCTCGTGGTCCACCACCGAGCCCAGGGGCGAGGCGCTGCTCGCCGAGGTCGCGCCGCCCGAGGGCCTCGACACCATCCGCCTGGTGCCCGACCACCCCGACATCGACCCCGAGATGCGGCGGCCCGGCGAGGCCCCCGATCTGCCTGCGACACCCGACCTGCCCGACGGGGGCACGTTCTCGTGAGCGGGGTGGCGGGGCGCCCGGGGCCGGCGGGCTCCGCCGACGACGAGCCGTCGGGCGGGATCGACGAGCTGCTGCGGAGCGCCGGCGTGGACGATGCCGCCATCGCCGACGCCCGTCGCCACGGCCACCTCGAGCTGCTGGCCATCGAGCACCTCGTGGTGCCCGAGAGCGCCGAGCACGACCTCACCGAGGTGGCCGAGGCCGCCGGCCTCCCCGCCGAGCAGATCACCCAGCTGTGGCGCTCGCTGGGCTTCGTCGAGCCCCGGCCCGGCGACCGGCTCTTCACCGACGTCGACGTGGAGATGCTGCGGGCGATCGGCCAGTTCGTCGACATGGGGCTCATCGACGCCGAGCTCACCGTCCAGATGGCCCGCGTGATCGGCTCGTCGCTGTCCCGGGTGGCGACCGCGCTCGTCGATGCGGTCGACCCGGCCGAGCCCGACGACGACACCGCGTCGGCCGAGGACTTCGCCGCTGCGGCGCCGGTGCTCCTCCCGACGCTCCTCCAGGTCATGGACTACGTGTGGCGCCGCCACCTCCAGGCTGAGGCCCGGGCCCGCATCGCTCGGGAGCACGGCAGCGTCGACCCCGGCCAGCGGGCCGTCGGGTTCGCCGACCTGGTCGGCTTCACCGCCCTCAGCCAGCAGGTCTCGGCCCACGAGCTCGCGGCGGTCGTCGCCCGCTTCGAGGCGATCGCCTACGACACGGTCCTCGCCCTCGGTGGCCGGGTCGTGAAGATGATCGGCGACGAGGTGATGTTCTCGGCGCCCGACGAACGGGCCGCGGCCGAGATCGCGCTCACCCTCGCCGAGATGTACCGGGACGACGACGAGCTCTCCGACGTGCGCGTCGGCCTCGCTGCCGGTGCCGTGCTCCAGCGTGACGCCGATCTGTTCGGACCCGTCGTGAACCGGGCGAGCCGCATCGTCAACATCGCGTTCCCCGGCACCGTCGTGTGCTCGGCGGAGATCGCCGAGGCCCTGCACGACGATCCTGCCTTCGTGTGGCGCCCGATCGGGTCGCGCCACCTGAAGGGCATCGGGAAGGTGCCCCTCGTGGTGCTGCGCCGCGCCGGCACCCCCGAGCACGCCCGCTCGTCGGTGGAGGAGGCCGAGGCCCGCCGGGCGGCCCGGCGCGAGGCACGGGTGGGTGAGCTGTCCGCCCGACATCGCCACGGCGACGCGTCGTAGCATCCCGTTCCATGTCGGGGTTCCTGCGCCGCCTCCCCCAGGCGCTCGTCGCGCTCGCCGCCGCCGGGGTGGTCACCGTCGGGCTCCTCGTCGGGTTCTCGCAGGGCGGGCCGCCGGTCGAGCCGGACCGGGCCGTCGATGCCACCGGACGCGCCGCGGCATCGGCGATCACGGGTGCATGGCCCGGGACCCCGGTGTCCACGACCCCGACCTCGTTCCTCGTCGCCGACGCGGCGCGGTCCACGGTCGACCTCTTCAGCGCCCCCGACGTGCCCCTCGCCGACGGTCCCACCATCGACAACCCCACCTGGGAGGGCCTCCCCGTGGTCTTCCTCGTGCTGGAGGACAAGGGCCCGTGGCTGCACGTCCGGGTGTCGCGGCGGCCCAACGAGACCACCGCCTGGATCAAGCGGGACCAGGTCCTCCTGCGGCGGGTCCCCAACCGGGTCGTGATCGAGGTGGGAGCCCGCCGGGTCACCGTGTACCACGGCGACACGGTGCTGCTGCAGGAGACCGTGGCGGTGGGCTCGGACCGGACCCCCACGCCGCTCGGCCACTTCTTCGTCGGCGGCGCCGGCGACGTCCCCGACGACACCCGGCCCAACCGGGCCTTCCAGGGGTGCGTCGCCGGGTTCTCCAACGTGCTGCAGTCCTTCGGCGGCGGTGTCGGCCAGATCGCCATGCACGGCACGAACCGCCCCGAACTGCTCGGCCAGGCCGTCAGCAACGGCTGCATCCGCATGACGAACGACGCCATCACCAAGATGGTCCAGCTCGCCCCGACGGGCACCCCTGTCACCATCGTCGCCTGACGGCCGGCCGGCGACGAGCCGGGGGTCAGGGCTCGTCGAGGGCGATGGTGGCGATCTCCCACGGGCCGAGGGCCACGGTGCCGTCGATCGTGACGCCGATCGGGGTGCCCTCGAGGTCGGTGCGCTCGCCCCGGCGGCCCGGGACGGTGATCGTGGCCGGCTCCGCGGTGGGGTTGACCAGCCGAAGCTCGAGGCGGCCGTCGGCGCGCCGGGTCAGGGCGGTCACCTCGCCACCGTCGACCGTGAGTGCCGACGCCGAGCGGTCGGGATCGCCGATGCCGCCCCGCCCGGGGAAGCGCGTCGTGAGCAGCGGGGTGAAGGCCTCGTCGGCCACCGCGTGGGGATCCCGGCCGCCCAGGTGGAGCACGAAGCGGGCGGTGCGCGGGCCGAGCAGCTGGGCATCGGGCGTGGGGAGGTCCGGGCCGGCGCGCCGCGTGCGCCCGGCGAGGGGACCGAGCGCGAGCGTGCCGACGGATCGCAGGATGGTGAGGGCGAGTGCACCGGCGGCCGGGCCGTCGGGCCCCTCGGCGATGTCGACCAGCTCGTACTCGGGCAGGCCCTCGTGGGCCACGGTCAGCCCGCCGGCGGTCACGAACCGCTGGCTGGGGAAGGTCGGCAGGGCCGCCTCGTCGGGGCCGCCCTCGGTCTCCAGGCCGCGCTCGACCGTCGCGAAGGCGCACCCTGCGACCGAGGTCGATGCCGAGCGGGGGAGCGGCAGCAGGACCCGCAGCCGGTGGTCGCGTGCCGGGTTGTCGAACGCGACGCTCACCCGCACGAGGTCCTCGCCGGCGTGGAGCTCCACGGTGGTCCGCACCGTCACCGGCACCGAGCCCCGGCGTTCGCCGTCGGCGACGTGGTGGGGCCACCGGTAGGTGCGGGTGATCTCGATGCGGCCGCGCACCGGGCCCGCCTCGGCCACGAGCACGTCCACGTCGTCGGGCCGCTCGACGGGTCGGTCGCCGGCGAGCGGCGACCACGTGTAGGTGTCGCCGCCGTCCCCCTCGTCGACCAGCCGGAGGAAGCCCGCGACGCCGTCGATGGCGATCGTGCCGTCGCCCTGGTCCGGGACCACGGTGACGAGGCCGTTGGTCAGCCCGCCCTCGAGGGCGCGGACCGCGTGGTCGCCCAACGGGGCCGGCGCCAGGCCCCGCCAGCCGAAGCCGGGGACCTCCGGGATGCGGGCGAGCACCTCCTGGGTGGGGCCGCGGCGCACCCGCACGATGCGGACCGGGGCCCCGGGGTCCGGTGCGGCCGACTCGCGCAGCGTGCGGAGCAGCTCGTCGGGCCGAGGACGGCCGGAGCCGTGGCCCACGAGGATCTCGACCGTCGCCGCCGTGTCGACGGTGGCCGGAGCGATCGTGACCCCGCCGACCTTGGGATCGTCGCCCACGAGGTGGAGCAGCATCGACACGGCGGCGGACCACGGCACCGTGCCGAGGTCCTCGCGGGCCGGGTGCACGTCGAGCAGTTGGGTGTCCGGCGGCGCCTGGTCGCCCGGGAGGACCAGCGTCGTGGTCCCGGACCGGGGCCGGGCGGTGGGGTTCACGGCCACCGCGGCCTCGCCCGAGGCGCCCAGCACCCGGATCAGGGCGCGCTCGGTGAGCGCCTCCGCCGTGCGGGTCGCCTCTGCGTAGCGGTGCAGCACGGCGTCGTTGACCTCGTCGGCCGAGCAACCGCAGAT
>CAZUYW010000147.1:0-7567 GCA_964624775.1 uncultured Iamiaceae bacterium
CCGCGGCGCGGCTGGCGGCGGAGAGGACCGCCCGCAGCGAGGCGGTGATGATGTTCGGGTGGGTGCCGATGCCCCAGCGGTTGACCTTGTCGCTGTCGACGGTCTCGACGTAGGAGACGGCGGTGGCGTCGGCACCGGCGCCGAGCGAGTGCTCGTGGTAGTCGACGACGTCGAGGTCGACGCCCAGGTCGGCGCGCAGGGCGGTGACGAACGCGGCGATGGGGCCGTTGCCCGAGCCGGTGATCGTGGTGGGCTCGCCGCGCACCAGGAGCTGGGCGGTGATGGTGGCGTTGCCCTCGGCGTCGGTGGTCAGCTCGTTCGAGCGCAGCTCGTAGACCGGCTCATCGGGCAGGTAGATGCCCGAGAAGGTGGCCCACATGTCGCCGGGGGTGATCTCGGTGCCGGTGTCCTCGGTGATCGCCTGGATCTCCTTGGAGAACTCGATCTGCAGGCGGCGGGGGAGGCTGAAGCCGTGCTCGGCCTCCATGATGTAGGCGACGCCGCCCTTGCCGGACTGGCTGTTCACCCGGATCACGGCCTCGTAGGTGCGGCCCACGTGGGCGGGGTCGATCGGCAGGTAGGGCACGGCCCACGTGGCGTAGTCGCGCCGGCTGCGGCCGTCGGCCTCGGCCTCGGCGTAGAGGGCGGCGAAGCCCTTCTTGATGGCGTCCTGGTGGGAGCCCGAGAAGGCCGTGTAGACGAGGTCGCCGGCGTAGGGGTGGCGCTCGTGGACGGGCAGGCGGTTGCAGTACTCGGCGGTGCGGCGCAGGGCGTCGATGTCGCTGAAGTCGATGCGGGGGTCGACGCCCTGGCTGAACAGGTTCAGGCCGAGCGTCACCAGGTCGACGTTGCCGGTGCGCTCGCCGTTGCCGAACAGGCACCCCTCGACGCGGTCGGCGCCGGCCAGCACGCCCAGCTCGGCGGCGGCCACCGCGCAGCCGCGGTCGTTGTGGGGGTGCAGGGACAGCACGATCGAGTCCCGGTTCTTCACGTGGCGCAGGAACCACTCGATCGAGTCGGCGTACAGGTTCGGCGTGTACATCTCGACCGTGGCCGGCAGGTTCACGATCAGCTTCTTGTCGGGCGTCGGCTCGATGATCTCGGCCACGGCGTCGCAGATCGCCACCGCGAACTCGAGCTCGGTGCCCGTGTAGCTCTCGGGGGAGTACTCGTAGCGGACCAGCGTCTCGGGGACGGTGTCCTCGAGCTTGCGGCACAGCTTGGCGCCGTTGACGGCGATCTCGGTGATGCCGGCCTCGTCCATGCCGAACACGACCTTGCGCTGCAGTGTCGAGGTCGAGTTGTAGAAGTGGACGATGGCCTCGCGGGCGCCGCGGATGGCCTCGTAGGTGCGCTCGATCAGGTCCTGGCGACACTGGGTGAGGACCTGGATGGTGACGTCGTCGGGGATCAGGTCGTCCTCGATCAGCAGCCGCACGAAGTCGAAGTCGGTCTGGCTCGCGGAGGGGAACCCGACCTCGATCTCCTTGTAGCCCATGGCCACCAGCGTCGTGAACATCTTCAGCTTGCGGGCCGGGTCCATGGGATCGATGAGGGCCTGGTTGCCGTCGCGGAGGTCGACGGCGCACCACAGGGGCGCCTCGGTGAGCTTGTTGTCCGGCCAGGTGCGGTCACGGAGCTCGACGGGCACCGTGGGCTGGTACTTGTCGAACGGCATGGTCGTGGGGGTCGCAGGCTGCGGAGACATCGGATCGCTCTCTGGTTCGTCGGTGTCAGGGGGAACGCTAGGGGTGATGGGTCCCGGGGCCGGTGATCGATCCCGAAAACGCAAGAAGCTCCCGGCCCGGAGGCGCAGGAGCTTCGGCACGTGCCTATGGGGGCACGTGCCTACACGAGAAGGAGGAGGTCGGCGACGGGACGCATCGGGACCATGCAACCGTGTCGTGACCGGATTGTCAACCTCGAACCCGCCGAACCGTGGTGCGGTCAGGCGGGCTGGAGCTCGTTCAGGGCGGCGACGTTGTCGTGGAGGATGAGGCGCTGCTGGTCGGCGGGGAGGTGGGTGACCTCCTCGACGTACTGCAGGGGCTCGGGCAGGGCCTCGATGTGGGGCCAGTCGGAGCCGAAGATCACGCGGTCGACGCCGACCGCGTCGATCACATCGTCCACCTGGTCCTCCCAGAACGGGTTGACCCAGACGTGGCGGCGGAACGTCTCGACCGGGTCCTCGGGGAACCAGCCGTTCATCTTGTGGCTGAGGACGCGGAGCCGCTCGAACATGCCGGGAAGGAACTTCGAGCCGTTCTCCACCGAGGCGACGCGCAGGTTCGGGAAGCGGTGGAAGAGGTTGTCGCAGACCAGGGCGGACAGCCAGTCCTCGATCGGGCGCTCGAGCTGGAGCATGCGGATCGGCTGGGGGACGCCGCCGAAGTCGGTGGTGAAGCCGTCGCGGGCGTAGCCGTGGGCCGTGTAGCCCGAGTCGCCGGCGTGGACGACGACGGTGACGCCGGCCTCGTTGACCCGGGCCCAGAACGGGTCGAAGGTCGGGTCGCCCGGCGACTTCGGCCCGTCGACGGTGGTGGCGGCAGCCGGTCGGGTCACGATCGTGCGGGCGCCGCGGTCGAGCGCCCACTCGAGCTCGGCGGAGGCCCAGTCGACGTCGACGAGGGTGATGTAGGGCGCCGAGAAGATGCGGTCCTGGTAGGCGAAGCCCCAGTCCTCGTCGAGCCAGCGGTTGAACGCGCTGAACAGCAGCTGCACGGCGCCGGGATCGTGCTTGAGCGGCTCCTCGTAGATCATGGCGAGCGTCGGGAACATCCAGACGCGGTCGAGGCCGTGCTCGTCCATCACGCGCAGGCGGGCGTCGCGGTCGCGGTACTCGGGACGGATGGGCTCGTGGCGGCGCAGCAGCTCGAGCGGGTCGTCGTTGTTGGGGTTGCCCCGGAAGTAGTCGGCGAGCACGCCGGGAGGGGCGACCGGGTCGAACGTGGCGTTCTTCACGCCGCGGAACACCTTGCCGGCGAGCACCGGGTAGGACCGCTTGCCGATCTGGGCCCACTCGAACACGCGGGTGGCGTGCGCCGGGTCCAGGTGGCGGGTGAAGGCGTCGAGCGCCTCGTAGTAGTGGTTGTCGGCGTCGAACGGGCGGAACGGCAGCGCGGGCGTGACGGACATGGCGCCCAGGCTAGAACGCGTTCCAGTTTTCGGACCAGATCGGCGGCCCGGCCCGCGTGGCACCGACCGGCTCAGGGGTGGGCGGTGAGGAACTCGAGCGCGTCGTCGGCGATCGTGTCGGGGTCCTGCAACGGCCCGAAGTGGCCGAGGTGCGGGTAGGCCCGCTCGGTGCCGTTCGGCAGGGCGGCGGCCACGAGCGGCGCGAAGTCGCCCGGCCCCGGGAACGGATCGTGGGTCCCGTAGGCGACGAGCGTGGGGACGGGGACGTCGTGCATCTGGGTGATCGTGGGCTTGCCCGTGGCCTCGAACGTCTGGGCCTCGGTCTCGGGCGCGCACGCGAGGGTCACCGAACCGTCGGGCGCGTCGACGAACCCGTGCTCGACGTAGGCCGCGAGCACGTCGGCCCGGAAGGCGCTGAGCGGCGGGCGGCTCGCGTAGCGGCCCAGCGCCTCGAGGCGCGAGGGGAACGACGGGCGACGGCGGCGCGCGGACGCCGCGAGCGGGTTCTCGCCCGGGGTCTTCTCCCAGTGGTCCGGGATGATGATCGGCTCGAAGAGGAGCGCGGCCCGGATGGTGCCGGGGCGGCGGCGCTCGGCGGCCATCAAACAGGCGCCGCCCATGGAGTGGCCGATGCCGTGCACCGGCGCGCCACCGAGGTGGTCCACCACCGCGAGCACGTCGTCGGCCATGCCCGTCCACGACAGCGCTCCGCCGGCATCGGGCAGCGTCGACGCGCCGTGGCCCCGGAAGTCGAGCGCCCACACGTGGAAGCGCGTGCCGAGCACGGGGACCATCGGGCGGTACACCCCGGCGCAGAACCCGGTGGCGTGGGCGATGAGCAGCTGCGGCCCCTCGCCGCCGAGGTCGTGGAGGGCGAGCTCGACGCCGTCGCTGGAGGGGACGGTCACCGGCGAGGCGGTGGTCGGGTTGTCGGGCACGGCGACCTGCGCTGGGTTCAGGACCCGGCGGCGTCCAGGCGGGCGACGAGGGTCTTCGGGGCGACGACGCGGAACGCCTCGGTGAGGATGCCCGCGACCTCGTCCCAGTCTGGCGAGCGGTCGAGGCGAACCCCCAACCAGCCCCGGTGGCCGACGTAGGGCGGCACGAAGAACCGTTCGGGCTCGGTCTCCACCAGCTCGGCCTGCACACCGGCCGGGGCCGCGCACCACAGGGCGAGGCGACCGTCGCCGTGGTGGTCGTCGTGGAACATGGCGATCGTCTTCTTGTCGCGCACGAAGAACGACGGCGCGCCGTGGCTCGGGCGCTCGGTGACCTCGGGCAGCGCGGCGCAGATGCGCCGCACCTCGGCGAGGGCCCGCTCGACCTGGGCGTCGGTGGCCACGGCCGCGCGCCTCAGGCGTCCCGGCGGTTGGCGAGCACCATGCCGATCACCACGAGCACCGTGGCCACGATCGCGAGGTACACGCCACCGGCGAACACCGAGCGGAGGTCCGAGCTCTCGACCCGCAGCGTCATCTGGAAGCCGTTGTTGAACGGGATCCACGGGATGGTGCTGTGGAAGTTGTTCGCGAGCAGCGGCTCGGCCACGAACGCGTCGCCCATCAGGATCAGGATCCCGGCGATGGGCTGGCGCACGATCGCCCCGACCCCGAAGCCGAACGCGGCCCACAGGGCCGAGAACACCACGATGCCCCACATGACCCGGTGGTCCACGCCGTCGACCACGAAGTCCTTCACGTAGAACGTGCCGACCGCGTAGCAGAAGGCGACCATCACCGCGGACACGACCGAGACCGCGACCATGATCACGAGCAGCTTGGCCAGCAGCACCGTGAACCGCCTCGGGACGGCGGTGAACGTTGGGCGGATCGTGTTGAACCGGTACTCCTGGCCGATGATCTGCACGCCCATGGCGCCGAAGATGAGGGCGGCGCCGCTGACGCCGCCGGTGAGGCCGGTGAGGTTGATGGCATCGCCCCGGTCGTTGGCCTGGTGCCCGGTGAGCACCGCGACCAACACCACCAGGGCGGCCGCGAGGCCGAGCGTGATCACGCTCGACCGCACGGAGCGGAGCTTCACCCACTCGGATCGCAAGATGTTGATCACGCCGCACCCCCCGGCAGCGGGCCGCCCGCCGGCGGAGGCGGTGGCGGTGGCGTGCCGCCGGCGTGGTACTCCTGCGCGTCGGCAGTCGCCCCGAGGAACGCGTCCTCGAGCGAGCTCACCTGCGGGCTCAGCTCGTGGAGCGTCACGCCCATCTGGGCGGCGAGCTCGCCGATCTGTGCGCAGGTGGGACCCTCGACGTCGATCGCGCTCGGGTCGTTCGCGATCGGCGTCACCTTGGCGCCCCGCTCCTGGATGGCCTGGGCGAGCTGGGCGATCTGGGGGCTGCGGACCGTGACCCAGCGGGTGGCGGCGTCGGCCATGAAGTCGCCGACCGGCCCCTGGAAGATCAGCTTGCCCTTGCCGATCACCACGAGGTCCTGGGAGACGAGGGACATCTCCGAGAGGAGGTGGCTCGACACGAAGACCGTGCGCCCCTCAGCGGCGAGGCCTTGCATGAAGTGGCGCATCCACTGGATGCCCTCGGGGTCGAGGCCGTTGTTGGGCTCGTCGAAGAGCAGCGTCTTGGGGTCGCCGAGCATGGCGGCGGCCAGGCCGAGGCGCTGCTTCATGCCGAGGGAGAACCCGCCGACCCGCTTGTTCGCCTTGTCGGTGAGCCCGACGAGATCGAGGACCTCGTCGACGCGGCGGCGGGGGAGGCCGTTCGAGACGGCGAGCGCCCAGAGGTGGTCGCGGGCCCGACGGGTGGGGTGGAGGTACGACGCGTCGAGCAGGGCGCCGACCTCGCGCATGGCGGGGTCGAAGTCCCGGAGGGAGTGGCCGTCGATGCGGACCGTGCCGGTGTCGCTGCGGTCGAGGCCCAGCACCATGCGCATGGTGGTGGACTTGCCGGCGCCGTTCGGCCCGAGGAAGCCGGTGACCCGGCCGCTCTCCACGGTGAAGCTGAGATCGTCCACCGCCACCGTCGACCCGTAGCGCTTCGTGAGGCCCTGGGCTTCGATCATGGGGGGTCACGCTACCGCCCGGTCGCAGCCCGCCACGGCCATGTCCGATTCCCGCCGGTGCGGTTCGACGGCCGGGCGTACCGTGCTCCCCATGGCCGCCGCACGACCCGCTCCCACCGCCACCGCCCAGCGCGTGATCGCCACGCCCGTGGGTCCGCTCCTGCTCGTCGCGGGCGACGCGGGCCTGCAGCGCCTCTGGTTCCTGGATGACGGCGACGCCCCGTCCACCGACGCGACCGCCGAGGCGGCACCCGGCGCCACCGACGTGCTGGACGCGGTCGAGGCCCAGCTCGGCGAGTACTTCGCCGGCGACCGGACGACGTTCGACGTCGACCTCGACCTGCACGGCACCCCGTTCCAGCAGCAGGTCTGGGCCCGCCTCCAGGCGATCCCGTACGGCGCCACCGCCACCTATGGCGCCCTCGCCACCGACCTCGGCTCGCCCGGCGCGTCACGAGCCGTGGGCATGGCCAACAACAAGAACCCGGTTGCGATCATCGTCCCGTGCCACCGGGTCGTCGGCGCCTCCGGCGACCTCACGGGCTACGCGGGCGGGTTGGACCGGAAGCGGTTCCTGCTCGACCTCGAGGCGGGCGTCGGCGCGCTGCTCTGAGCCGGCTCAGTTCCCGGCGTCGACGGTGGGGCTCGATGTCGAGGTGGTGGCCGCCGGCCGACCGCCGTCGCCCAGGTGCAGCTGGTCCCGGTACCGGTGGCCCTGGCGCAGCACCTCGGACCCGTACGCGTCGGACCGGTTGTAGCTGAGCAGGGCGCTGCGGATCGCGGCGTCCGTGAGCAGGTCGCCGTGGCGGTAGCAGAGGTAGCGGCCCGCGGCCGCGGCCGCGTCGTACAGGTTGTGCGGGTCGGCGCGGTCGTCGCCCGACGCGTCGACCGCCCAGCGGCCCCAGGTGCCAGGCAGGAACTGCATCGGTCCCACGGCGCGGTCCCACACGGGGTCCCGGTCGAGCTGGCCGCCATCGCTGTCGTGGACGGCCAGCGTGCCCGGCCGGCCGTCGAGCGGGATGCCGAGGATCGGCACCGAGGTGGCGCCGTCGGCGTCGACCTCGGACCCCTGCGCGGTGCCGTGGCGCGTCTCCACCCGGCCGACCCCGGCGAGGACCCACCACGGGATCCGGCAGGGCGCGAGCTGGGCGGCCCGCCAGTAGGCGTGCACCGCGACGAGTGACAGGTCGGCGTCGACCACCGGTGCGATCAGGCGGGCCCGGCGCCGGGCGATGAGGCTCTCGCGGGTGGTGGCCACGGCCCGGTCGAGCGCGCGGGACCGGTCGTCGACCGCGGCGACGGCGTCGGCGAGGCGCCGGTCGAGCTCGGCTCGGGTCGTGGACGCCTCGTCGAGGCGCCGGTGCGCGGCGTCGCGGGCTGCCTCGGCGCGGTCGGTGCGGCGC
>CAZUYW010000148.1:0-3452 GCA_964624775.1 uncultured Iamiaceae bacterium
GCCTCGGCCTGCTGGGCGGCCACGGCGGCCTCCTCCTCGGCGGTGCGGACCTTGGCGGCCGGCTTGGCGCCGGGCTTCTTGGAGGCCATGAGGTGGCCCTCCTCGACGGCGTCGGCGATGACGCGGCTCATGAGGGTGCCGGAGCGGATGGCGTCGTCGTTGCCCGGGATCGGGTACTGGATGACGTCGGGGTCGCAGTTGGTGTCGACCACGGCCACGAGCGGGATGCCCAGCTTGTTGGCCTCGGTGACCGCGATGTGCTCCTTCTTCGTGTCGAGCACGAAGACGAGGTCGGGCAGCTTCTCCATCTTGGCGATGCCGCCGAGGTTGCGCTCGAGCTTCTCGAGCTGGCGCGAGATGAGGAGGGCTTCCTTCTTGGGCATGGCCTCGAACTCGCCGGAGTCGCGCATGCGGCGGTACTCGGCCATCTTGGCGACGCGCTTCGACATGGTCTCGAAGTTGGTGAGCATGCCGCCGAGCCAGCGCTCGTTGATGTAGGGCATGCCGCACTTCTCGGCGTAGCTCTGGATCGGGTCCTGGGCCTGCTTCTTGGTGCCCACGAAGAGCACGGTGCCGCCGTCGGCGACGGTGTCGCGCACGACGGTGTAGGCGGTCTCGATCCGCTTCAGCGTCTGCTGGAGATCGATGATGTAGATGCCGTTGCGATCGCCGTAGATGAAGCGCTTCATCTTCGGGTTCCAGCGGCGGGTCTGGTGGCCGAAGTGGACGCCGGCTTCCAGCAACTGCTTCATGGTCACGACGGGCTGCGTCATGTCCTGCTCCTTCCCAACGGTTTCGGCGAGACCCGACTCCAGCACCGGTGCAGCGAGCTGCACCGACGACCGCTGGGGGGAGTCGGGCGGATGTGTGGTGGTCCACGGGCTGTGGGCCGACGGGAGAGCATATCGACCCGCCCTCCCGGCCCCCAAGACGGCCGGCCCGTCCGACCCCGCCGCGACCGTCCTGACCAGGGCAGGAGCCGGATGCGCCGTCGTCGCACGATACGGCCCCACAGGGTCGCCGGGTCGAGGTAGGTCCGCCCCCGGCGCACGCCCAGGTGGAGACGGCCGGCGCTGCGCCCAACGACCTGCCCGCCTCGCACCCGCTCCCCTACGTGGACCAGGGCCACGGCCAGCGGGCCGAGCGAGCTGCGCAGGCCGTCGGGGTGGCGGATCGTGACCCACCGTCGCCCGGCCACCACGCCGGCGAAGGTGACCGTGCCCCGCCCGATGGCCCGGACCACCGATCCCGGCGGCGTGCCGTACTCGATGCCCCGGTTCCCCGCCTGCCACGGCTTGGGCGGTGGTCGGAAGGGGTCGACGACGGGCGCCGTCACCGGCGGGTGGTAGCGCTCGGGGCCTCCGCCTGCGGCACGCGCTGGGCCGACGGGCCCGGGCACCTCGCCTGCGACCGCCAGCACCAGCCCCAGGCAACTCGCCAGCGCCCACCGCCTCACCCGCGCGATCCCCGCCCGGCCGCTGGCGCCGGTCACCGGACCGGCCCCGTGGGGGTCAGGCCAGTTCGCGCTGGGCGGCCTGCATGCGGCTGCGGAGTTGCAGCACGGCCTTGGTGTGGATCTGGCTGACCCGGCTCTCGGTGACGCCGAGCACCTCGCCGATCTGGGCCAGGGTCAGGGACTCGAAGTAGTACAGCGAGAGCACGATCTTCTCCCGCTCGGGCATCTTCTCGATGGCCTGGCTGAGCTGGCCCCGCATCTCGCTCATCTCGAGCAGGGCACCGGGCCCGTCGGAGCGATCCGGGATGGTGTCGCCGAGGGTCGTGCTGTCGCTGCGGTCCCCGAGCATCTCGTCGAGCGCGGCGATGCCGGTGAGCGACAGCTGGCGCAGCACCGTCTGGAGCTGCGCGTCGGTCATGTCGAGCTCGGCAGCCAGTTCGGCCTCCGACGGCGAGCGGTGCAGCTCGGCCTCGAGCTTCGAGAAGGCCCGCTCCACGGCTCGGCCCTTGGCCCGCACCGAGCGCGGCACCCAGTCGATCGAGCGCAGCTCGTCGAGGATGGCGCCCTTGATGCGCGACATGGCGTAGGTCTCGAACTTGAAGCCGCGACCGGGATCGAACTTCTCGATCGCGTCGATGAGCCCGAAGATGCCATAGCTGACCAGGTCGCTCTGCTCGACGCTCTGGGGCAAGCCTGCCGACACGCGACCGGCCACGTACTTGACCAGGGGCGAGTAGTGCAGGATCAGCCGGTCCCGGCGATCCCGCGTGGGGTCGGCGCGGTACTGGGTCCAGAGCTCGGTGATGCCGTCGGCGGTCACGGCACGACGCTCGCGCGGGTGGGTCCGGTGGCCACGTCAGGCCCTCGGGTGGGTCTGTTCGAACACCTGGCGGAGGCGTTCCCGGCTGACGTGGGTGTAGATCTGGGTGGTGGCGAGGTCCTCGTGGCCGAGGAGTTCCTGGACGGTGCGGAGGTCGGCGCCGCCATCGAGCAGGTGCGTGGCGAAGGTGTGCCGCAGCGCGTGGGGGTGGGTCGGTTCGGCGGCTCGACGGTCGAGGATGCGGCGCACGTCGCGCGGGGTGAGCGGGTTGCCCCGGAGGTTGACGAACACCAGCTCCGCCGGCGCCGCCCCACCGCCGAGCACGGCCCGCGGCCCGTCGAGCCAGGCCCGCACCGCGACCACCGAGGGTTCGCTCAGCGGCACGACCCGCTGCTTGGAGCCCTTGCCCCACACGCGCACCGAACCACCGACCAGGTCGAGGTCGTCCGTGCGCAGGCCGCACAGCTCGGCGACGCGCAGCCCGCTGCCGTAGAGGATCTCCACGACCGCGTCGTCGCGCCGTCGCCGCGCCTCGTGGCGCTGCTGGTCGATGGCGTGCTCGCCAGGGTCGGCCACCGGGGCCGGCGCGTCGAGGACCTGCTGGAGCTGGGCGTCGTGCAGCACGCGGGGCAGGCGGCCCGTCGCCCGGGGGGCTCGCAGGGAGACCGAGGGATCCGCGGCGAGTCGGCCGGTGCGGGTGAGCCAGGCGAAGTACCGCCGCAGCGCGGTGGCGCGCCGAGCGATGGTGCGCGGCGCCGCCGGGCGGTCGGCCAGGTCCACCAGGTACCGGCGCAGGACCCGCCGGTCGACCTGTTCGGGCTCGTCGACGCCCTGGCCCGAGGCCCAACCGATGAAGTCGGTGAGGTCGGCTCGGTACGCGGCGATGGTGGCCGGCGCTGCTGCCGTGAGCGATTCGACGAAGCCCGCGAGGTCCCAAGCCACGCCCCCACCGTACCGGGCCGACCACGACGATGAATCGGGAACCGGCACGAACATCGAACGGCACCCGGATCATCGACGATCACCTCCGGCACCCCTCGAACCCGCACCGCTCGGCAGGCGCCGCTCGAACCAACCGCCCGACGTGGCGATCAGCCCCTCGCCCTCGAGGCGGGCGAGGGCGAGGGCGACCTCGTCGAGCGAGGCTGCACAACGGTTCGCGAGCTCACCGAGGGT
>CAZUYW010000148.1:3552-7564 GCA_964624775.1 uncultured Iamiaceae bacterium
CCGGCGGGGGTCTCCGACACGAGCAGGCCCGCCTCCCCCACCCGCCGCTGCAGGAGCCGGTTGCCGACGGGATAGGCGATGTCGAGGCCCGAGGCCACCACGCCGATGGGCGCGGCCCAGTGCTCGCCGCGACCGGTGGGTTGGGCGGCGGGGTCCGGGTCCGTCGGGCCGAGCGCGCCCACGTGGGCGGCCGCGTCGATCCCCGACGCCAGGCCGGACACCACGCCGACCCCGTGGGCGGCGAGGGTGGCCCCCAGGTCGCGGGCCAGGTCCCGGCCGAGGCGCGAGGCGGTGCGGGTGCCGACCACGGCGACCGTCGGGCGTTCGAGGGCGCCGAGTGCACCCTGGGCGAACAGCACGGCCGGCGGGGCGGGATCGCTGCTGAGGCGGTCGGGATAGGCGTCGTCACCGGGCACCAGCACCCGGCGCCCATCGGCCCGGTTCCGGGCGAGGACCTCGGTGGGGTCCACCCCACGGGCAGCCCGAGCGAGGCGATCGAGGTCGAGGCCGTCGCGCCGATCGGCGCGCCGCGCCAGCGCCTCCACCGACGCCGCCCGACCGGCCACCAGCGCCGTCCACACGGCGACGGCGCCCTCCCCGGTGGCGCAGGCCAGCAGCGTGGCCGGGCCGATGCCCTCCAGCCCGGCGAGGGCGACGAGGCACGCCCGGGTCGCGTCGTCACGGCCGATGCCGACGAGGTCGGGTGCGGTGGTGCTCATGACGCCAGCCCCGACACGGGCACGAGATCGGCGCGCAGCGCCAAGGCGGTGGCGAGGTGCTCGACCCCGAGCGGACCGTCGTGCCCGTCGAGATCGGCCAGGGTCCGCCCGACCCTGCGGACCCTGGCCAGGCCCCGGGCGCTCAGCCGGCCGGTGGCGAGCGCCGCACGGAGCAGATCGGTGGCCGCCCGGTCGAGCGAGGCGTGGCGCTCGAGCGCGTCGCCGTGGAGCTCGGCGTTGGACCGCACGCCCCGATCGATCGCGAGCGCCCGGACGGCCCGCACCCGCTCGGCCACCGCGGCACTCGACTCGCCGACCTCGGCGCCGAGCAAGGCGTCGGCATCGGGCCGGTCGACGTCGACGCGCAGGTCGAACCGGTCGAGCAGCGGGCCCGACAGCCGCCGCCGATACCGGGCCAGCGCGGCCTCGGTACAGCGACAGCGACCGGGCCGACCGGCCTCACCGCACGGGCAGGGGTTCATGGCGGCGACGAGCAGCAGCCGGGCGGGCAGCCGGACCGAGAAGCGGGCCCGGCTGAGCGCGATCTCACCCTGCTCGAGCGGCTGGCGCAGGGCGTCGAGCACGGTGGGCGGGAACTCCCCCATCTCGTCGAGGAAGAGCACGCCCCCGTGGGCGAGGGAGATCTCGCCCGGGCGCATCGAGGCGGTGCCGCCGCCGACGAGGGCCACGGTGGTGGCGGTGTGGTGCGGAGCCCGGAACGGCGGGCGGCGCACCAGTCCCCCGCCGAGGTCGATGCCGGCGGCGGAGTGCACCCGGGTGGCGGCCATGGCGTCGGCCGCCTCGAGGTCGGGCAGCAGGCCGGGCAGGCGGCGGGCCAGCATCGTCTTGCCGGCACCGGGCGGGCCGACGAGCAGCAGGTGGTGCCCGCCCGCTGCGGCCACCTCGAGCGCCTTGCGGGCGACGGGCTGACCTCGAACATCAGCGAGGTCCGGGGCGGGTCGCGGGGCGACGAGCCGGGTCGGCACCGGATGGTCGGGCCACGGCTCCTCCTTCTTGAGCGCCTTGCGCACCTCGGTGAGCGTGGCCAGGCCGATGACATCGGGTCCCTCGACCATCGCCGCGTCGGGCGCGCACCGCACCGGCACCCCGACGCGCACGGCGGCGACCGCGTCGACCAGCGGGACGATCCCGGGGATGTGGCGGACGGTGCCGTCGAGACCCAGTTCGCCGAGGAAGGCGATGCCCGCGGCTGCGTCGGCCTCGACGTCGCCGCTCGCGACGAGCACCCCGACGGCCATGGCGAGATCGAGCCCGCTGCCGACCTTGCGGGTGCCCGACGGGGCGAGGTTGATGGTGATGCGCTTCGGGGGCCACGTCGCCCCGGCGGCGAGGACGGCGGCGCGGACGCGGTCACGCGCCTCGCGACAGGCGGCGTCGGGCAGGCCGACGATGGTCAGCCCGGGGAGGCCGTCGCCGACGTGGACCTCGACGGTGACGGCGATGCCGTCGACTCCCTGGACGATGGCGGACGAGATGCTGGCGAGCACGGACGCTCCTCTGCGCAGCCCGGAGGGGCTGGTGGGGGTTGCTCCGTGACCGCATCCCGGTCACCAGGGGTGGCCCTCGTGAGGGCGATCCGACGGCAGCGCCGACCGGTCAGGCCAACCTACCCAGGCCCCCCGACAGCGAAACGACGACGGCCAGGCGTCAGGCCCGGCGGCGGCGTCAGTGCCCGGTGTAGGTGGGGGTGCGCTTCTCGAGGAAGGCCATGAGGGCCTCGCGGGTGTCCTTGGTGGAGAAGTTCACCGTCTGGGCCATGGCCTCGGCGTCGAGCGCGGCCCGCAGGCTGGTGCCGGGCGCCGCTTCGAGGAGGGCCTTGGTCTGGGCGAGGGCGATGGGCGGACCGGCGGCGAGCTGGGCGGCCCACGCGCCCACGGCGGCGTCGAGCTCCTCGACGGGGACCACCTTGTTCACGAGGCCGAGCCGGTCGGCCTCGGCGACGTCGATGATCGGCGCCAGCAGCGCGAGCTCCTTGGCCCGATGCATCCCCACCTTCTGGGTGAGGACCCAGCTGCCCCCGAAGTCGACCGACAGGCCGCGCTTGGCGAAGATCTGCGAGAACCGGGCCCGCCCGGACGCCACGATCAGGTCGCACGTCAGCGCCAGGTTCCAGCCGGCACCGGCCGCCACGCCGTCGACCCGGGCGATCACGGGCTGGGGCACCTCGGCGAGGGCGATCGCGGTCTCGTTGATCGAGCGCATCCGGGCCAGGCCGTGCTGCTCGAGGCCGGTGGCGTCGGACAGGTCGAAGCCCGAGCAGAACTCCTCGCCCTCCCCCGTCACCACGAGCACCCGGGCCTCGGGCTCGGTGGACACCCACCGGAACGCCTGGGCGAGCTCCTCGCACATGGCCATGTCCATGGCGTTCTTGCGGGCCGGGTTCACCAGCGTGACCGTGGCGATGCCGTCGGCCAGCTCGATGCGGATGCGGGTCGGCTCAGCGGGGCGGGGGTGCACGATGGGCATGGCGGCCACGATACTGACGGCCATGGGCCTGAATCCGCACCGCAAGATGCGCCGCGACGCCAGCGACTACGCCATGGTCATCGGGGCGATCGTGGTGTGCGCCCTGCTGCTCGCCTGGGCGTTCCTCGGCTGACGTCGCCCGCCGCCGCCTGGCTCAGAACGCGCCCTGGATGACGTCGAGCTCGGCGCCCAGGATGGCGACCACGTCGAAGCGCACCTCGGCCCAGCCCGGCCCACCCGCCTGGGCCAGCCACAGTGCGCCGAGCTTGCGCAGCCGCCGGGCCTTGGCGGGCGTGACGGCCTCGGCCGGGTGCCCGTAGGCGGCGCTGCGCCGGGTCTTCACCTCGGCGATGACGACGACGCCATCCCGGGCGCACACGAGGTCGATCTCGCCGTGCCGGCAGCGCCAGTTGCGCGCCAGCACCTCGTACCCCTCGGCCTCGTACCAGGCCGCCGCCCGATCCTCACCCCAGCCCCCCAGCCGCTGCCGGGCCCGGCTCACAGATCGAGATCGGGGTTGGGCAGTTCCTCGATGTTCACGTCCTTGAACGTGACGATCCGCACCGACGGGACGAAGCGCATCTTCGTCTGGCGGTACATGTCCCACACCCACGCGTCGCGCAGCTCGACCTCGATCCGGGTGCGACCCCCGGCATCGTGCACCTGGGTCTCCACCGCGTTCGCCAGGTAGAAGCGACGCTCGGTCTCCACGACGTACCGGAACGTGGGTGCGACGTCGCGGTACTCCTGGAACAGCTGGTGCTCGATCTCGGCTTCGTACTGTTCGAGATCGTCGGCGCTCACGG
>CAZUYW010000149.1:0-6105 GCA_964624775.1 uncultured Iamiaceae bacterium
GGGCGTAGAAGGTGCGGGAGACCTGGGCGCCGCCGAAGCTGCGGTTGTCGAGGAGGCCGCCGTACTCACGGGCGAAGGGCACGCCCTGGGCGGTCATCTGGTCGATGATGTTCACCGACTCCTCGGCCAGGCGGTACACGTTGGCCTCGCGGGCGCGGAAGTCGCCGCCCTTGACCGTGTCGTAGAAGAGGCGGTGGATGGAGTCGCCGTCGCCCTTGTAGTTCTTGGCGGCGTTGATGCCGCCCTGGGCGGCGATGGAGTGGGCCCGGCGGGGCGAGTCGTGGAAGGTGAAGGCCTTCACCTGGTAGCCCTGCTCGCCGAGGGTGGCGGCGGCGGCGGCGCCGGCGAGGCCGGTCCCCACCACGATGACCTCGTACTTGCGCCGGTTGGCCGGGTTCACCAGCTTGCGGTCGAACTTGTAGGAGGTCCACTTCTCCGCGATCGGACCGTCGGGGATCTTGGCGTCGAGTTGCACGGTTGCTCCCTCAGTTCCCGACGATGCCGAGCGTGACGGCGATGGGGAACGACACGTTGCCGATGACGATGAGTGCGGCGAAGCCGGCGGCGAAGTTGCGCCGGGCCGCGTTGAAGCGCGGGTTGTTCCAGCCCATGGACTGGAAGAGGCTCCAGGCGCCGTGGAAGAGGTGGATGCCGAGGGCGATGTTGGCCACCACGTAGATGGCGGCGACCCAGATGCGGCTGAAGCTGTTATCGACGTTCTGGTACGGCATGCCGCGCACGTAGTGGTAGCCGGTGCCGGTGAGCGTCAGGTCGAACAGGTGCCACACCAAGAAGAGGCCGACGATGATGCCGGTCCAACGCATCGTGCGGCTCGCGAAGTTGGCGGCCACGTAGTCGCGGGGGCTCTGGTAGGCGACGCTGCGGGCGGCCCGGTTCATCCGCGTCAGCGAGTACGCCGAGTGGATGTGGAGGGCGAAGGCGCCGATGAGGCCGAGGCGCATCAGCCACAGCGTGACCGTGCGGGGCAGGATCGGCACCAGGAGCTCGCGGAGGAACTCGCCGTAGTGGTTGAACTCCTCGGCCCCCAGGTACATCTTGAGGTTGCCGATCATGTGGGCGAACACGAACCCCATGAGCATGATCCCGGTGAGCGCCATGACGTACTTCTTGCCCAGCGCGGACCGGTAGAACTCGACGGGGAAGGGCGCCTTGCGCTTGGCCCGGGGGGCTCCCGCCGCAGCGGGGCCTCGGGCGACCGTTGTCGTAGCCATCGAGGCCGACGCTACCCCTCGGCGCTGGTGGGGTGAGAACTCGGCGCCGTCGCCGCTCACCCGGCTCACGGTCGAGCGCCGGTGCCCGAAATGGACGAAGCGGACTGCTACCGATGAAACTGTCGACTGATTCGTCGCATCGGGGGAGCCTTCGGACCCATGGATGGCATCCTGCAGAGCGCCTTCGGCCGCAACATCCGCCGCTGGCGCCGCACCCAGGGCCTGTCCCAGGAGCGCTTCGGCGAGGAGGTCGGCTGGCACCGCACCTTCGTCGGTGCGGTCGAGCGAGGTGAGCGCAACCTCACCCTGAAGACGGTCGAGCGCATCTGCGAACAGCTCGGCGTCCACCCGCTCGACCTCCTGTGGGACCGCGAGCACGTCGCCTTCCGCGCCGACGCGGCCGGTGGGCACTTCGAGGCCGTCGACGGTGCCACCCTCGCCGCGGCCGACGGGCCGGCCTCGGCCTCCGCGAAGGGCGCGGGCGCCAAGGCCCCCGCCCGCCGCCCGCGCCGCTGAGCCCTCCCCCGACCCTCCCCGTCGGTGCCCCCGTGCACACTCGTGCCATGGCCCCGGCCCGGTGGAACCCCTGGCGCGCCCTGCGCGACGCCGACGTCGAGCTCTGGTTCGCGCCCCTCGACGGCCTGCGCGGCCTCTGGGAGCGCCGCGCCGGCGCCGACCACATCACCCTCGAGTCATCCCTCGACCGGCGGACCCGCCGCGCCGTCCTCGCCCACGAGCTGGTCCACGTGGAACGGGGCATCGGCTGGCCCCTCGCCACCGCGGCCACGATGCAGCTCGAGGAGGAGCGGGTGTGGCGCACCGCGATCGATCGCCTGGCCCCACCCGACGCGGTGCGGGCCTTCGTCGAGGCGCGGGCCACCGTCGGCCCGGTGACCGTCGAGGATCTGGCCGAGGAGTTCGACCTCCCGCCCGACATCGCGGCGCGGGTCGCAGCCCGCTTCGCCCGCGAGCAGGCGGCGCGCTCAGAGGTCGGCGGCGTCCACCCAGACCCCGTGGAACCCGAAGGGGACCCGAACCGGTAGGTCGACCCACGCCACCGGTCCCCGCCGCACGGCGTGCGCGTCGAACACCCCGAGCGAGGAGCGGTCGGTGGTGCGGTCCCACACGTAGGCGAGCACCCACCCGTCGCCCTCGTCGCGACCGTCGGGATCGGGCACGAAGAGCCCCTCGCCGGCCCGGCGGTCCTGGCCGGGCTCCCACGCCTCGCTGGCGCCCGTCGTCAGGTCCACCCGCGCGATGCCGGCCAGCTCGAAGCCGTACTCGGCGCCCGGGTCGGTCACCGTGGCGCACCACCCCCATCGGGTCGGGCGCCCGGTGTGGCGGCGGTCGTGGGTCGGCAGGTCCATCGGGCGATCGCTCAGCTGCCGCGCCTCGAACGTGAGGGCCGGGCCGGCCGTTCCGATCCGCCAGGTGGTGAGCGCGGGCTGGGTGAGGTCGCCCTCGGGACCGAACGCCTGGTCGAGGCGGTGCACGTGGAGGACGATGTCGTCGCCGTCGCGGTGGGCGTTCATGCCGTGGAACACGAAGCACGGCGGGATGTCGACCCACCGGATGGCGTCGGGGCCCCCGCCGAAGGGCAGCACGCCGACGCGGCTCGGCCCGGTCGGGTCCCAGTGGAACGGGATCCGGGGATCGGGGTTGGTCGCGTCGGCGCCGAAGACGACGGGGCCGATCCAGAACACCGCCTCGCGATCGGTGATGGCGAAGTCGTGGACCATCGTCGCCCGGTCGACCCCGAGCGGGGTGACGACATCGATCTGCCCGTCCCGGTCCGCCTCGTAGTAGGTGAGGCGCGGCTGCAGGATGTCGTAGCCGAAGAAGTGGAGGCGACCGGTGTCCGGGTCCACCTTGGGGTGCGCCGTCATCGTGTCGCCGAGCTTCCCGTCGAAGTCCCAGGGACCCACGGTGTCGAGCGTGTCGGTGCGCACCTCGTAGGGCCAGCCCACCTCGCCGAGCGTGAGCAGCTTGCCCGCGTGGTGCACGAGGGCGACGTTGGACTGGTTGTTCGCCTTCCCCGGCGGCGCGCCCATCTCGAGCAGGTCCTTGCCCGACGCCAGGAGCGGCGTGCGGACGTACCGGTTCCGGTACCAGCTCGCCCGGCCGCGCTCGATGCGCACGCCGTGGATCATGCCGTCGCCGAGGAACCAGTGGAGCGGCTCGCCGTGCGCCGCGTTCGATCCGTTGCGCACGTACAGGCCCGACAGTCCGCGGGGGAGGGTGCCCCGCACGCGCAGGTTGGTGATCGTCTCCTCGGTGGTCACCGGCGCGAAGTTGCCCTGGACCCAGTACGGCCGATCCGGGTCGTACGGGGGCACGACGCGCGTGGTGGTCGTGGTGCCGTTCCGCCGCGTGGTGCTCGGCCCGTCGGCACGGGGTCCGGTCCCGTCGTCGGAGCTGCAGGCGGTGAGGGCCCCGAGGCCGCCGAGCCCGATCCCGGTGGCGCCCAGGCCCAGGGCCCGCAGGACCCGGCGTCGATCCGGGCCGACACGGCTCGCGTGCGTGACGGGGGCGCGGCGCGCCTCGGCTGCTCCATCCATCGGTCCCCGGTCCCCTCGGTCGACACGATGACCGCCCGGTCATCGCCGTGCAGTGTGCCAGGTGCGCGGGTCAGCGAGCGACGATGCGGCTGGTGTCGACCCGCACGACCGGTCCCCCGTCGGGAGCCGCATCGGGGTGGGAGAGGGCGAGCGACAAGGTGACCGGGCCCGGCCGGTCCGGCACCGTGAGCCGGAGCGCGCCGACCCGGACGCACGAGTCGGCACCGACGTCGCCGGCGAAGCGCCACCGCTGCTCCCCGCCCTCCCAGCTCAGCGTGGCCTCGACCTGCACGTCGGTGAGGTCGGTGCGCCGATCGCTGATCACGTGGACCTCGAGGTCGAGCGCCTCGTCGGCCAGGAGCTCGTCGGGCAGGTGGTCGGCGACGGCGATCACGGGGCGGCAGGCGTCGCGGAGCGCCGCGTACGCGGCCTTGGGCACCCGCTCGTGGTCGAGCACCGACCACGAGATGGCCGGCTGGGCGTCGGCCAGCGCGAGCACGGCGAACCCGCCGGTGGGGCGGTACTTGAGCCGGCGCAGCGTCTCGACCTGCCGGCGCACCACGAGGGCCTGGTAGGCCTGCGTCGCCGCCCGCCAGGCGTCGAGCGTCGGGTGGTCGAGGTGGGGGACGTGGCGTTCGAGCACGCCTCGCTGGTAGCCGTGGGCGCGCTCGAGGTGATCCCAGTCGAGGTCCGGCCAGCGCTCGGGTTCGAGGAACTCGTCCGAGCTCGGGATGGACTGGGCACCGAACTCCGAGACGAAGCGCACGAGGCGGGGGACCGTGCGGGCCAGGCCGTCGAGCTCGCGCGCGTCGCCGTGGTACCAGCCGAACGAGAGGTGGGAGTCGGTGCCGTCGAACTGGGGCGGATGGGGCAGGACCCCCGAGTGGGGGATGACCGGCCGGGTGCCGTCGGCCTGGTCGAGCGCCCGCTTCACGGTGCGGTCCAGGATGGAGCGGTTCCACGACGGCAGCTGCTGGCCGGCGAGGAAGCGGGCGGTGAGCGCGAGCGCCTCGCCCTCGTCGCCCGGGTCGCCGTCGATGCCGAGTGGCTCGTTGTGGCCGCACCAGATCGCCACGGACGGGTGGTGGCCGAGGAGGTCGACGGCCTCCCGGGCCTGGCGCTGGGCCTGCTTGCGGATGCTGCGGGCGTACCCCCACTGCAGCGGGAAGTCCTGCCACACGAGCATCCCGGCTTCGTCGGCCGCGTCGTAGAGCTCGGGTCGGGTGATGTGGCTCTGGAGTCGGATCAGGTCGAGCCCGGCGTCCTTCGCAAGGTCGACGTCGCGGGCGAGGTCGGCGGGGTCGACCTGGGCGAGGTCGAGAGCCGTGGGTCCGAGGTTCACGCCCTTCAGGAAGAGGCGCTCGCCGTTGACCGACAGGACCCAGCCGCGGAGGTCCACCTGGCGCAGGCCGATGCGCCGGGTGACGCGGTGGCTGACGGGTCGGTCGACGGTGACCTCGGCGGGGTCGGCCGGCGCGTCGCCGTCGCTCACGAGGCCGCCCCGATCGCCGAGCGGCGTCACCTCCACGACCACCTCGTGCAGCGGCTGGGACCCGAGCGCGTGGGGCCACCACAGCTCGGGGTCGTCGATCCGCAGCTGCCACTCCACCTGGTTCTCGCCGGCGGCGAGCCGGCGCTCGTCGAGCAGCTCGGTGTCGCCGACCGTGGAGCGCAGCAGCACGTCGCCGGCCTCGGCGGCGTCGAGCACCGCCCGGAAGCGGACGGTCGCCCGGGTCTCGGTGGCCTCGGCGCAGCGGACGCGCAGGTGCCGGATGCGGATCGGGCCGGTGCGCTCGAGGCGGACGGGCCGCCAGATGCCCCCGGGGTTCCAGTCGGGGTCGATCGACGGGTGGTGCTGGAAGGCGCCGGTGATGTTCCGCTTCTTGGTCCGGTCGCCGGGTGCGCTGCACGTGACCTCGACCCCCAGCGTGTGGGACCCGCGGTCGCGCAGGGCGTCGGTGACCTCGAACGTGTGGGGGAAGAAGTAGCCCTCGGTGTCGCCGACGTACCCGCCGTCGAGCCAGACGTCCCCTTGGTAGAAGACGCCGTCGAAGCGCAGCCAGATGCGCTCGTCGGTGCCGGGGATCGGGTGGTCGAAGTCGGTGCGGTACAGGAGCGGGCCGTCGGTGTCCGCGAACGCGTCGGTGGTGCGCCAGTGGCCGGGCACCGCGACGTGGGCCCAGTCGTCGAGGTCGTCGGTGCCGGTGTCGAGCCACGTGCGACGCAGGTCGTCGTCCGCCTCGATCGCGTGCCACACGCCCGACAGGTCCATGGCCTCGCACGCTAGTGAGCCGCCTGCGACCCGTTCCCCTCGG
>CAZUYW010000149.1:6205-7509 GCA_964624775.1 uncultured Iamiaceae bacterium
CCGAGGCCGGCATCACGGCCAAGCAGGTCCACCGGATGGTGCGGACGGGTCTGCTCGCCCGGGCCGCACCGCACGTGCTCGTTCTGCGTGGCACGCCCGACGACTGGGAGCGGGACCTCCGGGTCGCGGTACTCGAAGCCGGACCGGGTGCGGTGGTGTCGCACGCCGCTGCTGCGGTCCTGTGGGAGCTGCCCCAGATCGGGCGAGGCACGCCCGAGGTGACGGTCCCCCGACGTGCAGGCCGGCCGCGACGCACCGTCGGCATCGTGCACCACACGCTGCTGCCGTCGAGCCCCGTGGCCGATCGGGCCACCGGCCTGCCCGTGACCGGCCCCGAGCGGACCATCCTCGATCTGAGCGGGCGTCTGCGTCGCACCCACCTGGCGCGCTGCGTGCAGGACCTCTGTCGACGAGAGCTCACGTCCCTCGATGCCTTGGCCGCCGCGTTGGCCGGGTGGCGGGCTTCGGGGCGGCGCGGGGTGCTCGCGCTCGAGGCGGTGCTCGACGATGCGCTCGCGCTGCCCCCGACCGACTCCTGGCTCGAGGCGCGGTTCGTCGAGCTCGTCGTTCGCAACGGGATGCAGGCACCCGAGACGCAGGTCCTGCTCGAAGCGGCGGGGCGCAGGTATCGGGTCGACGCCTTCTTCCGGGCCAGGCTCCTCGTCGTCGAGCTGTTGGGCCACGCCAGCCACGCCACCCGGGAGCAGCTTCGACGTGATGCCGAGCGCGTCGCCCGGCTCCAGGCGGCTGGCTTCGAGGTCGTGTCCTTCACCTATGACCAGGTGGTCCACGATCCGTCGTTCGTGGTCGAACAGGTCCGTCGCCGGATCGGTCAGCTGGCGTGACACCCGCCGCGGTCCGCCCGACGGTTCGCCGGGGTCGGGCGGTAGGTTGCCCCCCATGTCGTCGCGCCCTGCCACCATCGGTCAGCTCCGCGAGGCGGGGTGGGTCTCCCTCCCCGTGAAGGAGGAGATCCGCCGCAACGCGGTCGCCCGGATCCGGGCGGGCGAGCCGCTCATCGAGGCGGTGCTCGGCTACGAGGACACCGTCCTGCCCCAGCTCGAGAACGCCATCCTCGCAGGGCACGATGTGATCTTCCTGGGTGAGCGGGGCCAGGCGAAGACCCGCATGATCCGCTCGCTCACCGAGCTGCTCGACGAGTGGATGCCGATCGTCGCGGGCAGCGAGATCAACGACGACCCGTACGCGCCGGTGAGCCGTCACGCCCGCGAGCTCGTCGCCCAGCACGGCGACGACACCCCGATCGAGTGGGTGCACCGCGACGCCCGCTACGGCGAGAAGCT
>CAZUYW010000150.1:0-6000 GCA_964624775.1 uncultured Iamiaceae bacterium
TCGCGGATCTCGGTGGCGGCGGCGAGCGCCTCGGCCGCGGTGGCGAAGCGGGCGATGGCGCGCAGGCTGGCGAGCGTGGGCGGCAGCATCACGAGCTCGCCGGCTGCGGCGCGGGCGAGGCCGTCCGCAGGTCGCAGCCACTCGTTGGCGATGACCTCGTGGTCGTCGTGGAGCGGGGTCTGGCGGGGTGGCGCGGCGGCGAGGAAGAACCGGGTGTCGTAGCGACGGGGCGCGCCCTCGGGGGTGATCCAGTGGCCGAAGTAGTGGATGCCGCCCACGTCGAGGCGGAGGCCCTCGGCCTCGCACACCTCGACCAGGCGACGGCGCCCCTGGTCCACCTCGCGCCGGTGGTCGGCCCAGCGCTCGGCGGTGGTCGGGTCGTCGAGGTCGACCACCTCGCCGTCGCGGTCGAGCGCGAGCAGCACGCCCGCCTCCTCGAAGCTCTCGCGGATCGCCGCGACCCAGAAGGCGAGCCCGCCGCGATCGATGCCGAGGCGCCGCGAGGCCTCGGCATCGGTGCGCCCCTCGCAGACCGGGCCGAGCTCGTCGTGACGGTCCTCCGGGTCGACCGCACCGCCCGGGAACACGTACGCCCCGCCGACGAAGTCGGAGTTGAGGTTCCGCTTCAGCATGAAGACCTCGAGGCCCTCTGCGCCGTCGCGCAGGATCAGGACCGTGGCGGCGTCGCGGAGGGGAACCTCGTCGGGGCGGACGGGGGCGGTGGCGGCGGTCACGGCTCGATCTCGGGTCGGGGGCGCGGCGTGGCGTCGTGGCCGGTGGTGTCCATGACGCCACCGGCCCGGAAGGTGCCGACCCAGCGTGCGCCCCCACCGGACCCGGCCATCGTGAAGAAGCGACCGTAGGTGCCGGCCTGGAAGCGCTTCAGCAGCACGCGCCGCACGACGGCGCGGGTCGGCGGGATCAGCAGCAGGTAGCCGATGATGTCGGTGAGGAACCCGGGGGCGAGCATGAGCGACCCGGCGACCAGGATGCAGAAGCCGTCGACGAGCTCCTTGCCCGGGACGCGGCCGGCGTCGAGCGCCTCGGAGATCCGGGCGAGGGTGGCGAGGCCCTGGCGCTTCAGCAGCCAGGCACCGATGGCGCTCTCCACGATGAGGAGGGCGATCGTCTCCCAGCCGCCGATGACCTGGGCGACCTGGATGATGACGTACAGCTCGACGAGCGGCGCCACCACCAGGAGCAGCACGATCCACAACATGGCGGCCACGCTAACGGGGTCCCGCGGCGATGGGCGGGCGCCGGGGGCGACGTCGCGAGAGGATGGAGGGATGGCGCTGAACGTGAGCCGCTGGATCAACTACGCGAAGGCCCGCCTCGACGGGGTCGTCGCCGACGGCCACCGCGAGCTCGATCGGCTCGAGGCGGAACGGGAGGTCGAGCTGGCGGACAAGCCGTGGCTGCGCCCGGCCTCGGACACGCCGAACCTCGACGAGGTCCGCGCCCGCATCGAGTGGGAGGCGCGCCAGGCCCGGGAGCAGGCCGGCGAGCCCGCGCCATCCGACGGCGCACCGGCGCAGGGCGCGTCGCCACCGCCCGCTGCGGGCGGGGCGACCGACCCGGCGATCAGCGCGCTGGACGCCCGCCGCAAGGAGGCGGCGGACCGGTTGGCGGCGATCCGTGCGGAGCTGGGGGTCGCCCCTGACGACCCCCCGCCCGCCTGAGCGGCGTGCTGCCAGGTCCCACCCGGCGCTCGCCTGCTCGTGATCAGCTGGCCTGGACCATCAGCACCTTGCGCTCGGCCTCGTTGAGCCCGCCCCAGATGCCGTGGGGCTCACGGATCGACACGGCGTAGTCGAGGCAGGGTGTCTTCACCGGGCACGTGCGACAGATCTCCTTGGCGCGCGACTCGCGCGAGGTGCGCTCGTCCTTGCGCTCGAAGGTCCCGGGCGGGAAGAACACCGCCGACTGCGGGCCACGGCAGGCTGCTCGGAGCTGCCAGTCATCATCAACACGTTGTGCGCTCACCGGAAGTCCCCCTTTCGGTGCCCAGGGACGGTAGGACCACGACGAACGTCACACAAGACCCAACTTTCGCGAGCGAAAACGTGAACGATCGCGAGCACGCGAGAGGGTGGGAGCTGCGTCAGGCGTCGGGGTCGACGGGGGCGAGCGGCTCGCCGTCGACGAGCACCACGCCGTCGGCCAGGGCGGCCTCGGCCTTGGCCCCGCCCCGCTGCTCGCGGTAGTCGACGGCACCACCCTCGAGCGGCTCGACCTCCAGCAGGAGGCCGTCGACCTCGACCACGCGCACGCCGGCCCGGAGGTCGATGGGGGTGGCCCGGTTGGTGCGCGCCCGCCACAGCGCGCCGCGCACCCGGACGACGCCGTCGGGGTTCACGTTGGTGACCGCCTCGCCCTCCTCGCCGATCATCCACTCCCGCCCGATGGTGGGCGTGGAGAAGCGGGTGCGGACCATGGCGGGCATGCCGCCGACCATGGCGAGCGCCAGGCCGACGATGCCGACGAGCAGCGTGATCCACGACAGGGAGAAGCCGTCGTACATGAGCAGCGACCCGGCGACGAGCGCGACGGTGGCGATACCGGACCACACCCGTGGCACGCCGGTCTGCACGTCGACCGCGTACCCGAACATGGCGAGCAGGAGCAGGCCGATCGCGACGGGGCGCGTGGGCAGCACGGCGAGGCCGTAGCAGGCCAGCACGAAGGACCCGGCGCCCACCAGGCCGGCCACGCCGACGCCCGCGGTGAACAGCTCGAAGATGATGAGCCCGAGCCCGATGACGAAGAGCAGGTAGGCGGCGGGCGGGCTGGCCACGGTGTGGAACAGCTGGTCCTGCACGGGCAGCGCCGAGAACACCGGGATCGTGAGGGGCTGGCGCACGCGCCGACCGTCGACGGTGATGACCTTGGTCTTCACGCCGGGGAGGTCGATGATGAACTCGCCGATCACGGCGGCGCGCCGGTTCGGGGAGATGCCGAGGCGGCGGGCGGCCTTGTCGTCGACGGTGCCGGACTCGAGGCGGGGCAGGGCCCGGCGGAACGCGGGCGACAGCAGGCGCTCGGGCACCTGGAGCTCGCCGGTCTTGCCGAGGCGGGTGCCGGGCGCGAGGCCGACGAGCTCGGCGGCACCGGCGAGCTGGGCGGCGCCGCCGAAGGCGCGCGAGCCGCTGGGACCGATCCACACGGCCACGGGGACGCGGGCGTCGTGGATCACGCGGGCGAGGCGGGTGAGGCGGTCGGCGGAGACGACCGAGCCCGCGCTGTCGAGCTGGATGACGACGGCCACGACGCCGGCGTCCTCGCCCTGGCGCACCGATCGTTCGAGGAAGTCGGCGAGCACGGGATCGATGAGCCCCTCGGCCTTCACGACGCTCACGCGGCCCGGGTCGGCGGCGCGAGACGGCGTGGCCGACGCCACCGCGACCGGCCCGGCCAGGCCGAGCAGGGCGCCGAGGAGGACCAGGATGCCCCCGATGATGGGTAGTCTGCGCAACGCGAACGCCTCCGACGGAAGCCGAGATGAGGGGACTGAGGGTGGATCCAGCGCAGTTCTTCGCTGCATCCCGTCTCGTCATCGTTGCGGGCAAGGGCGGGGTGGGCAAAACCACGGTGTCGGCGACGCTCGCCCGGGCGGCCGCCCGACGGGGCCTGTCGACGCTCATCGTCGAGGTCGAGGGCAAGTCCGGCCTGGCGTCGATGTACGGCCAGCCGGCGTTCTCCTACGACGAGGTCGTGCTCGCCGAGGCCGATGAGGACGCCGGGACCGCCCAGGTCCGCGCCCGCACCCTCACGCCGGACGAGGCCCTCGTCGAGTACCTGGAGGACTCGGGGATGGGCCGCATCTCCAAGCGCCTCGTCACCTCGGGCGCGCTCGACATGGTGTCGACCGCGGTCCCCGGGATCCGCGACATCCTGGTGCTGGGCAAGGTCAAGCAGCTCGAGGTCGGCAGGGCCGCCGACCTGATCGTGCTCGACGCTCCGGCCGCCGGGCACGCCATCACCTTCCTCCAGTCGGCCTCCGGACTGGCCGACGCGGTCCGCCTCGGCCCGATCAACGCCCAGGCCAAGGGCGTGCTGGAGCTGCTCGGCGACCCCGACCGCTGCCAGGTGATCCTGGTGACGCTCCCCGAGGAGACGCCGGTCAACGAGCTCGTCGAGACCGCCTACCAGCTCGAGGACCGGGTGGGCATCAGCCTCGGACCGGTCGTCGTCAACGGCTGCTACCCGCCGCTGCCGGGCCTCGACCGCGACCCCGAGGAGGCCGCCGCGGAGGCAGGGGCCGCGCTGCGCAAGGGGGAGGCCGCCTCGCTCGCCGCGGCCGCAGCGTTCCGCACCGAGCGCATGGCGCTGCAGGCCGAGCAGACCGAGCGCCTCGACGAGGCCCTGCCCCTCCCCCAGCTCCGGCTGCCCTACCTGTTCGACGCCGAGCTCGGCCCCGAGCAGCTCGACGAGCTGGCCGACGCGCTGCTCGAGGGCATCGGGCACCTGGGGGGCGGCCGATGAGCCCGGCCCGCCGTCGACCCCCGGTGAGCGAGGAGGCCGAGCGCCTCGGTGCGCTCGTGCGCGAATCGTCGATCATCATCTGCTCGGGCTCGGGCGGGGTGGGCAAGACCACCACCGCCGCCGTGCTCGCCATGGAGGCGGCATCGCTCGGGCGGCGGGCGGTCGTGGTCACGATCGACCCGGCCAAGCGCCTCGCCGACGCGCTCGGCCTGGAGGGCATCGGCAACGAGCCGCGCCGCATCGACGGGCCCTGGTCCGGCGAGCTGTGGGCGGTGATGCTCGACACCAAGCGCACCTTCGACGACCTCGTGAGCCGCTACTCGGCGGACCCCGAGCAGGTCGAGCGCATCCTGTCGAACCGCTTCTACAAGAACATCTCGGGCGCCCTGTCGGGCACCCAGGAGTACATGGCCATGGAGAAGCTGTACGAGCTCCAGGCCGACGACGCGTTCGACCTCGTGGTGGTGGACACACCCCCGAGCCGCAACGCGCTCGACTTCCTCGACGCCCCCCGCCGCCTCACCCACCTCCTCGACCACCGCCTCTACCGCGTGCTCATGGCGCCGACGCGGGGCGTGATGAAGGCGGTGAACGTGGCGGCCCAGGCGTTCGTGCGCAGCGTGTCGAAGGTGGTCGGCGCCGAGGTGTTCGACGACGCCGTCGCCTTCTTCCAGGCGTTCGACGGGATGGAGCAGGGGTTCAAGGAGCGGGCCGAGCTCGTGCTCGACCTGCTCAACAGCCCGGTCACCTCGTTCGTCCTGGTGGCGTCCCCCAAGCGCGACACCGTGGCCGAGGCTCGGTTCTTCGCGGACAAGCTCGCCGAGGCCGAGATCCCGGTGTCGGCGCTGATCGTCAACCGCATGCACCCGCACTTCACCGACGCCCTGCCCGAGGCGCTGCGGGAGCGGGCCGGGCACCTCGAGGGCACCGACCTCGGCGGGCTGTACCGCAACCTCGCCGACTTCGCCCTCGTCGCCCACCGCGAGGAGGACCACCTGGCCGGCCTGGCCGAGCAGGTGGCACCCGCGCCGGTCGTGCGGGTCCCGTTCCTGCGCACCGACGTGCACGACCTGGAGGGCCTGGGCCTCGTCGGCGATCACCTCTTCGGGCGGGCCTGATGTCCGGCCGCTACGAGGGCGCCTCGCTGGTGGTGGTGCTGCCGGTCTCGGATCTGGTCCGGGCCGAGTCCTGGTACGGGCGCCTCGGGTTCGCGGTGGAGGCGGAGTACCCGACCTACCTGATCCTGCGGGCCGAGCACCTCGAGCTCCACCTGTTCGCCCGCACCGACGAGGCCGACGCCACCTCGTGGAGCGGCGCCTACCTGCGCGTGCCCGACGTCGACACCGTGTTCGCGGCGTGGGAGGCGGCGGGTGCCCACATCCTCCTCCCGCCCACCGACCGGGACCACGGCCAGCGCGAGTTCGCCGCCGAGGACCCCGACGGCAACCTGTGGCGGGTCGGCAGCCCCATCGGCGCCGCCCACGCCGGGCTCGGCGCCGACGCCCGCTGGGTGCC
>CAZUYW010000150.1:6100-7508 GCA_964624775.1 uncultured Iamiaceae bacterium
ACCGGCCGCATGCTCACCGAGGTCGACCCGGATCTCGGCTGGTGGGATCACGAGGCGGCGATCGAGCACGGCTGGGCCAACGAGTCCGAGGTGGCCGCCGTCGCCGACGACCTCGCCGAGAACGCGCAGCGCCTGCGCGACCTGCTGGGCGCCATGCCCGCCGACGGCTGGACCCGCACGGGCCGCCGACGCGGCACCGAGCCCTTCACCGTGGAGCTGCTGATCCGCTTCGCCGTCCACGAGGTGGTGCACCACCGCGGCGACGCCGAGCGCGCCGCGGCGGCCGACGACGCGGCCGACTCCGAGTAGGGCTAGGCCGTATCGCCGCCGAGGGCGGCGACGGCGGCGTCGAGCGTCTCGGTGACCGGCACGATGCGGTCGAACCCGGTGGTGTGCAGCAGGCGGGTGAGGGTTGGACGGCTGCAGGCGACCGCCACGTCGCCCCCGTTCTCGCGCGCCCGGCGGATCCCGCCGATGAGCGCCCCGAGGCCCGCCGAGTCCATGAACGGCACGTCGGACAGGTCGATGACGAGCCGGGCGTGGGTGGCCAGGCCGCCCAGCGCATCCCGGAACGCGGTGACCGTGTAGGCGTCGAGCTCGCCCACCGGGCGGCACAGCGTGTGGGTGTGGTTCTCGGTGACGGCGATCTCGAGCACGCCACGCTCCATTCGTACGGGGACGGCATCCGATGGTATCGGGCCGGTCCGACGCCGGCGCCGGGGGATCGGTTCCCACGTTCCCGACGATGGAGCCGCGCGAGGTGCGGACGCTAGGGTCGCCCCGTGCCACGCATCCTCCTCGCCACCGATGCCGACTGGATCCACGACGACGTCGACGCCGCGCTCGCCGGCGACGACCTCGAGGTCATCCGGGTCAGCCAGGGCACCGAGGTGCGCCCCGCCGTCCAGGCCGGGAGCCCCGACCTGGTGATCCTCGATCTCCAGATCGGGAACATGGGCGGCATGGCGGCCTGCATGGACCTCCGCCTCGACGAGAGCGTCGACCGGCTGGACCACACGCCCGTGCTGATGCTGCTCGACCGCGATGTCGACGCCTTCCTCGCCCATCGGGCCCAGGCCGACGGCTGGGTGGTGAAGCCGATCGACCCGCTCACCGTGCGCCGGGCGGCCCTCGCCCTCCTCGCCGGGGGCACCTGGCCCGAGGCCGCACCCGAGCCGGTGGCCGTCGCCGACGAGCCCGCGGATGCCGCCGAGGACGCGGAGCCGGCCACCGCCTGAGGCGTCGCAACGGCCCGGAATCCCGAGTGGGGCCGGGCCGGGAGGGTCGGCTACGCTCACCCTCCGCACTACTCCGGGGTGTGGCTCAGCTTGGCAGAGCGCTGCGTTCGGGACGCAGAGGTCGTGGGTTCAAATCCCGCCACCCCGACCATGTGATGTCGCGAGACATC
>CAZUYW010000151.1:0-7498 GCA_964624775.1 uncultured Iamiaceae bacterium
CCTGCGCCACATGGGCGAGATCGAGCTGGCCCGCGGTCTCGTCGGCCTCGGCGGCATGACGTCGTGAGCGACCCGATCCGCACGCCCCGCCCCCGCCGGTTCGGGAAGATCGACGCCGACTACGGCATGCGCCTGGCCACCATCCCGCCCGACGAGGACGGCCCGGTGTGGATGGTCAACCTGATGAAGTACCGCGAGGTCGCCGACTACGCCGACGGCCGGGCCTCCACGCTCAGCGGCCGGGAGGCCGACGACGAGTACGCGCCGGTCGAGATCCTGGCGGACCTCGGTGCCGAGGTCGCGTTCTTCGGCGACGTCGAGACCCAGCTCCTCGGCGACGACGTCCAGTGGGACCGCATCGGCGTGGTCAAGTACCCGACGCGCCGCTCCTTCATCGACATGCAGAGCCGTCCCGACTTCAAGGAGAAGTACGCCCACAAGGAGGCGGGCATGGCGCAGACCTTCGTCATCGGCGCGCTGCCGATGGCGATGCCCGTCCTGCCCGAGGACGCGCCCGACTGGGACGACGTGCCCCATCCCCCCACCGACGAGGACGGGCCCGTGGTGATCATGCACGTCCTGCGGTTCCACGAGGGCGGGGCCGACGGCGACATGGTCAGCTACCAGGACGCCGCCGGCGCGGTCGCCGTGCCCCACGGCCTCCGCATCGACGGCTGGTTCGCCGCCGAGGGCACGATCGTGGGCGACGGCCGCACCTGGGACCAGGTCCGCTTCAACGTGTTCCCGAGCAAGGCCGCGTTCATGGCGGTGGCCCTCGACCCTGAGCGCCTCGCCGCCCAGGCCGACCACCGCGAGGTCGCCATCGCCGACACCTACACGTTCATCATCCGCCCCCAGATCGACCGCATCGCCGAGCTGCTCGTCGACTGATCGGACCCCTCGGGCCCGGGCGGCCCCGGCTAGGTCGGCGGCGCGAGCGACACCGTGCCGTCGGGCGCGATCGTCCAGTACGGGTTGTGGGCGACCTCCCAGGCGTGGCCCTCGGTGTCGTGGAACACCCCCGAGTACCCGCCCCACTCCGTCGCGGTGCCGGGCCGGGCGATGGTGGCGCCGGCCGCCGACGCCTCGGCCAAGACCGCGTCGACCTCGGCGGGCGACCCGACGTTGTGGGCCAGGGTGATGCCGCCCCAGCCCCCGCCGTCGACCACCCCGCTGTCGGCAGCCAGGAGCGCACGGTCCCACAGGCCGAGGACCATCCCGCCGGCCTGGATGAACACCACCTCGCCGTCGGGCGACTCCCCGGCCCAGCCCAGCGCGGCGTAGAAGGCGCGAGCCCGCTCGAAGTCCGCATAGCCGAGGGTGATGAGCGAGACGCGTGGTTCCATGCCCCACAGCTTCCCACCCCGCCCCGGCGCCATCCCTGGGGTGGCTCCCTAGGCTCGGTCCATGCGCACCATGACCGACGACGAGTGGGCGGCGTTCCTCCGCACCGGCACCCGCACCGGCAAGCTGGCCCTCACCCTGCGGGACGGCCGCCCGACGGTGACGCCGATCTGGTTCACGCTCGACGACGACGGCGTGATCCGCTTCAACACCGGCGGCGACACGCCCAAGGCCCGATCGCTCGCCCGCGACCCGCGGGCGTGCCTGATCGTCGATCAGGAGGAGCCGCCGTACGCGTTCGTCCGGGTCGACGCCGTCGCGACGCTCGTCGACGATGACGAGCTCACCCGACGGGTGGCCACCACCGTCGGCGGGCGCTACATGGGGGCCGACCGCGCCGAGGAGTTCGGCGCCCGCAACGGCGTCCCCGGCGAGATCACCGTCGAGCTGCGCCCCACCCGCGTGGTGGCGCTCGACGACATCTCCGGCTGACGCGGCATCGCCGCCCCGGGGACGGCACGGCCGTACGCTGCGGCCATGTCGGCATGGCCGCCTCAACCCCCACCCTCCTACGGCGGCGACCAGGGGCCCTACGGCGTGCCGTCGCCCCCGTTCGCCGCCCCGACACCGCCACCCCCCGGCGGTCCAGCGGGGCCCAGCGGGTCGAACCCGTCGAGCCGGTTCGCGGCCGGGATCGCCGTGGGCATCATCGCCGGCCTGATCGCGGGCCTGGTCGGCGGGTTCGTGGCCGGCCGGGCCGGGCGCGACGACGGCACACCCGCCACCAGCTCCGGCGGGGTCACCCAGTCCACGTTCACGATCGGGTCGCCGACCGACACGACGCTCGTCCCGCCATCGCCCGACACCACCCGCTCCTCCCCTGCGTCCGTCGGCACCAAGGTCGACGTCGGCAACGGGTGGCGGGTCCAGGTGAAGGGGTTCGACGACGCGCCCGACACGTCGAGCGAGCCACCCCCGGGCAAGCAGTGGGTGACCGTCGACATCGCCGTCACCTACGTGAAGGGTGACAAGGAGTCGCAGTCCCCGTTCTTCGGGCTCGACCTGTCCCTCGTGGGCGACAACGGCGAGGAGTACGGCCAGGGCGACGCCGCGTGCGTCGCGCCCGAGCCCCGCTTCGACAACCTCGGCGACCTCTACGTCGGCGGCTCCACCAGCGGGAACCTCTGCCTCGCCGTCGCCCCCGCGGACCTGTCCAGCCTCGTGCTCGTGGCCGAGCCGTCGCTCAACATGAACCGCGCCCCCAAGAGCTACCTCGCGGTCCGCTGATCGGGGGTACGTTCCGGCCATGGTGCCGACCCACCCTTTCGGCCGCACCGGCCACCACAGCACCCGCCTCATCTTCGGTGCCGCCGCCCTGGCGATGATGGGCCAGGACCGCGCCGACGCCACGCTCGACGCCGTCCGCGCTGCGGGGATCAACCACATCGACACGGCCGCGTCGTACGGCGACAGCGAGCTGCGGCTCGCGCCGTTCCTCGCCGACCACCGCGACGAGGTCTTCCTCGCCACCAAGACCCACGACCGCACCGCGGACGGCGCCCGCCGGATGCTGGAGGCGTCGCTCGAGCGGCTCGGCGTCGACCACGTCGACCTGATCCAGCTCCACAACCTGGCCGAGCCCGACGACTGGGCGACGGCGCACGGCCCCGGCGGCGCGGTCGAGGGCCTGGCCCGGGCGCGCGACGAGGGGCTCGTGCGCCACATCGGCGTGACCGGCCACGGGCTGCGCATCGCCGAGACCCATCGCCGCAGCCTCGAGGCGTTCGACTACGACTCGGTGCTGCTCCCGTGCAACCACGTCCTGCTCGAGGACCCCGCGTACCGGGCGTCGTTCGACGCGGTCGTGGCCACGTGCGCCGAGCGCTCGATCGCCGTGCAGACCATCAAGTCCGTGGCTCGACGCCGCTGGCGACCCGACGCCAATGCCCGCCGGTTCTCCTGGTACGAGCCGCTGCCGGACGGCGACGCGCTCGCCCGGGCCGTGGCGTTCGTGCTCGCCCGCGACCCGAACCTGTTCGTGAACACGTCGAGCGATGCCACCCTCCTCGGGGCGATCGTGGCCGCCGCCGACCAGGCGTGCGCCGCGCTGGCCGCCGGCGAGGACCCGACGCCGGACCCCGCGGTGCTGGCCGCGGACCGGGCCGACCAGGGCATCGAGCCGCTGTTCGACGGCGCCGAGCTCGATCGCATCTGATGGCCCAGCTCGCGACCGGGGGCACCGACCGATTCGGCCTCGGGGACCGGCCGATCCGCTGGGGCATCGCCGGGACCGGCAGCATCGCGAGCCAGATGGCCGAGGCCCTGGCCACGATCCCCGACGCCGAGCTCGTGGCCGTCGGGTCCCGCAGCATCGAGCGGGCACGGGCGTTCGCCGACCGCTTCGGCGTCGACCCAGCGCACGCCCACGGCAGCGACGCGGACCTGTTCGCCGACGGTGCCGTCGACATCGTCTACGTCGCCTCGCCCCACAGCGAGCACGCCCGCCAGACCGTCGCCGCGCTGCGCGCCGGGCGCCACGTGCTCTGCGAGAAGGCGTTCGCGGTGACCGCGCTGCAGGCCCGCGAGATGGCCGCCGTCGCCCGCGCCGAGCACCGCTTCCTGATGGAGGCGATGTGGACCTGGTTCCTGCCGCTCGTCATCGACCTGCGCGCCCGGATCGAGGCCGGGGCGATCGGCCAGGTCCGGGCCGTCGAGTCCTCGTTCGGCCTGCGCATCACCGGGGAGACCGGGCGCCACCGCGAGCTCGCGCTCGCGGGCGGCGCTCTGCTCGACCTGGGCATCTACCCGGTGGCGCTCACCCGGTTCCTGCTCGGCCCGCCGACCGAGGTGCGCGCCATCGGGCAGCTCGGGCCGACCGGGGTCGACGTCAACCTCGGCGCGGTGCTCGGCCACGCCGACGGCGCCATCAGCGTGTTCCACACCGGCCTCGACGCGCTGACGACCCTCACCGCGACGATCACCGGCACCGAGGGAACCATCGCCGTCGACGCCCCCTTCTGGTGCCCGACCGCGGCGACGCTGCGCCGCCACGACGGTGTGGTCGAGCGCATCGAGGCCCCGCACCGCGGCCTGGCCCACGAGGCCGAGCACGCCATGGCGTGCCTGCGCGCCGGCCGGACCGAGAGCGACGTGATCCCCCTCGCCGAGTCCGTCGCCATGCTCGAGACGCTCGACGAGATCCGCGCCCAGATCGGCCTGGTCCACCCGACCTGATCGGGCCCGCCGAGGTCAGCGGCAGGTCTTGGCGAGCGCGTCGGCGACGACGCCGGCGAGGACCCGCTGGCCCTCGGGCGAGGGGTGCACGCCGTCGGGCTTCAGGAGCTTCGCGTCGCGGTCGGCCTCGACCGCCCGCTGCCAGCCGTCGACGATGCGCGTCGCGCCGTGGCCCGAGACCTTGGCCCGCACCATCTGGTTCCAGTCGGTGGCCGCGCCCTTCGCCATCAGCGCGCCAGGTCCCTGGCGGCCCGCGGCGTCCTCGGGCAGGGTGAGCCAGAGGGTGCACCGGAAGTGATCGCCGGCGCGGAGGAGGCCGTCGACCGACTCGCCGCGGCCCTGGTTCCGCATGAGGTCGTTGTACCCGATGAGGAACACGGCCCGGTCGAACGGCCCGCCCGCGTCCTGGCGGCGGGCGATCTCCTCGTCGGCCATCTTCAGGAGCTGGGTCGTGGTGATGCCGGGGAAGGCGACGACCCGCTCGGTGCCGTCGGTGGCGAGCGCGTCGTGGAACGCGTCCCGGGTCTGGTCGGTGACCGAGTCCCCGAACAGGACGGTGTCGGGCCGGGTGCCCGGCTCCCGGGGCACGATGCGATCGGGGCCGTGGAACCCGTCATCCCGGCGCTGCCACACCACCACGCCGATCACTGCGAGGGCGACGACGAGCACCAGCGCCAGCGCACCCCGCCCTGCCACCCCCCGGCTGTCGACCACCCGTTCCGTCGCGATGCAGGCATCTTCCCACCCGTCGGGCGATCCACACCCGCGGCACCGCTCAAGCGCCGAGGTCGGTCCAGATCGACTTCACGCGGGTGTAGGCATCGAGCGAGTCCCCGCCGAGCTCCTTGCCCCAGCCGCTCCCGCCGAAGCCCCCGAACGGCGCGGCGAAGTCGTAGCAGCCGTAGCGGTTGACGAAGACCTGCCCCGCGTCGAGGCGGCGGGCGACGCGACGGGCGCGGGCGAGGTCGCCGCTGTTCACGCCGGCCGCGAGGCCGAACGGCGTCCCGTTGGCGAGGGCGACGGCCTCGTCCTCCGTGTCGAAGACGGACACCTTCACCACCGGGCCGAACACCTCGACCGCGTCGATCGGGTTGCCGGCCGTGACCTCGTCGAGGACGGTGGCCTCGAGGAACCAGCCACCGCTCTCGGCCGCGAGGGGCGCCACGCCGCCGCCGCAGCGCACCACCGCGCCGGCGTCGACCGCGTCGGCGATCAGGCCGGGGATGCGCCGGAACTGGGCCTCGGTGCACTGCGCGCCCTGGCTCGCAGTGCGGTCGAACGGGTCACCGCAGCGCAGCGACGTGGCGTGGGCGACGAGGCGCTCGACGGCACGCTCGTGCACCGATCGCTCCACGATCAGGCGGGCCGGTTCGGTGCACTTCTCGCCCTTCTGGGCGAACAGCACCGCGGCGTGACGGTCGATCACCGCGTCGAGGTCGGGCACGTCGGCGAACACGACGTTGGGCGCGTTGCCGCCGAGCTCGAGGGTCGTGGTGGCGAGGTTGGACGAGGCGATCGACGAGAGGATCCGGCGACCGACCGCGGTGCTCCCGGTGAAGGACACCTTGGCCACGTCGGGGTGCGACACCAGCGCCTCGCCGGTCTCGGCTCCCCCGACGACCACCTCGAGCACGCCGGGCGGGAGGTCGACCGCGGCGCGGATCAGCTCGACCATGCGGAGCACGGCGAGCGGGGCGTGCTCGGACGGCTTGCACACCACCGGGTTCCCGCACACGAGCGCTGGCGCCAGCTTCCAGGCCGCCAGCAACAGGGGGTAGTTCCACGGTACGACGAGCGCGCACACCCCGACCGGCTCTCGCACCGTCTCGTTCAGGAGGTCGCCGTCCTGGGGGTTCGTGGTGCCCTGGACCTTGTCGGCCCAGCCGGCGTAGTAGTCGAAGACGTCGGCGGTGTCGGGCAGGTCGTCGAGGAGCGACTCGACGAAGAGCTTGCCGTTCTCGATCGACTGGATGGCGGCCAGCTCGGCCGCATGGGCCCGCACGACGGCCCCGATCTGGCGGAGCGCATCGGCCCGGTGGCGACGGGGCAGGTTGCGCCAGGTGCCGGCGTCGTGAGCAGCCCGCGCCGCCCGCACGGCATGGTCGACCCCCGCCGCACCATCGGCGCGCACGAACGCGAGTCCTCCGCCGGTGCCGGGCTCGCCGACCCAGTCACCGGGGGCCCCGCCGTCGGGGTCGCCCTCGGGGCGGGCCCGCCAGCCGTCGAGCCAGGCCTCAGCCGCCGCCCGGGCGGCGGGCGCGAGGTCCCAGGGATCGGGTGCGTGGGTCATCGGGGGGCCTCCGGGGTCGGGGCGGTCTTGGTGGGCGCCGCGCTCGCCGCGAGCTCGGCACAGCGGTCGACGTCGAGCTCGGCGCCGTCGAGGGCGTGGGTCGCGAACAGCCCGGCCGCGGCGACGAGCCGCTCGGCGGCGTCGACGGTGGCGACCGCGGCGGTGAGGTCGAACACGCCGAGGTGCAGCTCGGCTCGGGCCGCGGCCCCCTCGACCACGGCGACGTGGCCCCGCACCAGCAGCTCGGCCTGGAGCACCGTCTCGGGCACGACGGGGTTGGACTTGCCGGCGAAGAAGCTCGACCCGTCCATCACGTGGGGCAGGAGCACCTCGCCGAGCCCGCCGGCCGGGCCGGAGGCCAGCAGGCGCAGGTCGGCGGCCACCCGGGCCAGGGCGGTGGCGACGCCGGCGATCGCACCGGCCACCGCCACCAGGTCGTCGGCGGACTGGAGGGCCGACGCAGGCGCCAGGTGGGCGACGAGGGGCCGCCAGGTGATCGCCGCGAGGTGCGGCACCACCGCCGCCCGGTAGGCGTCGGGCGCGCCCGAGCCGTCGCCGACGACCGTGGCCCCGAGGACCTCCTCGTGCAGCGCGGCCAGCGCCGCGTCGAGGGCGGCGAGGCGGCGGCGC
>CAZUYW010000152.1:0-7479 GCA_964624775.1 uncultured Iamiaceae bacterium
GGCCACGGCCGCGGCCGACGACGTGCTGCGCGCCGCAGAGGCCGCACCACGCGCGCCCCGCCGCGCCACGCCCGCGGCCGCACCCCCTTCCGCAGCCGACGAGCCGGCCACCTCCGCGGTCACCCGCACGCTGTCCCTCGACGTCGAGCCGGCGTGGACCGACCACGCCTTCTTCGCCCAGCCCGAGGGCTGGACGATCGACGAGGACCGCTTCCCGCTCGTGCCGATGACGGGCATCCTCGAGATGCTCGCCGACGCGGCCGTCGCCCTCGTGCCCGGCCACGTGGCGGTGGCGCTGGAGGACATCCGCGCCTTCCAGTGGCTCGCCGTCGCCCCGCCGACCGAGATCACGATCCGCGCCGCCGTCGACCCCGAGGCTGACGGCCCCGGCGTGGTGGTGCGCACCTCGATCGACCGCCACGCCCGCGCCACCGTCCGCCTGCTCCCCGCCTACGAGCCGGCGCCCGACCCGGTCGCCCAGCCCCTCACCGGCGAGGTGCCGCTCCCCTGCACGCCCGAGCGCCTCTACGCCGACGGCCACCTGTTCCACGGCCCCGAGTACCAGGGCGTGCTCACCTTCGACGAGTCCGGCGCGGACGGCATCCGGGGTCGCCTCGTGAGCCGCCCCGCCCCGGGCGCGCTGCTCGACAACGCCGGGCAGCTGTTCGGCTTCTGGGTCGCCAACGCCGTGGACAAGGACCGCCTGGTGCTGCCGACCTCGATCGATCGCATCTCGTTCTGGGGTCCCCATCCCGAGCCGGGCGTCGAGCTCGACTGCGTGGTGAACGTCACCGAGCTGGGCGAGGTGTCGGTGCGCGCCGACCTCGAGCTCACGATCGACGGGCCCGACGGCTCCACGGTGTGGTGCCGCATCGAGGGCTGGGAGGACCGCCGGTTCCAGACCGACGACGCCCTGTTCGACCTCCTGCGGGCGCCGCACCGGCTCACGCTCGCCCAGCCCCAGCCGGGCGGCTGGTTCCTCGTGCGCGAGGCCTGGCCGGACTCCGCCTCGCGCGACGTCGTGCGCCGCCGCTTCCTCGGGCGCGACGAGCGCGCCGAGTACGACGGCCGCAACCCCAACGCCCAGCGCCAGTGGCTGCTGGGTCGCATCGCCGCCAAGGACGCCGCCCGCGCCCGCCGCTGGGCCGACGGCGCCGGGGACCTGTTCCCCATCGAGATCGGCGTCACCAACGACGAGCACGGCCGACCCGAGCTGGTGGGCGACGCGGCCGGCGACCTCCAGGTGTCCATCGCCCACACCGCCGGCCTCGGCGTGGCGCTGGTGGCCGAGGGCCGCGACCCCGCGAGCTGGCCCGGCATCGACATCGAGGCGATCGAGCCCCGCTCGGCGACCTTCGAGGCAACGTCCCTCACCGCCGAGGAGATCGCCCTGCTGGGCCCGCTGGGGCTCGCCGGCCCCGAGCGCGACCTGGTCCTCACCCGCGCCTGGGCCGCCAAGGAGGCCGCCGCCAAGGCCGCGGGCACCGGGCTGCAGGGCCGACCTCGCGACTGGGTGATCACCGCGGTCGACGGCGACGAGCTCATCGTGGCCGGACGCCGCATCGCCACCACCATCCTCCGATCGCCCGACGGCGATCCCGACGCCAAGGAGCACGTCGTTGCCTGGACCGTCCCCGACCACTGATCCCGTCACCGCCGAGTCCGTCCTCGCCGACATCACCGAGATCCTCCACGACGTCATCGGCGAGGACCTGCTGCTCGGCGACGAGATCGGGATGGACACCTCCTTCGACGAGGACCTCGAGCTCGAGAGCATCGAGTTCGTCGCCCTCGCCGAGCAGCTGCTCGAGCGCTACGGCGAGCAGGTCGACTTCGTCGGCTGGCTGGCCACCATGGAGCTCGACGAGATCATCGCCCTCACCGTGGGCCAGCTCGTCGACTTCGTGGTGACGGCGGCCGCCTGATGCCCGCGATCGTCGCCAACGGCGTCCGCTTCAACACCCAGTCGCTCCACGGCGGCGACGACCCCGCCGGCGCCGAACGGCCGCAGGTCGTGATGCTGCACGGCCTCGTCGCCGACAACCTGTCGAGCTGGTACTACACGATCGCCGCGCCGGTCGCCCTCCACGCCGACGTCCACCTCTACGACCTGCGCGGCCACGGCCGCTCCGAGGTCCCCGACACCGGGTACACGGTCGACGAGCAGGTGGACGACCTCGAGGCCCTGCTCGACGCGTGGGGGATCACCGGTCCCGTGCACCTGTTCGGCAACAGCTTCGGCGGCGTGCTCGCCCTCGCCTTCGCGCACCGCCACCCGGACCGCATTGCGAGCCTGTTCCTGATCGAGGCGCACTTCGCCGTCGAGGGCTGGGGCGAGCAGATGGCCGGCAGCCTCGCCCTCGCCGTGTTCGGCCTCGACGAGCAGGTCGTGCAGGACTGGCTGGCCGAGAACGCCGACCGCAAGCTCAGCCGCTTCGCCCGCAAGAGCGAGCACCTCCTCACCAAGACCTCGATGATCGACGACCTCCAGCGCGAGCAGCCGATCGACTGGCTCGACCAGATCACCTGCCCGACGTTCGCCATCTACGGCTCCCAGTCCGACATCCTCGACCGGGCCCGGGAGCTCGAGGCCAAGGTCCCCGGCTGCGAGCTCGAGATCGTGCCCGGCCGCTCGCACTCCCTCCTCACCGAGGAGAGCGCCCTGATCCGCGACCGCGCCGTGGCGTGGATCGACCGCCACGGCTGAGGACCGGACGCCGGTGAGCCGCTTCCTGTTCGTGGTGCCCCCGCTGTCGGGGCACGTGAACCCCACGATCGCCCTCGGCGCCGAGCTCGCGGCGCGCGGCCACGACGTGGCGTGGACCGGGCTGCCCGGCGCCGTCGACGCCCTGCTCCCGGACGACGCCGCCTTCTGGCCGTGCGCGCCGCCCGAGGTGGCCGCCCACGTCCAGGAGGTGGCCCAGCGGGCCCCGAACCTGCGCGGCGCCGCCGCCCTCAAGTTCTTGTGGGAGGACGTGCTGCTCCCCCTCGCCGAGGTGATGGTCGACGGGGTCGAGGAGGCGGCCCGATCGTTCGGCGCCGACGTGCTCGTCGTCGACCAGCAGGCCCTCGCCGGCGCGGTGGTCGCCCGGCGCCTCGGCCTGCCCTGGGCCACCTCGGCCACGACCTCCGCCGAGCTGACCGAGCCGCTCGCCGCGCTCCCCAAGGTGGACGCCGAGGTGAAGGCCCGCCTGGTCGACCTGCAGGTCCGGCACGGCATCGCGCCCGACGCGGCGGCCGAGGGTGATCTGCGGTTCAGCCCCCACGTGATCCTCGCCTTCAGCACCGCGGCGCTGGCGGGCGACGGCCCGTTCCCCGGGCCCGTGGCGTTCGTCGGCCCGTCGATCACCGGCCGCCCCGAGCGCGACGGGCTCGACTGGGCGCGCCTCGAGCCGGGCCGGCCCGCCGTGCTCGTCTCGCTCGGCACCGTGAACGCGGACGCCGGCGAGCGCTTCTTCGCCGTGGCGGCCGAGGCCTGCCGTGACCAGCGCTGGCAGGCCGTGTTCGTCGCCCCGCCGGAGCTGGTGCCCGACCCGCCCGCGAACGTGATCGTCCAGGCCCGCGTGCCCCAGCTCGCGCTGCTCCAGGAGCTGGCGGCGCGGGGCGGCGCCGTGGTGTCCCACGCGGGCCACAACACGGTCTGCGAGTCGCTCGCCGCAGGGCTGCCGCTCGTGCTGGCGCCGATCCGCGACGATCAGCCGATCGTCGCCGACCAGGTCGTGCGGGCCGGCGCCGGCGTGCGGGTGAAGTTCGCCCGCGTCCGGGCCGACGACCTGCGCGCTGCCATCGACGCGGCCCTCACCGACGCGGACCTGCGCGCTGCAGCCGCCCGCGTCCAGGCCTCCTTCGCCGCCGCCGGCGGCCCCGCGGCCGCCGCCACCCACCTCGAGGCCCTCCTCCCCGCGCCCTCCTGACCGGATTTGTGTGGATCGACCCCACGATGTGGGGTCGATCCTCACGAAACCGCGGCGGGCTGGCTGTGGCAGGCTTCGCGGCATGGCTGGGACCGAGGACACGATCGCGAAGGGCATCGCCGCCGGGCGGGTCCTGTTCGGGCTGGGGTGCCTCGTCGCCCCGCGCACCGTGCTGGGGCCGACGGCGGCCCGGGCCGAGGGACAGATGATCTGGATGGCACGGGCCTTCGGCGTGCGCGACATCGTGCTCGGCACGGGCACGCTGCTCGCCCTCGGCCAGGCCGAGGCCACCGGCGCCGAGGGCGCCGACGAGGCCGCCACCCGGTGGGTGGAGCTCAGCGCGGCGGCGGACTCGCTCGACATCGCCAACGCCGTCGTGTTCCACGGCGAACTCGATCGGGGCGGCGTCGCCGCCACGCTCGCCCTCGCCGTGCCCGCCGCCGTCGGCGGCTGGTGGGCGGCGCGCACCCGCCGCGCCACCGCCTGAGCATCGCGCCCTGTGCCTTTTGCGAGCCTCAGCCCCCCATGGTGGGGTCGAGGCGCACCAAAGCGTGGTGGCCGGTCAGACGGTGCGGCCCAGGAACGCGGCGAGGCGATCGGCCGCGGTCGCACCCTCGGGTGCATCGAGCTCGGGACCGAACGCGGCCGAGCCGTCGGCGCCGCGGAAGCTCGGCGCCATCATCGCCTTGACCGTGTCGAGCAGCTCGGCAGCCAGCTCGGGATCGAGGTCCGCGTCCACCCCGATCGCCCGGGCCAGGTCCCACCCGTGGGTGAAGCAGTCGCCGGTGGCGATGCCCAGGAACCCGCGGGCGGGAGTCGGACCGAAGGGCAGGTCGAGTGTGCGGTCGAGCGCACCGTCGGCCGAGAACGCCGCCACCGCGGCGGCGCCGGCCTCGTCGAACGCCGCGACGAAGTCCCCGGCGGCGTGATCGACCTCGTCCTCTGCCGGCGGCTCGCCCGCCACCCCGGCGGCGAAGAACCGGGTGGCGTCGACGGTGTGGTTGATGAGCGCACGCACGTCCCACGACGCGCACGGGGTGGGCAGGTCGAGCTGGTCGGGCTGCACCTGCACCAGGACGCTGCGGGTGGACGCCACCGCTCGGGCGAAGGATTCGGGGGTCATGGCTCCTGCTCCTGGATGGGTTGGGTCGGAAGGATCTCGCCGAGCGCGATGAGCGCCCGGTCGGCGGTGTAGGCGGCGGCCAGGACGGCGGCGGCGAAGGCCACGATCAGCGCACGGATCAGCCAGATGTCGACGGCGAGGCGGTCCTGCGTGCGGTCGACGGAGGTCTGCACATCGTCGACCAGGTCTGGCAGCGTCTCGATCGTTGCCTTGGCCTCGGCGATGTCGTCGCCGATGGCGGCGACCTTGGTGGCGCTCGCGGCGAGCTGATCGGCGATGTCGTCGAGGTCGCCGGCCGCCTGGTCGAGCTGGGTGCCGAGGTCGCGCACCTGGTCGGCGGTGGGCTCGAGCCCGTCGGCGACGTCGCGCAGCTCGTCGGCGGCCGATGGCTTGGCGTCGCCGGGGATGAAGCGCTCGATGCGCTCGGTCGCGGTGGCGAGGCGGTCGGCGGTCTTGGCCAGGCCGTCGAGCGTGGTGGCCAGGTTGTCCTCAGCGGCCACGCTCAGGTCGGCGGAGGAGCCCGACGCGGTGCGGGCGAGGCGGGACGCGGACCGGGTGCCCTCGGCGAGCGAGTCGGCCAGCTTGGCCAGGTCGTCGGCGAGCTGGCCCGCGGGCTCTGCCGCGGCACCGGCGGCGGTGGCGGCCGAATCGGCGACGGCGAGGCCGTCGTCGATGCTGGCGAAGGTGCGCTGGGCGACAGCCAGGCCGAGCAGGGCACCGATGACCACGACGACGGCGAAGATGCGCACCGCCCGCCGTCCTCGTGCGATCGCTTCGCTGCCCATGGCCCTCCCCGGTCCGGTCGTGGAGCCGCCACCGTACGCGCCCGGACCGCACGCCGCCCTTGACCAATACACGCGTATTCCTATAGAACACGTGGACTTTCTAGAGGAGGACTCGTGACCCGACCCCGATCCCACCGCATCCGCACCCTGACCGCCCTCGGCCTCACCGCCGCGCTCGCCCTCGCCGTGACCGCGTGCGGGTCGAGCGATGACAGCAGCAGCAGCGGCAAGGACAACGGCAAGGGCGGCGTGACCCTGCGCCTGGGCTACTTCCCCAACCTCACCCACGGCACCGCCATCGTCGGCGTCGAGCGGGGCATCTACGCCAAGGCCCTCGGCACGAACACGCTGAAGACCTCCACCTTCAAGGACGGCACCGAGGCCGTCGAGGCGCTCAACGCCGATGCCGTCGACGCCACCTACATCGGCACCGGCCCGGCCATCAACCTGTTCCAGAAGTCCAACGGCCAGGCCATCCGCATCGTCTCGGGCGCCACCTCGGGCGGCGCCGCGTTCGTCGTCGCCAAGGACATCGACTCGGCCAAGGACCTCAAGGGCAAGACCGTGTCCTCGCCCAAGCTCGGCAACACCCAGGACGTCTCGCTCCGCGCCTGGCTGAAGTCGCAGGGCCTCGAGACCACCACCTCGGGCGGTGGCGACGTGAAGATCCTCCCGCAGGAGAACGCCCAGACCCTCGACGCCTTCAAGGCGGGCGACATCGCCGGCGCCTGGCTCCCCGAGCCGTGGGCCACCCGCCTCGTGCTCGAGGGCGACGGCAAGGTGCTCGTCGACGAGCGCGACCTGTTCGACGACGGCCAGTTCGCCACCACCAACCTCGTGGTGGCCAAGACGTTCCTCGATGCCCACCCCGATGTGGTGAAGCAGCTGCTCCAGGGCCAGGTCGAGGCCAACGACTGGATCAACGCCAACTCCGATGCCGCCAAGGGCATCGTGAACAAGGCCCTCAAGGACCTCACCGGCAAGGACCTGCCCGCCGCCACCATCGATGCGGCGTGGAAGAACCTGTCCTTCACCAACGATCCGCTCGCGGCCAGCGCCCAGAAGGCGGCCGACGACGCCAAGGACGCCGGGCTCATCAAGAGCAACGACATCGACGGCATCTACGACCTCGCGCCCCTGAACGCCATCCTCAAGGCGAAGGGCGAGGACCAGGTCAAGGGCTCGTGACCGTCGCCGCACCCGAGGCGCCGGCCGGCCTGGCCGTGTCGATCGCGGAGGTGTCGAAGGCCTACGGCTCCGGCGCCTCGGCCACCCACGCCCTCGATCGGGTGTCCCTCGACGTCGCCCCCGGCGAGTTCGTGTGCCTCATCGGTGCCTCGGGCTGTGGCAAGTCCACCCTGCTCAACCTGGTCGCCGGTCTCGACCAGCCGACGTCGGGCACGGTCGCGGTCAGCGGCCGCACGGCCCTGATGTTCCAGGAGTCGGCGCTGTTCCCGTGGCTCACCGTGCGGGGCAACGTCGCCCTCGCGCTCAAGCTGCGCGGCGTGCCGCGCAAGGAGCGGCGCGATCGGGCCGACGAGCTGCTCGACATCGTCCACCTCCGCGCCTTCGGGGACAAGCGGCCCCACGAGCTGTCGGGCGGCATGCGCCAGCGCGTCGCCCTCGCCCGGGCGTTCGCCCAGGACGCCGACGTGCT
>CAZUYW010000153.1:0-1120 GCA_964624775.1 uncultured Iamiaceae bacterium
GGGGTCGGCCGGGCCACGAGCACCCGGTGGGGCGCGTCGCGCGGCGGCGTGGGCGCGGGGGTCGGGCGAAGTCGGGCCACGGGGCTCCTCGGCGTCGGGTTCCTCGGCGGGTCGACCTGACCACGGTATTGCGGGGGCCACCGGTTCCCGAAGCCGACCGCCGGTACCATCGCCAGGGCATGTCGGACCCTGCCCAGCTTCCCTTCACCGGAACCGATCCCGCACCGGTCCCGTCGGAACCGGCGGCGGTCGAGGCTCCGCCGCAACCCGCGCCGCGGGCGGCGGCGTTCCAGGCGTCGGCCGGCATCCAGGGCCGGCAGTTCGCCGAGCAGTGCGACACGCTCCTCGCCCACCTCGGCTACGAGCTCCGAGGTCGTCGGGTCATCGCCGAGGTCGGCGTCGAGATCGACCAGGAGGCGGTCGCGCCCGACGGCACCCTCGTGTGGTTCGAGTACAAGGGCTCGATCCAGGGCCACCGGCCCGGCCTGCGCCGCACCGACACGCTGAAGAAGGCGGTGGCGAACGGCGCGCTCCTGCGGGCCCTGCCCGACGCGGCGCCCTACGTCGTGCTCACCTCGCACCTGCCCGAGGCCGGGTCGGGCGCCGCCATGCTGCGCGCCGCCCTCGAGCTCGGCTACCTCAGCGACGTCATCTGCCTCTACGACCCCGCGGCGACGGGGCGGCTGCGGCGCCGCTGAGGTCGATCGGACCCACCGGATCGGCCCGCTGACCGATTCGTCGTATCTGGGACCGGGTGTGACGGATTCGTCATCGGATCGCGCGTCGTTCGCCGTCAACGGTGCCCACGCGTGCTGTCGGTCACTGCGTAGGGTCGTCGACGGCGAGGAGGCCAGGACATGGGTGCACGGCGCGTGGCGCTGGTGGGCGTCGTCAGCGTGGTGGTGGTGGCGCTCGTCGCAGGGATCATCTGGTGGTCACCGTGGGCAGACGACGGTCCCTCGCGCCCGTCGCGCCCCGGTGTGCCCGAAGGCGACCCGGCGGCTGATGCGGCCGATGCCTTCGCCGCCGCCTGGGAGGGAGGCCACCTCGATCGCGTCCGGTTCGCGCCCGGCAGCGGCACCCCCGTCCCGAGCACGCGCATCATCACCGCCCAGCTCAC
>CAZUYW010000153.1:1220-2847 GCA_964624775.1 uncultured Iamiaceae bacterium
AGGGCGCGTCGCTCGTGCCCACCAAGGGCGCCGTCACCGTCGGCATCCGCAAGAGCCGCACGAAGGATCCGGAGGCCACCGCCCGCACGGTCGCCGGGCTCACCGGCGTCCCCGCCGACGCGCTGATCGCCAAGGTCCGGGCCGCCGGTGCCGACGACTTCGTCGAGGTGATCACCCTCGAGCGGGCGGCCTACGACCGCATCCGCTCGGAGATCCAACCGCTGCCGGGCACCGTGTTCCGCGAGGCGGCCGGCGACGGTGGGGTGCCCGCCTCGTTCGCCCGAGCCGTGCTCGGCACCACCGGCACCGCCACCCCCGAGCTCGTCGAGGCCTCGAAGGGCCGCCTCCAAGCAGGTGACATCATCGGCCTGTCGGGCATCCAGGCGTCCCAGGACGCGACCCTCGGCGGCACCCCGGGCCTCGTCGTCGAGGCGCTGCAGCCGGGTGGGGCCCCACGGGTGCTCCAGGAGTTCGCATCGGTCCCCGGCAAGGACGTCACGGTCACCCTCGACCAGCGCATCCAGGAGGCTGCCGACGCGGCCATGGCCACCGCGCCGAAGCCCGCGGCGCTCGTGGCGATCCGGGTCAGCACCGGCGACGTCGTCGCCGTGGCCAACGGGCCCGCCGGCGCTGACGGCTACAACCGGGCGCTCGTCGGCCGGTACCCGCCGGGCTCGACGTTCAAGATCGTGACCACGCTCGGGTTGCTCGAGAAGGGCCTCACCCCGGACACCACCATCGCCTGTCCCGCCACGATCGTCATGGGCAAGAAGTTCGCCAACGCCGAGGGCGAGGTGCTCGGCAACGTGCCGTTCCGCACCGACTTCGCCAAGTCGTGCAACACCGCCTTCGTGGGCCAGGCCCGCGACATCAGCGCCCAGGAGCTCACCAACGCGGCGGCATCGCTCGGCTTCGTCCCGCACGACATCGGGGTGCGGACCTTCGATGGATCCGTGCCGGCCACCGATGACCTCACCGAGCACGCCGCCAACATGATCGGGCAGGGCAAGGTGGAAGCGAGCCCGTTCGCCATGGCCCTCGTCTCGGCGTCGGTCGCCAAGGGCGAGACGGTCACCCCCCGCCTCGTGCTCCCCGCCGGCGACCCGGGACCGCAGCCCGGCCCCGCCCTCCCCGCCGACAAGGTGGGCCAGCTGCGCGACCTCATGCGCGGCGTGGTCACCAGCGGCACGGGCACCGCGGTGCTCGGCATCCCGGGCGGCCCGGTGTCGGCCAAGACGGGCACGGCCGAGTTCGGCCAGGAGGACCCGCCCGAGACCCACGCGTGGTTCACCGGCTTCCAGGGCGACATCGCCTTCGCGGTGCTGGTCGAGGGCGGCGGCTTCGGCGGCCAGGTGGCGGCGCCGATCGCGGCGCGGTTCCTCTCCTCGATCGCCGGCTGATCCTGGGCTGACTCCGGGCCTCAGGCGTCGCGCTGGGCGGCCACCAGGGCGGCGATCGCGGCCTGCTCGTAGGCGCGGGCCGAGGGGAGCAGGCGGGTGAACGCGAACGAGGGGTGCATGTGGCCCTCGAGGTGGCGGAAGGTGACCGGCACGCCGGCGGCGCGCAGCTTGTTCACGTAGACCTCGCCGTCGTCGCGGAGCGGGTCGAACTCCGCGGTCATCACGAT
>CAZUYW010000153.1:2947-7461 GCA_964624775.1 uncultured Iamiaceae bacterium
GGCGTGCTCGACCAGGTGGACGAGCGCGGCGTAGCAGTCCTCCACGGGGATCGGGTACTGGTTCTCGGGCGCGAGGCGGTAGTCGACCGACGCCACCATGCAGCCGGCCTCGCCGGCGATCGCCCGGCAGCGGGGGTCGCGCTCGTCGACGGTGCCCTGGCACCAGCCGCCGCCGTGGATGAAGAGGTGGAGGGGCAGCGGGGCGCTGGGGGCGACGCCGAGCGGGCGGTACAGGCGCACGAGGATCGAGCCGCCCTCGACAGGGACCTGGCGGTGGGTGATGGCCACCTTCGGCCCGGGACGCATCACCAGCCAGCCGAGGAAGTGGGACTGGCGGGCTGCCGCGTCGCGCCGCACGGCCATGGGCACGTCGGCGCCCGTGTCGAGCCGGTTGGCCAGGGCGAGGATCGGCCGCAGGCGTGGTTCGAGGGGCATCGCGGGCTCCGGGCTCGGCGGGTGGGGCGGGCCGCAGCCTAGGACCGGGCCCCGTCGCGAAGGGGTGCCCGGCGGTGGGGCTGGGCCATCATGGCGCCATGCGCGACGCGGACGATCTGACCCGGGCCGACTTCGGCGACGACTTCACCTGGGGGGTGGCGCACGCGAGCTACCAGGTCGAGGGCGCGTGGGACGTCGACGGCAAGGGCCTGTCGATCTGGGACACGTTCACCCGGCGCAAGGGCAAGATCCGCGACGGCTCGAACGGCGACGTGGCCTGCGACTTCTACCACCGCTTCGAGGAGGACACCGCGCTCGTGCGCGACCTCGGGTTCGACGCCCAGCGCTTCTCGATCTCGTGGCCGCGCGTGCTGCCCGAGGGGCGGGGCCGGGTGAACCCGAAGGGGCTGGACTTCTACGCGCGGGTGGTCGACGCGTGCCTCGAGGCCGGCGTCGAGCCCTGGGTGACGCTCTACCACTGGGACCTGCCCGAGGCGCTCCAGGAGCAGGGCGGCTGGGCGAACCGCAGCATCGTCGGCTGGTTCGAGGACTACGTGGCCGTCGTGGCCGACGCGCTCGGCGACCGGGTCAAGCACTGGATGGTGTTCAACGAGCCGTGCAGCTTCATCCAGGGCGGCTACCTCTCGGGCCTCCACGCGCCGGGGATCCGCAGCCCCCGCCAGATGCTGGCGGCGACGCACCACGTGAACCTGTCGCAGGCGGCCGGTGCCGGCGTGCTGCGCGGCCGGGTGCCCGGCGCGGTGGTGGGCACGACGCACATCATCACGCCGATGCGCACCAAGGAGGACACGCCGCGCCACCGTCGGGCCGCCGCCACCCTCGACGCCTTCGCCAACCGGATCTTCATCGAGCCGAACTTCGGCCTCGGCTACCCCACCGAGGCGTCGTCGATCATCGAGGGCGTCGCCCGCTACCAGCGCCCCGGGGATGACCAGGCGATCAAGGTCGACTGGGACTTCATGGGGGTGCAGTACTACACCCGCCTCCTCGCCCGGCCGGTGCCGATCCCCAGGCTCGGCGCCATCCCGTGGATGACCAAGGACCACCGCACCTACGAGCTCACCGCGATGGGGTGGGAGGTGCAGCCCGACGGCCTGTACGAGGCGCTCGGCAAGGTGCACGCCTACGACCCGTCGATGCGCCTGGTGATCACCGAGAACGGCGCGGCCTTCCCCGATCACCCCCGGAGCGATCGCGTCCCGGACCCCCGGCGGACCGCGTTCTACCAGGCGCACCTCGCCGAGGTGCTGCGGGCCAAGGGCGACGGCATGCCGATCGACGGCTACTTCTGCTGGTCGCTGATGGACAACTTCGAGTGGGCCGAGGGCTACGTCCCCCGGTTCGGCCTCGTCTACGTCGACTACGCCACCCAGCGCCGCCTCGTGAAGGACAGCGGCCGCTGGTTCCAGCAGTTCCTCACCGCCTGACCACCGGGGTCAGTGGTCGGGCAGGACGCAGGCGGTGTCGAGGCCGAAGACGCGGTTGAGCCGGCCGAAGCCGATCCACGACCCCAGGCACATGGTGAGCTCGACGATCTCGGCGTCGGTGAAGGCGCCGTGGAGTCGCTCCCACAGGTCGTCGTCGATGCCGTGGTGGTCGAGGGCGTAGCGCTCGGCGTACTCGGCGGCGAGGCGGGCCCGGTCGTCGAGCACGGTCGAGGTGCGCCACGAGGCCACCTCGTCGTCGAACCCGGGCTCGACGGTGGCGCCGTCGATCTCGGTGCGCCAGTCCTGGCAGAACACGCACCCGTTGATCTGGGCGATGCGCATCCGCGCCGCTTCGAAGGTGTGCAGCTCGAGCGTGCGGTGGTCGTAGACCGCCTGGGCGAAGGCAGCCGCCGCGGGCCCGATGCCGGGCACCATCTGGCCCCACACGTACATGATCGGGTGCTGGTCGTCGGGGACGTCGATGTGCATCAGGGCTCCGAACGGAAGCGGCCGGTGGCCGGGACGAGGGGGACGTCGAGGGCGTCGTAGACACCGGGGGCGGCGCCGCGCAGCCAGGGGATGGCGTTGACGAGCCGGCCGACCGCGGTGGCGTTGCCGCCCGCGGCGCGGTTGCCGCCCTCGTCGGTGGCCTCCACGTTGATCTCGATGCGCGGGCGACCCTCGATCACGACCTTGTGGGCGCCGGCGCCGCCGTCGGGCGGGACCGGCCACTCGGGGACGACGTCGGGGTGGATGCGGGTGATGTGCTCCACGATGATGCGCGGCACCCCGCCGACGATCCCCTGCACCTCGAAGCGGAGCGCGCCCTGCGTGCCCGCCTCGAAGTCGCCCATGCCGTTGGTGACGGTGGTGTCGAGGGCGCGGCGGTCGAGGGTCTCGCGGATCTCGTCGAGCTCGACGCCGAGCGCTCGGGCGATGAGGCGGACCTGCCCGCCCCAGACCATCGTCGGGATGGTGGGGGCCACCATCGGGGGCTCGTAGTCCATGGGCTGGCCCATGCCGATGAGGTAGCGGACCGAGTCGGGCTGGTCGTAGGTGGAGTAGTCGAAGATCTCCTGGCACCGGATCTCGTCGATGGTGCCGGCCAGGCCGGTGGCGAGGATCGGGAGGATGTCGTTGCCCCAGCCGGGATCGATGCCCGAGACGAACAGCGCGCTCGACCCCTCCTCGGCCGCGCTGGCCACGGGGTCGAGGACCTCGGGTGGCGCGTTGGTCGGGTCGTAGAGGGGGTAGATCGACGGGGTGACCACGACGGCCCCGGCGCGCAGGGCGCGGGCCACATCCGTGATGGCGTCGTCGGGCCGGATGTCGCCCGAGGCGGCGTAGACGAGCGCCTCGGGCCCGGCGGCGAGGACCGCGTCGACGTCGTCGGTGGCGGCGACCCCGAGGCGGACGTCCATGCCGGCGAGGTCGCCCGCGTCGCGCCCCACCTTGTCCGGGTTGGCGACCAGGACCGCGTCGAGCACGAGGCCGGGGTGGGCGTCGACGGCGCGGATGGCAGCCCGTCCGACGTTGCCGGTGCCCCACACGACGGTGCGGAGCGGGGTGGGGGTGCGGGTCATGCGGGGAGGGTACCGACGCCGCGCCGCGCCCGCTCCCCGTCAGGCCCGACCGAGCACCGCCCCGGCGCGCGGCGCCACCCGCCGCACCCAGGCCACGGCGGCCGACGCGAGGACGTGGGTGATGACGTAGGCCACGGTGATGGCCACGAAGACGATGCCCACCGCGAGCGGGCCGCCCCACCAGGCGAGCGTGGCCACCGAGCGCTCCACCGTGCTCGTGGGGCTGGTGAACGCGTTCCAGCTGTTGAGCCGGGCCATGCGCCCGAGCACCACGCCCACCGAGCACCACAGGTGGATGACGGCGACCACGGCGAGCCGGGGCCACGCGGGCCGGACCCGGTGCACCTCGCCGACCACCAGCTCCACGCACCAGACGTAGGCGAGCATCCCGGTGGCCAGGAAGGCGATGTAGGTGGGCACGACCGCGACCACCACGACCATCTCGTTGGTCGCCTGCTGGGCGGACCACCGGAGGTGCAGCAGATCGGTGAGCACGTAGGGCGCGTTGGGCAGGAACAGGGCGAACGCGGCGGCGCCGAGCCACCACGCGCCGTTGCGGCGCGGCCCGCCGTCCTCGGGCGCCGGGGCGAGCACGAGCGCGAGGACGAGGCCGACGAGGGCGAGGAAGAGGTTCCAGCCCATCCACCCGCCGTGGCGGAGCAGCACCTCGCGGGTCTGGAAGCCGAGCCAGTGCAGGTACGTGATCGGACCAGTCTCGCGCCCGGGCGCGGGTTTGACCCGTCGCCCGTTCGTCGGCGCGTGGCCGGTGCCTCGCCTCGCCGGGACGTTGGCCCCTGTCGCCAGCTCGGGGGGCGTCGTACCGTCGACCCGTCGGAGGTGGTCGTCCACGCGCCACCTCGCTGATCGGAGAGGTGCAGCCATGGCTCGGTTCTGCTCGCAGTGCGGGACACCGGCGCTCGCGGGCGCCCACAACTGCACCCAGTGCGGCGCGGCGCTCCCTGCGGAACCGCTGGGCGGTCAGCCGACCATCGAGCAGCCCGCGGTGGGGGCCCCGCCCCCGCCCGCGACGCCGCCACCTCCCGCGTCC
>CAZUYW010000154.1:0-7457 GCA_964624775.1 uncultured Iamiaceae bacterium
CGTCGTCGGAGTTGGTGGGGAGGCTGGAGAGGGAGGGCTGCTCGCCGGACATGATGCGGTCGACGCGGTCGGCGATCATCGGATTCCAGGTGGGGTGGGTGAGGATGTAGAAGCGGTCGTGGCGGACCGCCTCCAGCACCAGCGCACCGACCTGGAGCGGGTTGAGGCCCTCGGCGATGAGGCCGCCGACCGTGTCCATGAGGAGCTGCTCGACCTCGGTGGGCTCGCGCGACTCGGCGCCCTCGGGCTTGGGCCGGTTGCGCACGGACTCGTGGATGCGGGTCTGCACCCAGCCGGGGCACAGCACCGACACGCCGACGCCGGTGTTGCCGGTCATCTGGAGGTCGCCCCACAGGGTCTCCGAGAGCGTGACGACGGCGTGCTTGGACACGTTGTAGGTGGCCATGAACGGCGCCGAGATCAGCCCGGCGATCGAGGCGGTGTTCACGATGTGGCCCTCGCCCTGCTCGATCAGCAGCGGGGTGAAGGTGGTGATGCCGTTGATGACGCCGCGCAGGTTGACGCCGAGCACCCAGTCCCAGTCCTCGGCCTTCTGCTCCCAGGTGATGCCGCCGCCGGCGACGCCGGCGTTGTTGCACACCACGTGGACGGCGCCGAAGCGCTCGAGCGCGGCGTCGCGCAGCGCCTCGACCTGTTCGGCGTCGCTGACGTCGCATCGGAACGGGTGGACGGTGCCCTCGGGGAAGGTGGCGGCCACCTGGTCGAGCGCGTCGGCCTCGATGTCGGCCAGGACGACCGACATGCCCTCCTCGACGAAGGTGCGGCTCATGGCCAGCCCGATCCCCGACGCCGCCCCGGTCACGACCGCGACCTTGCCGTTGAGCTCCTGCATGTCGACCCTCCTGGTCCCCTGGTGGGGACGGACCCTACAGGGCCGAGCCGGGCGCCCAGTGGGCGTGGGTGCCGCTGCTGATCCGCTCGGGGAGGCGCAGGCGGGCGACGGGACCGTCGCTGATGCGGCGGCCGTCGAGCACCAGGCACTCGGAGCGATCGCCGACCACATCGGTGGTGAACGTCACGATCCAGGCGTCGTCCTCGGCGGTGGCGCCCGGGCGCGGGGCCACGCCGACCTCGCTGGCGAAGGTGCCCTCGGGGAGGCGCAGGACGTCGTCCTCCCCGGTCACGGTGTCGTGGCGGACGAGCCCGTCGAAGAGGAACCAGCCGGGCTCGCCCTGGGCGGCCCACACGTAGCGGTGCTCGCGGCCGCCGTGGCGCGGGTTGACGATGCCGAACTCGGTGAAGTCGTCCCGCAGGCGCTCCTCGGTGCAGCGGCCGGTGCGCCGGTTGAAGCGCCAGCGGTGGAGGCGGGTCTCCATCCAGTCGAGGGCGAGGTAGCGGAACATCCACATGTCGTCGCCGATCTCGGGCTTGCGGGGCGACGGGCTGCCCTGGTGGAAGCCCTCGAGCACGACCTCGTCGCCGTCCTCGTAGGCGTTGGTCCAGTGGAGGACGTAGGTGGGATCGGCCTCGAACCACTGCACGTCGTCGGTGGTGCCGCGCCGGGGCAGGAGCCCGAAGCGGCTTGGCTCGTCGTGCATGCGCACGGCGTGGACACCCCGGGGCAGCAGCTCCTCGTCCCAGTGCATGGGGAGGTCGTTGAGCACGATGAAGTGCTCGGTGAACGCGATGTCGTGGGGCAGGCGGGGCCCGGGCAGGACGATGTCCGCGTAGTGGACGAGGCGCCCGTGGCGATCGACGACGCCGACGTTCAGGTACGGGGCGACCTTGGCGTAGTTGAAGAAGATGAGCTCGCCGGTGTGCTCGTCGAGCTTGGTGTGGGCCGACACGCCCTCCCGGGGGAACCAGCCCTCCCACGCGGTGGTGCCGATGGTGTCGAGCGTGTCGGGGTCGAGCCGGTAGAGGTCGCCGCACTGCCAGAACGAGCTGAGCACCTCGCCGTTGTGGACGACCACGTCGGTGCTCGACGCGTCCTTCATGGCGCCCCGGGCGGTGAGGCCGTCGGTGCGGACGGCGTGCTTGGGGTTCTCGGCCAGACCCGCCCACAGCGAGGCCCCGGCCTCCTGCTCGGCGACCAGCCCGGTGGTGCGCACGAAGCGGTTGCGGTACGACGCCCGGCCGCACCCGAAGCGCACGGCGTGGAGCATGCCGTCGCCGTCGAAGGGGTGGTACGCGGTGATCGCCTCGTGGAGCGGGTTCTCGGTGTTGCGGACGTAGAGCCCGTCGAGGTCCTCGGGGATCGCCCCCTCCACGACCTCGAGATCCTCGACGCGCCACTCGGTGGCCTGGGGACGCCAGGCACCCGAGCGGTACGGGTGGGCGTCGTCGTCGGGGAGGGTGCGGCGTAGGTGGTCGACGGCGAGGGCTTCGCCGGTGGGGGGCGGGTTCACGCCGGGACCCCCTCGACCACGAAGGTGCAGGTGGTGGCGGTGCTGCCGCCGATGTTGAGGGTGCCGACGCGGCGGGCGCCGTCGACCTGGGTGTCGCCGGCGGTGCCGGTGACCTGTCGGGCGGCGTCGACCACCATGCGGATGCCGGTGGCGCCGACGGGGTGGCCGGTGCCGATCAGGCCGCCACCCGGGTTCACCGGGATGCGCCCGCCCCGGGCGATGTCGCCGGCCTCGATGGCCTTCCACGAGTCGCCCGGCGGGGTGATCCCGATGTGGTCGATCGCCGCGTACTCGGACATGGCGAAGCAGTCGTGCACCTCGACGGCGTCGAGGTCGTCGACGGTGCCGAGCCCGGCCCGCCCGAGCGCGTCGGCGAACGTGTCGCGCACGTGGGGCAGGACATGGGTGTCGTCGGCACTGCGGGCGAGCTTGTCGGCCAGGGGCAGGCCGACGGTGCGGTGGCCCCAGCCGGCGATCCGCACGAGCGTGGCCTGGCGGCGGGCGGCTGCGGGGTGGTCGCGCAGCCAGCGGTCGGACACGAGCACGATGCCGGCGGCGCCGTCGGTGACCTGGCTGCAGTCGGTGCGCCGGGTGCGGCCCTCGATCACCGGGTTGGCCTCGGGGTCGTCGGTGAAGCTGGCGTCGGTGAAGGTCCACGCCCGGGTCTGGGCGAGGGGGTTGGCGCGGGCGTTGGCCAGGTTGAGGGCGGCGATGGCGTGGACGTGGGCGTCGTCGAGGCCGAATCGCCGGTCGTACTCGTCGGCCAGGTCCGAGAAGGCGGCGGGCCAGATGTAGCGCGGGCTGCCCTCGTGGCCGACCCACGACGCGGCGCCGAGGTGCTGGGCGGCCAGGTCGCCGGGCACGGTGCGCTCGAGCTCGACGCCGAGCACGAGGGCGACGTCGTAGCGGCCGGCGTCGAGCTCGGCGGTGGCGGCGAGCACGGCGATGCTGCCCGACGCGCACGCCGCCTCGTGGCGGGCCGCGGGCAGGCCCCACAGCTCGGGGGCGACGGTGGCGGCCATGGCGCCGAGGTGGCCCTGGCCGGTGAACAGCTGGCCGAACGCGTTGCCGACGTGGACGACCTCGACGTCGGCCGCGGTGATCCCGGCGGCGGCGAGCGTGCCCTCGACCGCGGCGGCGGTCAGGCCGTCAAGACCGCCCCCACCGTCACGTGACCAGTTGTGGGCGTAGTCGCTCTGCCACCCGCCCAGGACCCATGTGCCCGTTCCCCGTGCCATGGGCCGCACGCTACCGGCCGGCGTCGGACCCCTGCCGGGGCCGGCCGAGGTCGGCCGGGGGCGGCCGGTAGCCTCGGCGGGTCGTGGATCGTCGCCCGCCCCTCCCCCGCCTCGCCGTCGCCGCGGCCGCGCTCGCGGTCGCCCTCGGCCCCGCGGCGCTCACGGGCTGCGGCACCCAGCAGGGCCGCACCGCCCTGGCGATCACCTCGGCGCGCCGCACCGCCGGCCGGGTCGTGCTGCGGGTCGAGTGCGCGGACCAGCTCACCGTCGAGCGGGGCCGCGACGCCAGCGGCTCGGACCTGGTGCAGGTCACGGTGTGGGGCCGCCCCCGGGTCGGCCGCTGCCGTCCCGCGCTCGTGCTCCGGGGCCTGCCGGGCGACGCCTTCGTCGACGGCACCACCTCCCAGGTCGTCCACATCACCCGCTGACACGGCACCGCCCGGGGACGCGGTTCGGCCGGGACCCGAAGGCCCCGGCCGAACCGGACATCACTGCTTTGTGGAGCGTTTCGGTCGCTCAGCGACCGGAACCCACCAGAAACCGCGGATCGGGATCAGTAGCGGTAGTGATCGGGCTTGTAGGGGCCCGACACCGGCACGCCGATGTAGTCGGCCTGGTCCTGGGTGAGCTCGGTGAGGCGGACGCCGAGGGCGTCGAGGTGGAGGCGGGCCACCTTCTCGTCGAGGATCTTGGGCAGGACGTACACGCCGATCGGGTACTCCTCGGTCTTGGTGAAGAGCTCGATCTGGGCGATGGCCTGGTTCGTGAACGAGTTCGACATCACGAAGCTCGGGTGGCCGGTGGCGCAGCCGAGGTTCATGAGGCGACCCTCGGCGAGGATGATCACCGAGTGGCCGTCGGGGAACTGGAACTCGTTCACCTGCGGCTTGATCTCGACGTTGCGGACGTCGCTCATCTTGGCGAGGCCGGCCATGTCGATCTCGTTGTCGAAGTGGCCGATGTTGGCGACGATCGCCTGGTGCTTCATCCGGCTCATGTGCTCGGCCGAGATGATGCCCTTGTTGCCGGTGGTGGTGATGAAGATGTCGGCGGTGTCGAGGACGTCCTCGAGGCGGGCGACCTGGTAGCCCTCCATGGCGGCCTGCAGCGCACAGATCGGGTCGACCTCGGCCACGATCACGCGGGCGCCCTGGCCGCGCAGCGAGTCGGCGCAGCCCTTGCCCACGTCGCCGTAGCCGGCGACGAACGCGACCTTGCCGCCGATCATGACGTCGGTGGCCCGGTTGAGGCCGTCGATGAGGCTGTGGCGGCAGCCGTAGAGGTTGTCGAACTTGGACTTGGTGACCGAGTCGTTGACGTTGATCGCCGGGAACAGCAGGTCGCCGGCCTCGAACATCTGGTAGAGGCGGTGGACGCCGGTGGTGGTCTCCTCGGTGACGCCCTTGATGTCGGCGGCGACCTTGGTCCAGCGGTCGGGCTCGGCCGCGACGCTCTTGGTGAGCAGGTCGATGATCACGTGCCACTCGTCGGGATCATCGTCGGTGGCCGGGGGCACGGCGCCCGCCAGCTCGTACTCGCGACCCTTGTGGACGAGCATGGTGGCGTCGCCACCGTCGTCGAGGATCATGTTGGGGCCGGCGCCGTCGGGCCAGCGCAGGGCCTGCTCGGTGCACCACCAGTACTCCTCGAGGGTCTCGCCCTTCCAGGCGTAGACCGGGACGCCCTGGGGGGCGTCGGTGGTGCCGTTGGGGCCCACCACCACGGCGGCGGCGGCGTGGTCCTGGGTGCTGAAGATGTTGCAGGACACCCAGCGGACGTCGGCACCGAGGGCCACGAGGGTCTCGATGAGGACGGCGGTCTGGATGGTCATGTGCAGCGAGCCCATGATGCGGGCGCCGGCGAGCGGCTGGGCATCGGCGAACTCGGCCCGGGTGGCCATGAGGCCGGGCATCTCGTGCTCGGCGAGCTGGATCTCCTTGCGGCCGAAGCCCGCGAGGGAGAGATCGGCGACCTTGTAGTCGCCGGGGTTCAGGGTGGGCATGTGGTTTCCTCCACGCGTCGAGGGACGGCACACCGGGGTTCCGGTGGCTCGTCGCCGGTTCGAGTTGTGGGGCTGGGGCCTGCTGGCCCACCCATGACAGCCCTCGTCGGCCCGTCGGGCCGGTTGACGATGGTAGTCCACGCTCCCCCGCCGACTCGGGTCACCCGGAACTGGAACGTGTTCTAGTGTGCGGCCCATGCCGATCGAGCGCTTCACCGACCGCGTCGCCATCGTCACCGGAGCCGCCTCCGGGATCGGGCGGGCCACCGCCGCCCGCCTCGCCTCGGAAGGGGCCAAGGTGCTGGCCTGCGACGTCACCGCCGAGGCGCTCGACGCCGCCGTCGCCGAGCTGCAGGCGTCGGCCGCGGCGGGCGGCGAGGTCGTGGCCCACGTGGTCGACATCAGCGACGAGGCCCAGGCCCAGGCGGCGATCGACGCCGCCATCGAGCGGTGGGGCCGCATCGACGCCCTCTGCAACATCGCCGGGATGCTGCGCACGGTGCGCACCCACGAGTGCGACCTGGCCACCTGGAAGCGCATCATCGACGTGAACCTCACCGGCACGTTCCTCATGTGCCGGGCGGCGCTGCCCCACCTGATCGAGTCGAAGGGCTCGATCGTGAACGCGGCGTCGACGTCGAGCTTCTTCGGCCACCCGTGGATGGGCGCCTACGCGTCGTCCAAGGGCGGGATCGCGGCGTTCACCCAGACCCTCGCCGTCGAGTACGCCAAGGACGGGGTCCGCGTGAACGCGGTGGCCCCCGGCAGCGTGCACAGCGGCATCACGAGCAACGTCGAGTTCCCGAGCGACCTCACCAAGGAGGAGGGCAAGCTGGTGCGGCGCATCATGTCGCCCACCGGCTTCGGCCAGCCCGAGGACGTCGCCTCGGTGGTGGCGCTGCTCGCCTCGGCCGACGGTGCCCACATCACCGGCGAGATCGTCCGCATCGACGGCGGCACCCACGCCTGACCGGGAGGTCACCCCCATGCGCTTCTCCGTCGCCACCGCGTACCTCCCGCCCGAGGAGCTGGCCCCGATCGCCAAGGCTGCCGACGCCGCCGGCTACCACGGCATGGCGCTCAGCGATCACGTGATCAACCTCGAGACGCTGGACACGAAGTACCCGTACACGGAGACGGGCGCCCGCCGCTGGGAGGCGTTCACCCCGTGGATGGACCCGTGGGTCACGATCGGTGCGCTCGGCGCGGTGACCGAGCGGCTCGTGTTCTTCACGAACGTGTACGTGCTGCCCATGCGCAACCCGCTGATCGTCGCCAAGACGGTGGGCACCGCCTCGGTGCTGACCGGGGGCCGGGTGGCGCTCGGCGTCGGCATGGGCTGGTGCGAGGAGGAGTTCGACCTCACCGACGGCGTATTCCGCAAGCGCGGTGCCCGGGCCGACGAGATGATCGACATCCTCCACGACGTGTGGCAGGGCGATTGGGTCGAGCACCACGGCACCCACTTCGAGTTCCCCCGCCTGGAGATGACCCCGGCACCGCCCGCCACGATCCCGATCTGGGTCGGCGGCGTGTCCGATCACGCCCTGCGGCGTGCGGCCCGCAACGACGGCTGGATCTCCGACCTCATGTCCACCGCCGAGGCCGCCGAGACCCGCGTGAAGCTCGACGAGTACCGCGAGCAGCAGGGCAAGACCGGCGACTTCGCCATGATCGTGTCGCTCAACGACGCCATCAGCGCCGACGACTTCCGCCGAGCCGAGGACGCCGGCATCACCGACATCCTCACGATGCCCTGGGCCTACCACGGCGGCTTCAAGCAGACCCTCCAGGGCAAGCTCGACGGCCTCCACCGCTTCGCCGACGAGATCGTCGCCCCCCTCGCCG
>CAZUYW010000155.1:0-7454 GCA_964624775.1 uncultured Iamiaceae bacterium
CGTGCTGGAGCTGGGGTGCGGCACCGGGCTGGACCGCGGTGGTCACCGTGACCGCGGGCGCGGCCGGGGCGGTCGACAGCGCGTCGGCGCTGCTGGACGCGTCGGCCTGGGCGAACAGGCCGACGAGGCCGATCGACGTTCCTGCGGTCAGGCCGGCGGCGAGGACCCGGCTCGCCAGCGCGGGGTGGGGCCGCCGACGTCGCCTGGCCGTCGTGCGGCCGGTCGGCGGGACCGAGCGGCGGGTGCCGTCAGTCATCGTCCTCGGAGCCCTCGGGAGCCTCGTGCTCCTGCTCGGGGGCTTCGTCCTCGTGGTCTTCGATCTCGGTGTCGTCCGCGCCGGTCACGGTCGTGCTGCCACCCGTGCCCGTGACGGTGGGAGCGGTGGTGGGAACGGGCGTCGGAGCCGGGGCGACGGTGGGGGTGGGGGCGGGGGCCGGCTGGCTCGCGACCGCGACATGGGGGGCGGCGGCGGGCGCGGTGGCACCGGTCCGCGGCTGGGAAGCGGAGGGGTCTGCTGATGGCGCCTGGGAGGGTGTGACGCCATCAGCAGAGGGGGGCGCGCCCGCGGCCGGGAGGCCGGCGGTCGCCGCGATCGTGGTCGAGGGTGCGTCCTCGGAGCTGGTGGGGCGGGTCGCGGCCCGCGCCGGGACGGTGATGGGCGAGATCTGGCCGACGCCGCCCCGATCGGAGCCACCCAGGATTGCGGCGTTGGCGGTCATGCCGGCTGCGCCAAGGACGAACGTGAGCGATGCCGCGGCGGCGGCGGTGACAGCCTTGCGTCGTTCCACGGGACTCTCCTCGGTGGGTGGGGGGATAGCCACGAACCGTACGGGGGGCCGGGGCAGGGGATGCCCACGTGGAGGTAAGGAACGGGTTAAGGCTGCTCGTGCGGCGGCGGGAACGTGACGGTGACCTGCAGGCCGTGCCCCTCGGGGGCCTCGTCGAGGGTGACCTCGCCGCCGCCGGATCGGGCCAGCTGGGCGACGATGGCGAGGCCCAGGCCGAACCCGGTGCCCGACGAGCCCGGGGGACGCCAGAACCGGCTGGTCGCGCTGGCCCGCTGCTCGGCGCTCATGCCCGGCCCCTGGTCGGTGACGGTCAGGGCCCACCCACCGCTCGGGGCGGGGGCGACGGCCACCGCCACGGTGGTGCCCGCCGGGACCGCGGCGAGCGCGTTGGACACCAGGTTGTCGAGGATCTGCTCGATGCCGCCAGCCACGGTGCGCACGGGCGCCTCCTCGGGGGCGTCCAGGGTGAGGTCGACGTCCTCGCCGCGGGCGACGGGAGCCCACGTGTCGACCCGCTCCCGGGCCACCGCCGCCAGGTCCGCGGCGGCGAGGTCCGGGCCGGCGGCCTCGGCGCGGGCCAGGACCAGGAGCGACTGGACGAGCCGGGCGAGGCGATCGGTCTCGGCCAGCGCAGCGTCGACCCGGTGCTGGTCGTCGGCCGACGGCTGGAGGGTCTCGAGGCGCAGGCGGAGCGCGGTGAGGGGGGTCCGCAGCTGGTGGGACGCGTCGGCCACGAAGCGCCGCTGGCCGTCCACCAGCACCGCGAGCCGTTCGGCGGTGGCATCGAACTGCTGGCCCAGCGCGACGAGCTCGGGGGCGCCGTGGATCTCGCCGACCCGTGCCCCGAGGTCGCCCTCGGCCAGGCGCTTGGACGCCTCCTCGAGCTGGAGGACCGGGCGGGTCACGCTCGTGGCGAGGAGCAGCCCGACGCCGCCGACCGTCGCCAGCACGACGACCGAGAGGAGGCCCAGCCGGATCCAGGTGCTCCGGACCCGATCGTCGACGGCCGATGAGGGGAGGGTGATGCGCACGGCGCCGTGGACGGTGCCACCCGAGGCCACCGGCACGGCGACGTAGGCCAGGTCCGTGTCGAGGGTCTCGGAGTGCCGCATCCCGCTGACGCGCTCGCCGTTCAGGGCGGCGGCGATCTCGGGTCGGGTCGCGTAGTCGCGGCCCAGCGGGGTGTCCGGGGCCGAGTCGGCCACGGTCAAGCCCTCGTCATCGACCACGACGATGCGTCCGCCGGCCACGTCGAAGTCGGCGAACACGCCCTCGAGATCGGGGGAGCGGCTGCCTTCGAGTGCGTCCTCGGATCGGGAGGACACCGCCTCGGCGTCGCGCTCCAGGTCGAAGAGCAGCCGGGCGCGCTCGCGGCTGGCGAAGGTGAGGCCGAGCGGCACGACCACGACGACGAGCGCGAAGGCGGTGATGGTGAGGTAGGCGAGCAGGAGCCGCCGGGTCATCGGGCCGGCGCGTCGGGCGGTTCGGGCGCGTCCGGGGCGGGCACGTCGAACCGGTACCCGACGCCGCGCAGGGTGGTGATCCACCGCGGATCGCCGAGCTTCTTGCGGAGCGCCGCGATGTGGACGTCGAGCGTCTTGGTGGGGCCCCACCAGTTCGCGTCCCAGACCCGCTCGATGATCTCCTCGCGGGTGTGGGCGCGGCCGGGCTCACCGCTCAGCAGGGCGAGCAGATCGAACTCCTTGGGAGAGAGGTCGATCTCGCGGCCGTGGAGGCGGACCCGTCGGCTCCGGCGGTCGACCTCGAGGTCACCGGTCGCGGTTGCGGCCGGCTCGTCGTCGGTCGCGGCCGCCGGGCCGCTCCGCCGGCGGACGGCGCGGATGCGGGCAACCAGCTCGCGGAACCCGAACGGCTTGACGAGGTAGTCGTCGGCCCCCGTCTCGAGCAGCAGGACGCGCTCGAGCTCGTCGTCGCGCGCGGTCAGGACGATGACGGGCACCGGGCGCGCGGCCTGGAGCCGCCGGCAGACCTCGCGGCCGTCGAGGTCGGGCAGCCCGAGGTCGAGGAGGACGAGGTCCACGGGCTCGGCGGCGAGGGCGTCGGACCCCGTGGGCGCCCAGGTGACCGCGAAGCCCTCGCGCCCGAGGGCCTCGACGAGCGGCTCGGCGATCGCGGGGTCGTCCTCCACCAGGAGGAGGCGCACGGCTGGCTCGGCGAGGGATGCCACGGCGCGAGGGTATCGACCCCCGCGCGCCGGATCGGGCATCGACCGGGCACGCCGGGCCCGGGAGCCGTACACTCGTCGGCCACCGCGTGGGACCGGCCCACCATGGGATGTCAGGGGGCGCTATGGGCAAGTTCACGCTCCGTGCCGCTCTGGCCACCCTGATGGCGCTGACCCTCCTCCCGGCGACGGTTCCGACCGCAGCAGGAGGCCGGCCGGCGCGCCCCCGGACGAAGGAGGCGGCGATCCGGTTCCGCACCGCGCTGATCACCCCCGAGGGCCGCGACCGCTACGTCTACCGCGCCGGGCCGGGCACCTTCACCGTGGCCGCGCCCGCCACGAACCAGGGCGGCAACCTGCGCGCCGTGTGGTGGCCGAGCGGGGCCCGCCCGATCCAGGACCAGCAGTCGTGCGTGACCTGGACCCGCATCGGCGGACCCATCGTGCAGGCCGGGCTGTCGCTGCGCGTCGCCGACGACGGCGGCAAGGTCCGTGCCCTCACGGTCACCAACAACATCTGGTCCGGGGCTCGAGCCGGGTGGAACGTCCACGCGTGGCGCACCGACACGGCCGAGCACGAGATCATCGGCCAGGTCCGCCTGTCCCAGGTGTTCGGCGCCACGCCGTTCGAGGAGCCCGAGCTGCCCTGGCGGGTCTGCGCTCGCGTGGTCGGCCGGGCGCTCGAGCTGAAGGCCTGGCCGCTGCGCCGCCGCACGACCGAGCCGGCCTGGGGCGACCCGCGCTACGGCACGAGCGTCCAGCTCGGGGCCGACTGGGTGTACCCCAGCGTCGCGGGCTGGTACGTCGGGCACGCCCAGGCGGGCGAGCACACCTCGTTCGCCCAGCTCGACGCCGGACCCGCTCGCGTCGACGCCGGCGACCTCCTGGGCCTCCGGGTGCGCGCCTCGGCCTCAGCGCTCTACGAGGCGCTGGTGGGACCGGTGGTGGGCGGCCGTGGTCGGTGGGGCGCCCCGCTGCCCGCCCGCGTCACGCCCGACGCCTGAACGGCGCCGGCCGGGTTCACCAGCGCGGATCGGACTCGAGGAGGGCGGCCAGCTCGTCGAGCGGGAGCGGCTTGGCGAACAGGTAGCCCTGGGCGCGCTCACAGTGGATGCGTCGGAGGTAGTCGAGCTGGGCCTGGCTCTCGACGCCCTCGGCGGTGGTCTGGAGCCCGAGCGCGCCGGCGATGGCGACGACCGCGTCGACGATGCGGACCCGTCGATCGTCGTCGTTGTCGATGGCGGCGACGAACGACTGGTCGATCTTCACCTGGCCCACCGGCATCGCCCCGAGCCGGGTGAGCGACGAGTAGCCGGTGCCGAAGTCGTCGATGGCGAGCCCCACGCCGAGGTCGTGGATGCGGTCGAGCACCTCGATGGGCCCGTCGGGACCCTGGGCGATCGCGGTCTCGGTGATCTCGAGCACCAGCTGCTCGTGGGGCCAGCCGTGGGCGGCGCACACGTCGGCGACGGTGCGGTCGAGGTCGTTGGCGCCGAGCTGGCGGCCCGACACGTTCACGGCCAGCTGCAGGGGACGGCCGCCGGTCAGGTGCTGCACCTGGCTCACACCCGCCACCGCAAGGTCGAGGATGTGGGCGCCGATCTCGGTGATGGCGCCCGTGTCCTCGGCGATGGCGATGAAGTCGCCGGGCGAGAGGAGGCCGCGCACGGGATGCTGCCAGCGCACCAGGGCCTCGAGGCCGCGGATGGCGCCGGTGGGCAGGTCGATCACGGGCTGGTAGTGGATGACCAGCTCGCCGTTGGTGACGGCGCGGCGCAGGTCGTGCTCCACCTGCAGGCGGACCATCGCGGCGTGGCGCATGTCCGTGTCGAACAGCTCGAGGCGGTTCCGCCCCCGTTCCTTGGCGCGGTACATGGCGGCGTCGGCGTCGCGGAGCCAGCCATCGCCGGTCTGGTGATCCCCGGCCAGCGCGAGGCCGATGCTCACGGTGAGGTACACCTCCTGGCCCGAGGGGAGCACGAACGGCGCCTCGAGGGCGGCCGCGATCTGCTCGGCGAGGCGGATGGGGGCCTCGCCCTCGGCGTCGTCCTCGATGAGGATCACGAACTCGTCGCCGCCGAACCGGGCGACGGTGTCCCCGGCGCGCACCGTGGCGACCACCCGCTCCGAGAACGCCACCAGCAGCTCGTCGCCCACGCCGTGCCCGAGGCTGTCGTTGATCACCTTGAAGCGATCGACGTCGCAGAACAGCAGGGCGATCTGGTGGCCGGTCGTGGCGCGACGGCGCAGGGCGTGGTCCAGGCGATCGAGCAGGAGGGTGCGGTTCGGCAGCCCGGTGAGCCCGTCGTGGAGCGCCTGGTGGGCGAGGCGCGTCTCGCTCTCGACCCGTTCGATGGCGATGGCGATGAGGCTGCTCATCACCTCCCCGACGACCCGCTCGTGCGGGGTGGGCGGGCGAGGCGTGGGGTACACGGTGCAGAAGCTGCCGATCGGCTCGCCCGTGGCGCTCGAGAGGATCGGCTGGGACCACCCGGCGGCGAACCCGACGGAGGCGGCGATCAGCTGGAGCGAGTCGTTGACCGGGTCCTCGGCGAGGTCGGTGACGATCGCCGGCGAGCGCGTGGCCATCGCCCGATCGCAGATCGAACGGGTGGGGTGGCGGGGCGCCTGGGCCAGCCAGTCCGCGAGCGGCTCGGCGCAGGTCCCCGCGCGCGGCACCAGGCGGTCGCCCTCGAGCAGGAACACCGCCGACGTGCCCGTGGAGCGGTTGTCGTCGGCGATCTTGAGGCACGCATCGAGGATCTCGTCGAGCGCCGCGCCGCGGGCGATCAGCTCGAGCACGGAGGCCTGGCTCGACGCGAGGCGCTCGGCCCGGCGGAGCTTGGTGATGTTGCGGCTCGTGAGCACGCAGCCGCCGACGTCGGGATCGTGGAGCAGGTTCACCCCGGTGAACACGATGTCGTCCCACTCGCCGCTCGCGGTGCGCATCCGGGCCTCGGCGGTGATCTCCACGCCGGGCGAGGCGAGGCCGAGCTCCCACGCGGCCGCCACGCGGTCGAGGTCGTCGTGGTGGACGAGCTGGAGCGGCGTGGCGGCGGACCAGAACGCCGCGTCGTAGCCCAGCGCGTTGTTGAGCGCGCCCGTGGTGAACAGGAGCTCGCCCTCGGCCGACAGCAGCGAGACGGTGTCGGAGATGTTCGACAGCAGGCTCCGGAAGCGGCGCTCGGAGGCGGCCAGCTCCGTGCGCGTGTGGTGGAGGTCGGTCAGGTCGGTCGCCTGCGAGAGGGCGATGCCGTCGCCGGGGTCGCCCACCAGCACGGCGTCGTTGGAAACCCACCGCCGGCGGCCGTCGGCGGTGATCAGGGAGCCTTCGAAGTGGAACCGCCGCTCCCCCCGCGCGACCGCCTCGGCGGCGCCGTCCACCTGGTCGATGATGTCGTCCTGGAACCAGCGGTCGAAGTGCTCGCCCACGATGTCGTCGACCGGGAGGCCGATGAGCTCGCTGTAGGCCTGGTTGACCCAGGCGAAGTGACGACCGTGCATGACCGCAGTGGGGATCGGGGTGAGCTCGAAGACCCGGTCCCAGCCGCCGAGGGGCACGCTGCGAACCGCTCCCTCCAGCTGCGCCGGTTCGTCTGCCATGGCTCGCTCCGCTGTATCGGCCCGACGGCCTGAACACGCCCGACCACTCTACGCGATGGCCGCGGGGTCGCTGCGGGAGGCGTTTCGCGCCTGGCGGGCGGGGGTAGGTGCGCCCGGTGCCGCTCCGCCACGACCTGCCCGGGCTCCGGCTCGACGTGCTGCTGGCCACCTCGACCTGGGCCGAGGTGTGGGCCGGACGCGCCGACCGGGCGCGGACGCGGGTGGCGGTGAAGCGCCTGCACCCCGCCCCGGGCGCCCCGTCGCCGGCGGATCGGGCCGGTGCCGAGGTGGCGGTCGCGGCCGCGCTCGACCACCCTGCGCTGTCGCCCGTGCCCGAGGTCCTGGCCGACGGTGCCGGTGCGGCGCTGGTGCGGCCGCTCCTCGGGGGTGGCTCGCTGGCCGACCTGCTCGCCGAGCGCGGGGCGGTGCCGGTCGGAGCGGTCGCCGCGCTGCTGGTGCCGCTCGCCGAGGTGCTCGACGGGCTGGCGGACCGCGGGGTCGTGCACGGCGACGTCACCCCGGGCAACGTCGTGCTCACCGCGGCAGGGCGCCCGGTCCTCATCGACGGGCGGGGCGCGGTCGCGGGGTGGGGCACCCCGGCCCACCTCGCCCCCGAGGTCGCGTGCGGCGCGGCCCCCTCCGGTGCGGCCGACCGCTTCGGGCTCGCGGCGATCGCCTATCAGCTGCTCGGTGGTCGTCCGCCCCACGGGGGCGATGCCGGCGCCGCACTCGCGGCGGCCCGGGCGGGGGTCCATCGGCCCCTCACCGCCAACCCCGGGGTGGCGCGGCGCGCCGCCGAGGCGGTGGAGCGCGGCCTCGATCTGGATCCCGCCCGGCGCCCCGCCCGCGCCCACGAGCTCGTGGAGGCCCTGCTGGGG
>CAZUYW010000156.1:0-7430 GCA_964624775.1 uncultured Iamiaceae bacterium
GGTCTCGCCCTTCAGCACGTCGAGGCTGACGTCGGTGACCGCGTTGACCTTGGCCTTGCGGCCGGCCTTGAACTCCACGACGAGGTTCTCGACGCGGAGCAGGGCCTGGTCCGCGGCACGGAGGTGGGCATCGCCGATACCGGCCATCAGGCGGAGACCTCCGGTGCGCCGGTGATGTCGACCGCGCTGACGGTGACCGGGAAGTGGCAGCGGACCAGGTGGTCCGGTTCGTCGGGCAGCGGCACGAGCTGGGGCTCCTCGGCGAGGCAGCGGTCCTGGGCGTACTTGCAGCGGGCCGCGAACTTGCAGCCCTGGGGCAGGTTGACGAGGTCCGGCGGGCGGCCGCCGATCGCGTCGAGGCGGGTGTGCGAGGCCATCTCGAGCTTCGGGATGGAACGCAGCAGCGCCTCGGTGTAGGGGTGGCTCACGTGGGCGAAGAGGCGCTTGGCGCTGGCCTTCTCCACGATCTGACCGGCGTACATCACCGCGATGTCGTGGGCCCGGCCGGCGACCACGCCGAGGTCGTGGGTCACGAGGATCATCGCCATCTGGCGGTCGCGCTGGAGCGATTGCAACAGGTCGAGGATCTGGGCCTGGACGGTCACGTCGAGGGCGGTGGTGGGCTCGTCGGCGAAGAGGAGCTTGGGACCGCAGGCCAGCGCGATGGCGATCATGATGCGCTGGCGCATGCCGCCCGACATCTCGTGCGGGTACTGGCGCAGGCGCCGGGCCGGCTCGGGGATGCCCACCGACTCGAGGAGCTGGAGGGCCGTGTCGTGGGCCTGGTCCTTGGTGAGGTCGATGTGCTCGTGGAGGCCCTCGGTGATCTGCTGCTCGACCCGGACCACCGGGTTGAGCGCGGTCATCGGGTCCTGGAAGACCATCGACATCTGGTCGCCCCAGTACTGGCGCATGACCTTGGGCGGGGCGTTGAGCAGCTCGTTGCCGGCGAAGCGGACGCTCCCGGTGCGGCTGGCGTTCGAGGGCATGAGGCCCATGATCGAGCGGGACAGCACCGACTTGCCCGAGCCGGACTCGCCGACCACGCCCAGGGTGCGGCCCCGGCGGAGGGTGAGCGAGACGCCGCGCACGGCCTGCACGATGCCACGGTCGGAGCTGAAGCTGGTGTGGAGGTCGTCGACCTCGAGGAGCACCTCGCCGGGGGCGACGGTGGCGTGCGGGTCGATGGCGTCGGCGTCGGCCGCGTGGTCGGTCACAGTGCGCTCTCCCGCACGTCGAAGCGATCGCGCACGACGTCGCCCAGGTAGTTGAGTGACAGCACGGTGAGGAAGATGGCGATCACCGGCACGAAGAGGATGAAGGGCGCGAGCTCGAGGTCCGAGCGGCCGGCGGCGACCATGGTGCCCCAGGTCGACTGCGGGGGCTCGACGCTGGCGCCGAGCAGGGCCAGGCCGCCCTCGGCGACGATCGCCACGGCGATGCCGAGCAGCGAGATCGACACCATGGCCGGCAGCACGTTGGGCAGGACCTCGCGCAGCAGGATGCGGGCGTCGCCCGCGCCCTGGGCCCGGGCGGCGGTGACGAACTCCCGCTGGCTCCAGGTGAACGTGGAGGCCCGGGTGATGCGGGCGAGGATCGGGATCGACACCAGGCCGAGCGTGAGGATGAGGACGAGCACGACGGGTAGGTGGAAGCCCTCGGTCGAGCTCGGATCGCCCTTCAGCACCGACACCATCGCCAGGGCCAGCACGAGCTGGGGGATGGCGAGGAGGATGTCGAAGAAGCTGGCCAGCGCGTTGCCGATCCAGTTGCGGAAGTACCCGGCGACCAGGCCGAGCAGGCCGCCGACGATGAGGCCGAGGAACACCGCGCAGACCGCGATCAGCATCGACACCCGGGCCCCGTAGATCGCCCGGGCGAGCAGGTCGCGCCCGTTGGCGTCGGTGCCGAGCGGGGTGCTCATGTTCTGGAACGGGGCCAGGCGCTGGACGTCGACCGATGCGTCCGGGTCGTTCAGCGGGAGGAACCCGGCGAACAGCGACACGAACGCGAGCAGGCCCAGCCAGATGATGGCCAACCAGGCACCGATGCCGAGCTTCTTCTTCTTGGCCGCCGCCTCCTCCAGTTCGGCGAAGGTGGCGTCGGTGACGGCGTCGTCGCCGGCGGTGACCGCAGCGGCGTTGAGGGTGCTCATGCGTGGCGCTCCCGGACCCGGGGATCGAGCACCTGGTACAGGAAGTCGATCACGAAGTTCACGAGGACGAAGGCGATGGCGATGAGGGCCACCATCGACTGCAGCGCCACGTACTGGCGCCCGAAGATGGCCTGGCCGATGAGGTAGCCCATCCCCGGGATGTTGAGGAGGGCCTCGACCACCACCGCGCCGCCGATGAGGCTGCCGACCTGCAGGCCGGCGACGGTCAGCAGCGTGAGGCTCGAGGGGCGCAGGGCGTGCCGCCACAGGACCCGCTGGTTCGAGATGCCCTTGGCCTTGGCCATGAGGATGAAGTCCTCCTGGAGGGTGGCCACGAGGTCTGAGCGCAGCAGGCGCATGTAGACGGCGATCTGGGCGAGCGACAGCGACAGCACCGGGATCACCATCGAGCGGAAGTGCTCGACCGGGTTGTCGGTGATGCGGGTGTAGCCGTCGGCTGGCAGCCAGCCGAACTTCACGCCCAGGTAGTAGGAGAGGATGAGGGCGATCGCGAACGACGGCATGGCGATGAACGCGAACGCCGCGGAGTTCAAGAGCTTGTCGAGCCTCGATCCCGACCGGTACGCGGCCCACACGGCGCAGGGCACCGCCACGCCGAGGGCCACGATCTGCGTGTAGAGGATCATCAGCAGCGACACGGGGATCGCCTTGGTGATCCGGGGCTTCACCGGCTGGCGGCCGGTGGAGGAGTAGTAGTTGCCGAAGTCGCCGGTCACGAAGTGCCGGGCCCAGATCGCCCACTGCTGGATCAGGGGCTTGTCCAGGTTGTTCTCCTCACGGAACGCCGTCCGCTGCGTCTCCTTCGCGTCGTCGAAGGGGATGACGACCACCTCGGGCTTGCCCGGGATGAACGACATCAGCAGCACGGTGAAGAACGTGACGACGACGAAGACCACAACGAGTTGCAGCAGACGGCGTCCGATGAGGAGTAGCAACTTCGACCTCCCTCAGGCGCGTGGCGCCTGCGGTGCGTTGGGAGCGGGAACCGCCTGACGGCGGCTCGGGACCACTACTTGGCGACCCACATCCCGATGAGGGAGTGGCCGGTGGCGAGACCGGGGTTGGGCTGCCGTGCGGGATCGTCGGTCGTGGCGTCGCCGGCCTTGGTGGTGTCGTCGCCGGGGAGCGGCGGGCCGAGCACGTTGTGGACCGACTTGTCCATGACGATCGCCCACGGCGTGTACCACGACCAGATGGACCACACCTGCTTGGCGAACTCGCGGTTGATGTCCTGGTAGATCTGCTTGCGCTTGGCGGGGTCGTCCTCGCCGCGGCCCTCGTCGAGGAGCTTGTTGATCACCGGGTCGTTGTAGCCACCGAAGTTCACCGGGTTGCCCTCGCCGTACCACCAGACGGTGTTGATGTCGGGGTCGCCACCGGAGTAGTTGCGGAAGGTCATGGCCTCGTACTTCTTGCCGATGGCGGCGTCGATGAGCTTGGCCTGGTCCATCTGCTGGAGCTTGACCTTCACGCCCGCCTTGGCGGCCCGCTGCTGGATCTCCTGGGCGAGGCGCAGCGTCGAGGGGTCCTGGGTGAGCGTGAGGGTGAACTCGGCCTTGTGGCCCTTGCCCTCGGCGACGTACTCCTTCACCAGCTTCTTGGCCTCCTCGATGTCGAAGTCGGGGAAGCCGGGATCGGCGACGTAGCCGATCGAGTCGGGGGCGAAGGGGCCGTTGGCCACGGTGGGCAGCCCGTTGTTCTGGACCTTGTTCAGGTCGGTGCGGTCGGTGCCCAGGGCGAGCGCCTTGCGCATCCGGATGTCGTCGAACGGGGCCTTGGTGGAGTTCAGCTGGAGGAACGCCGGCTCGGAGAAGTCCTCCGAGACGTACATGTTCACCTTGCCCTGGTCGCGCAGGGGACGGAACGTGTTGCCGATGAGCTCGGAGTCCGAGGTGTGCTCGACGTTGATGCCGCCCGAGCGCAGGGCGTTGGCCCGCACCTGGCCGTCGGGCTTGAACTCGATGTCGATGTTGTCGGCGTAGGGGTAGGGCTTCCCGTCAGGGGCGGTCTGCCAGTAGTCCTTGTTCCGGGTGCCCTTGATCGACGTGTTGGTGTCCCAGCTCTTGAACTTCCAGGGGCCGGTGCCCACCAGCTTGGAGGCGCAGGTCTTGGTGTCGTCGAGCTGGCTCTGGGCCATGATGCCCATGCGCGAGCTGTTGTAGAGGAACGCCGGGAAGGCGACCCACGGGCGCTTGGTGGTGACCTTGACGGTCATCGGATCGACGACCTCGGTCTTGTCGATGTCCTTCAGCACGAAGGTGAACAGCAGCGGCTTGCGGGTGGGGTAGGTCCCCCGGTAGGCGTCGATGTTGTTCTTGACGACGGTGGCGTCGAGGTCGGTGCCGTCGTGGAACTTGATGCCCTTGCGCAGGCCGATCGTCCACTCGGTGTAGTCGTCGTTCGGGGTGACGCTCTTGGCGAGGTACGGGACGTACTTGCCCTCGGCGTTGGGGACGGTGAGCGTGTCGTAGAACGCACGCACGACCATCATCCCGGAGATGGCGAGCTGGGCCTCGGGGAGGCAGTAGCCGGCCTGGCTGTCGGCCTCGACGCCGTAGGTGAGGGTGCCGCCGCGCACCGGGTCCCCCGCGTCCTTCAGGCCGCTCTCGCCGTCCTTGGACGTGAGGCCTGCGGACTTGAGGGTGGTCTTGTTGCCGGCGTCGCCGGACTTGGTGCCGCCGCAGGCGGACGCCACGAGGGCGAGGGCGAGAAGCCCGGCCCCGGACGCCACCAGGCGGCGACGGGTGGTGGTACGACGGCTCATGCGTGATCCCCTGAGGTGTTGGTGCAGTCCGTTCGGTGCCGCTGTGACCGCAGGCAACCGAAGTGACGCAGACCATAGCTGTCCGTGACGAGGCCCGCGCGCCGCGCGGCCGGCGCCCCTCAGCAGGCGATCAGCGCTCGATCCAGATGCCGAGCAGGGGGTGGCCCGTCACGAGGCGCGCCGGGGGATCGCCGGCGGCATCGGGCAGTTCGGGACCGAGGATGCCGTGCACGTTCGCCGCCTCGGCGACCGCCCACGGGGCGTACCAGAGCCACACGTTCCAGACCTGCTTGGCGAACTGGCGGTTGATCGCCTCGTAGGCCGCCTTGCGCACGGCACGGTCGCCCGAGCGACGGCCCTTGTCGAGGTTCGCGTTGATGACCGGGTCGTCGAAGCGGCCGAAGTTCACGGGGTTCCCCTGCCCGTACCACCAGTGGTAGTCCGAGTCGGGATCGTCGCCGGGCTGGTTGCGGAAGGTGGCGACGTCGTAGTCACCGGCGATCACCAGGTCGATGAGGTCGGCCTCGGTCTCGGGCTGGAGGGTCACCGTGAAGCCCGCCGCCTCGAGCATCTTGCGCTCCTCGGCGGCCTGGTTCACCGCCGCCGTGTTGACCGAGGTGAGGAGCCGGAGGGTGGTGGGCTTGCCGTCGCGCTTGAGCGCGGCGACCGCGGCCTTGGCCGCCTTGGGGTCGTAGCTCGGGAAGCCGGGGTCGTCGAGGTGGCCGAGCACGCCCGGGGCGAAGGGGCCGTCGGCGATGGTGGGCACGGACTTGTTGGTGACCTCGTTCAGCTTCTTGCGATCGATCGCCTGGGCGATGGCGAGGCGGGCTCGGCGGTCGTCGAGCGGTGGGCGGGTGCTGTTGAGGAGGAGGTAGGCGACCTCGGTCTGCTCCTGGGAGACGAGCAGGTTGATGGCGCCGTCGTCGCGCAGCGCCGGGAGGTTGTCGGCCATGTCCGCCGCCGTCGACGTGTGGATCATGTTGAGCTCGCCCGACTGGAGGCCCGCGACGCGAGCGTCGCCGTTGGGCACCGGGCGGAAGTCGATGGCGTTGAGGTACGGGTACGGCTTCCCGTCGGGTGCCTCCTGCCAGTAGTCGGGGTTGCGCTTGACCTTCAGGCTGACCCCCTTCTTCCACGACACGAGCTTGAACGGGCCGGTGCCGATGAGGCGACGGTCGCAGGTGGTCTGGTCGTCGAGCTGGGACTGGGCGAGGATCCCGAGCCGACCCGACGAGTAGAGCACCGCGGGGAACGCCGACCACGGAGTCTTGGTCGTGACCCGCACGGTGAGCTGGTTGACCACGCTGACGGTGTCGATGTTCTTCAGCACGAAGCTGAACAGGAGCGGGCTGCGCCCCTTGTAGGCCCCGCGGTACGCGTCGAGGTTGTTCTTCACGACCGTCGCGTCGAGCTCGGTGCCGTCGTGGAAGCGCACGCCGCTGCGCAGCGAGATGGTCCAGGTCCGGAACGAGGCGTCGTGGTCGACGGCCTTGGCGAGGTACGGCGCGTAGCCGCCCTTGGCGTCGGGCACGGTGAGGAAGTCGTAGATGGCCCGCACGACCTGCATGCCCGAGATGGCGATCTGGGCCTCGGGCAGGCAGAACCCGCCGTCGGTCTCGGCTTCGAGGCCGTACACGAGCTGGCCGCCGCGCACCGGCTTGGGATCCTCGGGCATCCCGCTCTCGGTCGGAACCGGATCCACCCCGACGCTGGGCGCGGCCGGACCGTCGCCCTTGTCGGACGAACCGCAGCCCGTCGCCAGCAGCGCGAGCGCGACGAGGGCGCAGCCGGCGCGGCGGAACGGCACGGAGCGGGCACGGGTCATCGGGGCTCCTCGGAGGGTGGGGGCGCGGACCTTCGCCTGCTTGTGTCGGCCTCCCCGGCCGGGACTTGAGGCGGGATCCCGGGGCCGAAAACGGTGGTGGCCCCGAGTAACCGACCGGCTTGCGCCTGCCAGCTCCTCGGGGCCGACCGTGACCCCCTCCTGCTGCCACCCTCCGAGGAGGGGGCGCCGGGTGGGGCCGGTGCCAGGACCCGCTCGCTCCGGACCCCGGACCACCTCCGGCTCCTCCGCCGGCGGACCGGCTTCGGTGTCGGGGGCTACATGCCCGGTGTCCGGCTCGACCAGGCGGCCTGACAGGCGCCACCATGCGCCACGCGGACAGGGCGGTCAAGGGATTTCTCGGAGTTCACAGGGTTGTCCACCAACCTTTTCCGTTCTCCCCAAGTTCGCCTCCTGTTTGCACAGCGTCATGCACAGGTCGTGCACACCCCGAGGCGATGCGAGACTGGCGCGATGACCGCCCGGCCGCCCGCCGCACCCTCGGCGTTCCTCGCCGAGGTGCGCGCCGCGCTCGGCCCCGACGCGGTGGTGACCGATCCCGAGGTGCTCGCCGCCCACGGCGTCGACTGGACCGGGCGCTTCACGGGCACGGCGCCCGCGGCGGTGCGTCCCGGCGATGCGGTCGAGGCGGCGGAGGTCGTCGCGGC
>CAZUYW010000157.1:0-7268 GCA_964624775.1 uncultured Iamiaceae bacterium
AGCTCGGGCTCGGGCGTGGTCGCGATCACTGCCGGCTCGGGTGCGGGGGCGACCTCGGCCGGCGCGGCGGCGCCCTCGCCGGGGGGCGCGTCGGCGAGCACGGCGATGCGCGTGCCCACGTCGACGGTCTCACCCTCCTCGACCAGGATCTCGGCCAGGTACCCCGCGGCAGGCGAGGGGACCTCGGAGTCGACCTTGTCGGTCGACACCTCGAAGAGCGGTTCGTCTTCGGCGACCTGGTCGCCCACCGCCTTGAACCAGCGGGTGATGGTGCCCTCGGTGACGCTCTCGCCGAGTTGTGGGAGCTCGATGTCGGCCATGTGCCGCGTTCTCCTTGGAGTGGTGCAGGTGGGGACGGGCTAGCTGTTGAGGCTGCGGCCGGTCAGGGACAGGACGGCCTCGCCGAAGCTCTCCGAGAGCGACGGGTGCGGCTGGATGAAGTGGGCGATCTCCTCGACCGTGGCCTCCCAGTTGACGGCCAGGTAGCCCTGGCCGAGCTGCTCGGTGACCCAGGGACCAGCCATGTGCACGCCGAGCACGCGCCCGCCGGTGCCGTCAGCCTGCTTCTCGGCGATCACCTTCACGACGCCCTCGGTGTCCCCGATGATGAGGGCCCGGCTGTTGCCGCCCCAGCGGTGCTTGGCCACGACGACGTCGTACCCGGCGTCGCGGGCCGCCTGCTCGGAGAGGCCGGCGAAGGCGACCTCGGGCTGGCAGTAGATGCACCAGGCGACCTTGCCGTAGTCGACGGGGGTGGGATCCTCGCCGAGCAGCTGCTTGATCACGAGGATGGCCTCGGCGTAGCCGACGTGGGCCAGGCCCGGGGTGGCGATGAGGTCGCCGATGGCGTACACGCCGGGCAGCGCCGTACGACAGAACTCGTCGACCTCGACGTAGCCGCGCGGGTCCACGACGATCGGGGTGGCCTCCAGGCCGAGGCCGAACGAGAGCGGACGGCGGCCGACCGACACGATCACCGCGTCGACGTCGAGCACGTCACCGCCCTCGAGGCGCACCGTGGTGCCGACACCGTTCGGGGTGTGCCCCTGGACGGCGACGCCGGTCCGCACGTCGATCCCGCGCTTCTTGAACGAGCGGAGGACGACGTTGACGACGTCCTTGTCGACGCCGGGGAGGATCTGGGGCAGGGCCTCGAGGACGGTGACCTGGGCGCCGAGGTCGCTCAGCATCGAGGCGAACTCGCAGCCGATCGCGCCGCCGCCGATCACCCCGACCCGTGCGGGGAGGGCCCGGAGGTTGAACACCTCGTCGGAGGTGAGGATCACGCGCCCGTCGACGTCGAAGCCGGGGATGGTGCGCGGGACCGAGCCCGACGCCAGGATCACGGCATCGCCGGTGAGGGTCGCGGTCGCGCCGTCGAGGCCGCTCACGTGGACGCTGCGGTCGGCGGCGATGGTGCCGGTGCCGGCGAGCACGGTGATCTTGCGGGCCTTGAGCAGGCCGGAGAGCCCGGTGAAGAGCCCGTCGACGACCTGGGCCTTGCGCGCCATCGTGGCCGTGAGATCGAGCACCGGCGGCGCGGTGGACACCCCGAACTCGCCGGCGTGGCCCACCGTGCGGAACACGTGGGCCGTCTCCAGCAGCTCCTTGGCCGGGATGCACCCGCGGTGCAGGCAGGTGCCGCCGACCTTGTCCTTCTCGACCAGCGCGACCTCGAGGCCGGCGGAGGCCGCGTAGAGGGCGGCGCCGTAGCCGGCCGGGCCGCCGCCGATGATGATCACGTCGAAGTGGGTCCGGTCCGGGGCGTCGTCGCTCACGGGTGTCCTCTCGTCCAGGTCGGGTCCCACCCTACCGACCGGGCGTCGGCCCTCGGGGCGAGGCTCAGTTCGGGATCAGCAGCACCTGGGCGGTGAAGGCCACGAGGATGGCCAGGCCGCACAGGAGGGCGGCGATGATCAGCTTGCGGGTGCTCATGCGCCGAGCATCGTACCGACCGGTCCCGATCGCACCCCAGCTGCGTGCGATGCTGGGTGACCAGCCGCCCCCGATCCAGGAGCTCCGCCATGCGCGACGCCTTCGGCGCCGTCCAGTCCGTCCTCGTGCTGGGCGGGACGTCCGATCTCGCCGTCGCCACCGTGCGCAAGCTGGCCGAGGGCCGCTGCCGCACCGCGATCCTCGCCGGACGCGATCCGGAGGGCCTGGAGGCCGCAGCGGTGCAGCTGCGGCAGGCCGGCGTGACGACCGTGGAGACCGTGGCCTTCGACGCCGCGGCGACCGAGACCCACGAGGCCGTGATCGGCGCAGTGTTCGACGCGCACCCCGATCTCGACGTGGTGCTGCTGGCCTTCGGCGTGCTCGGCAGCCAGGCCGACTTCGACGCCCACCCCGATCACGGCGCCGCGGCTGCGGTCACGAACTACGCGGGCGCGGTGTCGAGCGGGCTCGCCGTGGCCGAGCGGCTGCGGCGCCAGGCCCACGGCACGCTGATCGTCCTGTCGTCGGTGGCGGGCGTGCGGGTCCGGGCCGACAACTTCGTGTACGGCTCGACCAAGGCCGGCCTCGACGCCTTCGCCCAGGGTCTGGGCGACGCGCTGGCGGGCTCGGGCGCGTCGGTGATGGTCGTGCGTCCGGGCTTCGTGCGCACGTCGATGACGGCGGGCATGCCCGACGGCCCGATGGCCACCACCGCCGAGGCCGTCGCCGACGACATCGTCGCCGGCCTCGCCCGCGGGGCCCACACCGTGTGGTCCCCCGCCAAGCTCCGCCTGGTCTTCACGATCCTGCGCCACCTTCCCCGCCCGCTGTGGCGCAAGGTGGCCGCCAAGCGCTGAGCCCGCAGCGTGGCTGCCCGCGCACGCGAACCGGTTGCGCATCACCGCCGTGCGCAACGAGAATCCTCGCGTCATCGGGCGATGACGATCGATTCCGTCGGAGGACCGTGCCATGACCGATGCCGCCACCACCAGCGCCGCCCTCGGCGGGCCGACCCTGCCCCAGGAGCGGCGTATCGTCACCCCGATCCCGGGGCCTGCGTCGCTCGCGCTGCACGAGCGTCGCACCGCGGCGGTCGCTGCGGGCGTGTCGAGCGGCCTGCCGATCCAGGTCGTGGCCGCGGGCGGCGGGGTCATCGTCGATGCCGACGGCAACTCGCTGATCGACCTCGGCTCGGGCATCGCCGTGGTGAACGTCGGCAACGCGGCGACCCCGGTCGCCGAGGCGGTGGCCGCCCAGGCTGCCGCGTTCACCCACACCTGCTTCATGGTCACCCCCTACGAGGGCTACGTCGCGGTGTGCGAGCAGCTGAACGCCCGCACGCCCGGCGAGCACGAGAAGCGCTCGGCCCTGTTCAACTCGGGCGCCGAGGCCGTCGAGAACGCGGTGAAGGTCGCCCGCCACGCCACCGGGCGGACCGCGGTCGTGGTGCTCGACCACGCCTACCACGGCCGCACCAACCTCACCATGGCCCTCACGGCCAAGTCGATGCCCTACAAGGCGGGCTTCGGGCCCTTCGCCCCCGAGGTGTACCGCGTGCCGATGGCCTACCCCTACCGCTGGCCCGGCGGCGCGGCGGTGTGCGGCCCCGAGGCGGCAGCCCAGGCGATCGACCACATCCGCACCGAGATCGGGGCCGACAACGTGGCCGCGCTGCTCCTGGAGCCCATCCAGGGCGAGGGTGGCTTCATCGTGCCCGGCGCGGGCTACCTCGCCGAGCTCGCCTCGTTCTGCCGCGAGTCGGGGATCGTGTTCGTGGCCGACGAGATCCAGACGGGCTTCGCCCGCACCGGCCGCTGGTTCGCCTGCGAGCACGAGGGGATCGTCCCGGACCTCATGACGACCGCCAAGGGCATCGCGGGCGGCCTGCCCCTCGCGGCGGTCACCGGCCGGGCCGAGCTCATGGACGCCGTGCACGCCGGTGGGCTCGGCGGCACCTACGGCGGCAACCCGGTGGCCTGCGCCGCTGCCCTGGCGACGATCGACCTCATCGAGCGCGACGACCTCGTCGGCCGGGCCGACGCCCTCGGCACCCTGCTGCGCGGCCTGCTGGACGAGCTCGCCGCCGCGGATCCCGGGATCGGCGATGTGCGCGGCCGGGGCCTCATGCAGGCGATCGAGCTGGTCCGACCCGGCACCACCGAGCCCGACGCGGCGCGGGTGAAGGCCGTGCTGGCCGCCACCCACGCCCAGGGCGTGGTCACCCTCGGGGCCGGCACCTACGGCAACGTGATCCGGTTCCTCCCGCCGCTCGTGATCGGCGAGGACCTGCTGCGCGAGGGCATCGGCGTCGTGGCCGACGCCCTCGCCGCCACGCGCTGAGCTGCCCCGAAGGACCAGAACCGGTCGACAAGCACCGGAATGGGTGCAAGGGTGGTCGGACGGAGAGGACGGAGGTCGGAGTGGGAACGATCACCTCGGGAGCGGCGGCCGATCCGCCCGCGCCCGCCATCGATGTCCGCACCATCACCCGCAAGCTCGGGCTCGGTGCGGTCATCGGCATCATCTTCTTCTCGGTGTCCGGGGGTCCGTACGGCCTCGAGGACACCATCGGCGAGAGCGGTGCGGGCCTCGGCCTCCTGCTCATCGTGGTCACGCCCCTCATCTGGAGCCTGCCCACCTCGCTGATGGTCGCCGAGCTGGCCACGATGATGCCGGTCCAGGGCGGGTACTACCAGTGGGTCAAGACCGCGATGGGGCCCTTCTGGGGCTTCAACGTCGCCTGGTGGGCATGGGTCGCGAGCTGGGTCGACCTCGCCATCTACCCGGTGCTGTTCGTCGACTTCTCGGCGTACTTCTTCCCCGATCTCGCCACGAACAACTGGCTCCGCTGGATCGTCTGCATCGTCGTGATCTGGTCGCTCGCCGGCCTCAACATGCTCGGGTCCTCGCTCGTCGGCGACTCGTCGAAGATCTTCCTGGTCATCGTGCTGGCCCCGTTCGTGCTGGTCACCGTCATCGGCCTGTTCAAGATGCAGCACAACCCCTTCGAGCCCTTCACCAACGAGGGGATGAAGATCGGGCCGGCGGCCGGGGCGGGACTGTTCGTGATCATGTGGAACTACATGGGCTGGGACGGGCTGTCCACGGTCGCGGGCGAGATCGACGAGCCCCGGCGCACCTACCCGAAGGCCCTCGCCATCTCGATCCCGCTCATCACCCTCATCTACCTGCTGCCCACGCTCGTGAGCCTGGCCGTGATCGGCTCCACCGAGGTCGAGTGGACCGCCGGCGCCTACAACGTGGTGGCCGAGCAGGTCGCCGGACGCTGGCTCGGGGTGATCATGACGATCGGCGCCATCGTGTCCGCGGTCGGCCTGTTCTCGGCCTGGCTCCTGTCCTACAGCCGGCTGCCCTTCGCCCTCTCCGACGACGGGTACCTGCCGACCCGCCTCAGCCGCCTGCACCCCCGCCGGGGCACGCCCATCCAGTCGATCGTGCTGGCGTCGCTGATCTGCTCGGTGGCGGTGATCGGCCCGTTCCAGACGCTCGTCGCGATCGACGTCGCCGTCTACGCCTGCGCGCTGATGCTCGAGTTCATCGCCCTCGCGGTCCTCCGCAAGACCCACCCGGACCTCCCCCGACCGTTCAAGGTGCCGGGGGGCTGGTTCGGCGTCGTGCTGATCACGATCCTGCCGCTGTTCGTGACGATCACGGCGGTCTACTACCAGGTGCTCGACGTCGGCCCGGTCCAGGGCCTCGGCTGGGCTGGCATCGCACTGGCCACGGGCCCCCTGGCGTTCCTCGTGCTGCGGGGGTCCAAGCGTCGCAAGGGTGTCGACCGGAGGGTCGACCTCACCACCGGGGAGGTGGTCGGATGAGCATGCTGCAACGACCCGACGACTGGGACCATCCCGTCGAGCTGATGGAGCTCGACGCCCCCGAACGGGTGCTCGTGCCCTTCGACGGTTCCCACAACGCCGAGCGGGCCCTCGGCTGGGCGGCGCTCGTCGCCAGCAACCGCGACGTCGAGCTCGTCATCGTCGTGGCCTACGACCCGCCGCTCACGGTGCGCGGGCGCGGCGCGACCTACGTCGAGGAGGTGCGGGACTCCCTCGCCGACGAGGCGAGGGCGCTCGCGGAGGAGGCCGTCCGGCTGCTCGTCGAGCGCGACCTGCGGGCTCGGGCGATCGTGGTCCAGGGGGATCCGGCCCGGGCCATCCTCGACCTCATCGACGACGAGGGCTGCGGCCTGGTGGTGATGGGCCAGCAGGGCCTCACCGCCGAGATCCGCGGCGTGACCGGCGCCATGGGACGCTTCCGGGAGCTGCTCACGGGCGGGGTCGCTGAGAAGGTCGTGCGCTACGCGCAGGTGCCCGTGCTGGTGGTGCCGTGATGGCGCCGGATTCCTCGCTCAGCCGGCGCCGGTTCCTCGCCGGCGCCGCGGCGCTCGGCACCGCCCCGCTGCTCGGCCAGCTGCTGGCCGCCTGCGGCGACCCCGGCGACGACCGGCTGCTCTTCTGGAACTGGCAGGACTACATCGACCCGTCGATCCTGCGCACCTTCACCGACCGGACCGGCGTGACGGTCCGCTACACCACCTACGCCTCCAACGACGAGCTCGACGAGCGGCTCACCCTGGCCGGCGTCGCCCGCAAGGGCGGCCGCAAGGCCACCTCGGTCGACCTGATCGTGCCATCGGACAGCCTGTTCCGCTCGCTGCAGGCCGACGACCGCCTCCAGGAGCTCGACACCGACGTCGTCACGGCGGCGCTCCAGCGCAACCTCGACGCCGGGCTGCGCAAGGCGCCCCCGGATCCGGGCAACCGCTACTCGGTGCCCTGGGCGACGGGCACGACCGGGATCGGCTACGACACCCGGGTGTTCGACGAGCCGCCCACCTGGGACGTGTTCGTCGACAAGGCCCACGCCGGGAAGATGACCCTCCTCGATGAGCAGCGAGAGGCGTTCGCCGCGGCGCTCTTCTCCCTCGGCGAGGACCCCAACGCGAGCGATCCGCGCACCGTCGACGCCGCCGCCGACCGGCTCGCGGCGATGGCCGAGGTGAGCGCCTTCGACTCCGAGACCTACCTCGACCGCCTCGCACGCGGCGAGCTGGTGGCGGCCCAGGCGTTCAACACCGACCTCCTCCAGGCCCGCCGCCGCAACGAGCACCTGGCGTTCGTGATCCCCGAGGCGGGCGGCACCCGGTGGACCGACCTGCTGTGCATCCCCGCCGACGCCCCCAACCCCGACGCGGCGAACCGCTTCATCGCCTACTACCTCGACCCCAAGGTGTCGGCCCGCAACGCCGAGCGCAACCAGGTCGACACCGGCAACGACGCGGCCCGGGCCTTCATCGACGACGCGCTGCT
>CAZUYW010000158.1:0-1577 GCA_964624775.1 uncultured Iamiaceae bacterium
GCGAGGGTGACGAGTTCGAGGAACTCGTCGTGCCAGTGGTCGACGTCCCCGTCGGGCATGAGGAGGGCGCGGTCGGGCTGGAGGGCCTCGACGAACTCGGCGTCGTGGCTGACCACGATGAGGGTGCCGCCCCAGCTGGAGAGGGAGTCGGCGACGGCGGTGCGCGAGCCGGGGTCGAGGTTGTTGGTGGGCTCGTCGAGGAGCAGCACGTTGTGCTTGCCGCCGACGAGCTGGGCCAGGGCGAGCTTGGTCTTCTCGCCGCCCGAGAGGGTCGAGGCGTCCTGCCAGACCTTGTCGCCGACGAGGCCGAACATGCCGAGCAGGCCGCGCAGCTCGCCGTCGCCCATGCCGCCGGTGGCCTCGCGCATGTGGTCGACGAGGGAGGCGCCCGAGCGGATGCCTTCGTGCTCCTGCGCGTAGTACCCGACCGACACGCCGCTCCCCCACTTCACCGTGCCGATCACGGGCTCGGTGACCCCGGCGAGCACGCGGAGCAGGCTGGTCTTGCCGGCGCCGTTGAGGCCCATGACGAGGACGCGGTCGCCGCGGCCGGCGTCGAACGTGACGTCCTCGAACACGTCGAGGCCCGGGTAGCTGACGGCGAGGTCCTCGACCTCGAGGACCGTGCGGGCGCAGTGCGGCGGCTCGGGCAGGCGCAGCTTGAGCACGCGGCGGGCGGCCCGGTTGTCAGTGGGGGCCTCCTGCTTGAGGCGATCGATGCGCTTCTCGATGCTGTGGGCCATGGCGGCCTTGGTGGCCTTGGCGCCGAACCGGTCGACGATGGTCTGGAGCCGCTCGATCTCCTTGGCCTGCTGGGCGATCTGCTTGGCCAGGCGCACCTCGTCCGCCTCGCGGGCCGACACGTACTGGGAGTAGGTGCCCTTGTACTCGTGCATGGTGCCGGTGGCGGTGTCGCCGCCGCGGTCGAGGTGGATGACGCGGGTGATGGCCTCGTCGAGCAGGTCGAGGTCGTGGCTGATGACGATGAGCGCGCCGCGGTAGGAGGCGAGGAAGTCGAGCATCCAGCTCTTGGCGTCGGCGTCGAGGTGGTTGGTGGGCTCGTCGAGGAGCAGCACGTCGGAGCCGGCGAAGAGGATGCGGACGACCTCGACCCGGCGCCGCTGGCCGCCCGACAGGGCGCCGAGTGGCAGGTCGAGCTTCTCGTCGGCCAGGCCGATGCCGGCGGCGAGGCGGCGGACCTCGGACTCGGCCGCGTAGCCGCCGTCGATCCGGAAGCGCTCGAGGGCCCGCGTGTAGCGGTCGATGTTGCGGGTCGACGGGTCGGCCTCCATGGCGACCTGGAGCTTGGCGATGCGATCGAGGGCCTCGTCGAGCCCGCGACCCGAGAGGACGTGGCGCAGGGCCGTGACGTCGTCGGGGACCATGTCGAGGCGCGGGTCCTGGGGCAGGTAGCCGAGGCCGCCCTGGTAGCTGACGGTGCCGCCCGCAGCGTCGTTGGCGCCGCCGATGACCTTGAGCATCGAGGTCTTGCCGGCGCCGTTGCGGCCCACCAGGCCGACCTTCTCACCGGCGCGCACGGTGAAGCTCACGCCGTCGATGAGCGTCACGCCGCCCAC
>CAZUYW010000158.1:1677-2849 GCA_964624775.1 uncultured Iamiaceae bacterium
GTCGGTCACCGAGGCGGTCGAGGCGCTCGGGCTGGCGGCGGTCGAGTGGAAGCTCGACGGCATCCGCATCCAGGTCCACCGCCGGGGCGACGAGGTCGCCATCTACACCCGAAACCTCAACGAGATCACCGAGCGACTCCCCGAGGTGGCGGCGATCGCCCGGGCGATGCCGGCCGACGCGTTCGTGCCCGACGGCGAGGCGCTCATCGTCGACGAGACGACCGGGCGACCGGTCGCCTTCCAGGACACGGCGAGCCGGGTGAGCGCGGACGAGGTGCGCGAGCAGGGGGTGCGGCCCGCGTTCTTCGACGTCGTCCACCTCGACGATCGGGACCTCATCGACGAGCCGCTGTCGGTGCGGCGACCCCTGCTCGCCGACCTCACCGGCGACTGGTGCATCCCGGGGACCATCACCGACGACCCGGCCGAGGGCAAGGCGGTCCTCGCCGACTCGCTGGCGACGGGCCACGAGGGCGTGGTGGTGAAGGGAGCGACATCGCCCTACGAGGCGGGCCGACGGGGCAAGGCGTGGCGCAAGGTGAAGCCGGTCCACACGCTCGACCTAGTGGTGCTCGCCGCCGAGTGGGGGCACGGCCGCCGACGGGGGTGGCTGTCGAACCTGCACCTCGGGGCGCGGGCGGTGGCGGGCGACGGCACACCCGGCGACGGGTTCGTGATGGTGGGCAAGACGTTCAAGGGCCTCACCGACCAGCTGCTCGCCTGGCAGACCGAGCGGTTCCTCGGCCTGGCCGAGCGGGAGGAGCCGTGGGGCGGCCCCCAGACCGGGGTGGTGTGGCTCCGGCCCGAGCAGGTCGTGGAGATCGCGCTCGACGGCGTCCAGCGCTCGACCCGCTACCCCGGAGGCGTCGCCCTCCGGTTCGCCCGCGTGGTCCGCTACCGCGACGACAAGCCCGCCGCCGAGGCCGACCCGATCACGACCGTGCAGGCGATGCTGGCCCGCTGATCCGTTCTTCGCCGCGAACGCGCCACGATGCGACCAAATCGCGGCGAAGAACAGGAATCGGACGCTCGGCGCTCCGTTCTTCGCCGCGAACGCGCCACGATGCGACCAGTTCGCGGCGAAGAACCGGAAACGGACGACCGGCGGCGCCCCTAAGGTCGCGGGCCGTGACCGACCCGTCCTCGCCCGCCCCGACCGAGGGGCGCGCCCG
>CAZUYW010000158.1:2949-7223 GCA_964624775.1 uncultured Iamiaceae bacterium
CTCGCGGGCGGCGACCTGTTCCCGGTGCCCGGCGCACGGGACCAGGCCCGGCACCACGCGGCCCGGATGCGCCAGGTCGACGAGCTGCTCGTCTGGATCGACCACCGTCACCGCCCCGGCAACATCACCATGCTCGTGGGCGACCTCAACGTGGCCGCCCACGACCCCGACCCCGAGCTGGCCGACCCGACCTCGCGCTACCGCGACCTCATGAGCCGGGTGCGCGCCCACGGCTTCCGGGACCTGTGGGCGCAGCACGGCGTCGGCCCCGGCCACACCTGCACCTTCGACCACGCCTTCGACCTGCCGAGCGACCCCGACCACCCTGACCGGGTCATCGACCGCGCCGACGAGGAGGAGGCCACCGCCCCGGGCGAGCGGATCGACTACCTCCTGCTGGCCGAGCCCGACGACCCTGCGATCACCGTCGACGTCGGCCGTCCCCGACGCTGGGCGTTCCACGGCCGACCGGCGAAGGGCGGCCCGGCAGGCTCGCTCTCGGACCACCTCGCCGTCTCGGTCACGCTGGACGTGGCACGATCCGGGGCGTGAAGCCGGTCCCCACCCGCCCCCTCCTGCCCCTCCCCGCCCAGCCCAAGGGCGTGCCGTGGCCCAACGACGGGGCCGCCAACGAGTGGCCCGAGGCCTCCCCCGCCGAGCTGGGCGCCGACGCGGGCCGCCTCGACGCCCTCCTCGACGAGCTCGTCGCCGAGCGCCACCCCGAGATCGGGCTCACCTACGGCGTCGCGGTGGTGGCGGGCGGGCGCCTGGTGGCCGAGCGCTACGGGCAGCGCGTGGTGCGGGACCTGCGGGCCTGGGAGCCCGACCCGCCGCTCGAGCCGGTGACCCCGGCCGACGAGCTGCTGTCGTGGTCCATGGCCAAGAGCCTGACCAGCCTCGCCGTGGGCGTGGCGGTGGGCGACGGCCGGCTGCGGGTCGACGACCCCGTGCTCGACCCGCGCTGGGACCGCACCGACGACCCGCGTGCCGCGATCACCTGGGACCACCTCCTCACCATGCGGCCGGGCCTGGCGTGGACCGAGGAGTACTACGACCTGAGCGGCGACGAGCTGCCCAACGTCGTCACCATGCTCTACGGCACCGAGGCCGCCGACATGGCCGCCTACGCGGCGTCGTTCCCGCTCGTCCACGAGCCGGGCAGCGCCGAGGCGTTCCAGTACTCGTCGGGCACCACCAACATCATCGCCGCCAACCTGCAGCGGGTCCTCGGCCTCGACGTGCAGGGCGTCCGGGACTTCCTCGAGGACCGGATCTTCTTCCCGCTCGGCATGTCGTCGTTCCGGGTCGACGTCGACACGGCGGGCACGTTCGTCGGGTCGTCCTATGCGTACGCGACGCTCCGCGACTGGTGCCGGTTCGGGCTGCTGGCCATGCGCGGCGGCCGCTGGCGGGGCACCGCGATCGTGCCCGACGGCTGGATCGACTACTCCCGCCGGGCGCGGTCGTGGGACGACGACATCATCCACGGCGCCCACTGGTGGACCTGGGACCAGGACCAGATGCCGTTCGGCGCCCACGGCTTCGAGGGCCAGCGGGTCATCTGCTTCCCGACGCGCGACGTCGTGGTGGTCCGGCTCGGGCTGACCCCGTCGGACGGCGCGCCGGCCCTCAACGCGCGCATCACCGAGATCGCCGGCTGCTTCCCCGAGCTCGGCTGACGGCCCGCGTCGGCTGCGACGCCCCGGTCAGAGGCGCTTGGCGTCGATGATGCGGGCGAGGAAGCGCTGGGTGCGCGGCTCGCTCGGCGCGCCGAAGACCTGCTCGGGCGGGCCCTCCTCGAGGATCCGCCCGTCGTCGAGGAAGCAGACCTTGTCGGCGATGTCGCGGGCGAAGCCCATCTCGTGGGTGGCCAGCACCATCGTCATCCCCGCCCCCTTGAGCTCGCGGACGACGTTGAGCACCTCGCCCACCAGCTCGGGGTCGAGCGCCGAGGTGATCTCGTCGAGCAGCATCAGCTCGGGCTCCATCGCGAGGGCCCGCACGATCGCCACCCGCTGCTGCTGGCCGCCCGAGAGCTGGTCGGGGTAGAGGTCGCGGTGCCCGGCCAGGCCGAAGCGGTCGAGCAGCTCGTCGGCCCGGGCGTTGGCGTCGGCGGCGCTGTGGCCGAGCGCGCGGCGGGGGCCGAGGGTGACGTTGCCGAGCACGCTCAGGTGCGGGAACAGGTTGAACGACTGGAACACGATGCCGATGCGGCGCCGGATCTTGTTCTCGTCGAGGCCGGGCTCGGTGATGTCCTCGCCGTCGAGCAGGATCCGCCCGTCGTCGATCGGCTCGAGCAGGTTGGCACAGCGCAGGAGCGTGGACTTCCCCGAGCCGGACGTGCCGATGAGGCAGACCACCGCGTGCTCGGGGACATCCAGGGACACCTCGCGCAGCACGGCGCGGTCGCCGAACGACTTGGTCACCGCCTCGAGGCGAAGCTTGGGCTGGTCGCTCATCGCACGCTCATCCCCGTGCCGACCCGCTCGCGCTGGCGCCGCATGAGCCAGTCGGTGAAGCGGGTGAGCGGGATGGTCATGGCGAGGAAGATCACCGCGGCGGCCACGTAGCTCGTGTAGTTGAAGTTCTTGGATGCGTACAGCTGGGCCTGCCGGGCCGCCTCGACCGGGCCGAGCACCCCGACGAGCGCGGTCTCCTTCTGCAGGGCGATGAAGTCGTTCAGCAGCGGCGGGATCACCCGGCGCACGCCCTGGGGCACGAGCACGTAGCGCATGGTCTGCCCGCTGGTGAGCCCGAGCGACCGGGCCGCGGCCCGCTGGGATTCGTGGACCGAGTCGATGCCCGAGCGGAACACCTCCGACACGTAGGCGGAGTAGCTGAGCACGAGGGCCACGACCGCCCAGAAGACCGGGTCGGTGGGCATGCCGCTGATCTGCAGGGCAGGCATGCCGAACCCGAGCAGCAACAGCACCAGCAGGACCGGGATCCCGCGGAACACGTCGACGTAGACGGTGGTGAGGAACCGGATCGGGAAGAGCACCGCGGAACGGGAGAGGCGGGCGATCGCGATCAGGAGCGCGAACACGAGGATGAGCACCTCGGCGATGAGGAACATCTTCACGTTCAGCCAGAACGCGGACCACACGTCGGGGAGCGACGCCCGGAAGTCGGACCAGGAGAAGAACGCGGCCCGGACCTCGTCCCACCCCGGGGAGTTGACGATGAGCACGCCGAGGACCGCGAACACCACCACCGTGGAGGCGGTGGCGATGATCGCGGCCCGGCGTCGTTCCCGCCGCTCGGCGAGCTGGCGGCGGGTGGTCACCCGAGCGAGATCTCGGGGGCCACCGCGTCGGCCAGCCACTTGTCCTGGATCGCCTGGAGCGTGCCGTCCTCGCGCAGCTTGGCCAGCGCGTCGTTCACGCAGTCGGCGAGCTTGTTGCCCTTCTGGAAGACCATGCCGAACTGCTCGGGCTTGTCCCCCGTGGTCGGGAACTGGCCGATCACCTTCGAGCCGTCGATCTCGGCGGCGCTCACGTAGAGGGCGGTGGGCAGGTCGAGCACGATGCCGTCGATCTGCTTGGCGGCGAAGGCGGCCTTGGCCCCGTTGTTGTCGTTGTAGACGTAGGGCTCCTGGGTGGGCTTGATCACCTCGTTGATGAAGTCGAGCGAGGTCGTGCCCACCTGGGCGCCGAGCTTGAGGTCCTTGAGGTCGGCGACGCTCTTGGCGTCGGCGGCCTTGGAGTCCTCGAAGCCCACGATGGCCTGGTTCACGTCGTAGTAGCCGTCGGAGAAGGTGACGACCTTGGCCCGCTCGGGGCTGATCGAGATCTGGTTGATGTCGAAGTCGAACGCCTTCTTGCCCGGCGCGTAGGAGTTGTTGAACGGCACCGTCTTCCAGGTGACGTCGGCCTTCGCGTAGCCGAGCTCCTTGGCGACGGCGTAGGCCACCGCGCTCTCGAAGCCCTTGCCGTTGCTCGGCTTGTCGTCGACGAACCACGGCTCGTAGGCGGGCGAGTCGGTGCCGATGGTGAGGGTGCCGTCCTTGATGGTGGGGCACGTCGTCGAGGTGCTCGAGCTGGCACCGTCGCTGTCGCTGCTGCCGCAGGAGGCGAGGGCGAGCGCGCCCACCACGAGGGGCGCGAGGACGAGGGCCGAGAGGCGTCGGGACATGGGTTCTCTCCTCCGAAAACGGTGCACATGGTGGGCACCGAAGCTGCCGCAGCGTACCGGGCTACGGTCCCCCGGTGCCTCCCGATGACCCTGGTGCCCTCGCACGCCTCCTCCGCGACGCGGCCCGCGGCGTCCCGCCG
>CAZUYW010000159.1:0-5615 GCA_964624775.1 uncultured Iamiaceae bacterium
GTGCCGGCCTCGAAGCGCGGGTCCTCGAACACGCCCATCGGGCCGTTCCACAGGACCTGGCGGGCCTCGCCGATCACGTCGGAGAACTCGGCCGCGGTGCCGGGGCCGATGTCGAGGCCCATCCAGCCGTCGGGCAGGCTCGTGCCGAACTGGCGCACCTCGCCGCCGGCGGACGGGTCACCGATCTTGCCTCCCGGTCCGAGGGCGGTGATGTCCGAGGGCAGGTGGATCGTCGCGCCGCTGGCCAGGAGGCGGCTGCAGGTTGCGACCTGGTCGTCCTCGCAGAGCGAGGCGCCGATCGAGTTGCCCTGGGCCTTCAGGAAGGTGAAGCACATGCCGCCCCCGATGATCAGCCCGTCGACCACCTCGAGCAGGGCGTTGATCACGCCGAGCTTGTCGGAGACCTTCGAGCCGCCGAGGATGGCGATGAAGGGACGCCGGGGCTCGTTGCGACACCCGAGCAGGACCTCCACCTCCTTCTCCAGGAGGCGGCCAGCGGCCGACGGGAGCGTCTGGGGCGGGCCCACGATCGAGGCGTGGGAACGGTGCGACGCCCCGAAGGCGTCGTTCACGTAGGCGTCCTGGCCGGCGACGAGCTCGGCCACGAACGCGGGATCGTTGCCGGTCTCACCCGGCGAGAACCGCAGGTTCTCGAGCAGCTCGACGCCCGGTGCGAGCTCGGCGAGCCGCGCCCGCACCGGGTCCATCGAGTACTGCGGATCGGGCGCCCCCTTGGGCCGGCCGAGGTGGCTGCACGCCGTGACCGTGGCCCCCCGCTCCTGGAGCCAGGTGAGGGTGGGCAGGGCGGCACGGATGCGGAGATCGTCGGTGATCTCGCCGTCGCGGATCGGCACGTTGAAGTCGCACCGGACGAGGACCCGCTTGCCGGCGACGTCGCCGAGGTCCTCCAGCTGGGGGACGCCGTTGATCATCGGGCCTACTTGTTGGCTGCGCCGACGATGAGCGACAGGTCGACGAGGCGGTTCGAGTAGCCCCACTCGTTGTCGTACCAGCCGCAGACCTTGACCAGGTTGCCCATGGCCATGGTGAGGCCGCCGTCGATGGTGACCGAGTAGGGCGTGCCCACGATGTCGGAGGACACGAGCGGGTCGGTCGAGTAGAGGAGGATGCCGGCGAGGCGGCCGTCGGCCGAGGCGGCGGCGAAGGCCTCGTTCACCGAGTCGACGGTGACGTCGGACTTGAGGACGCCGGTGAAGTCGGTGATCGAGCCGGTGGGCACCGGGACGCGCAGCGAGGTGCCGTCGAGCTTGCCCTGCATGGCCTGCAGCACCAGGCCGGTGGCCCGGGCCGCACCCGTGGAGGTGGGCACGATGTTGATGGCGGCGGCGCGGGCCCGGCGCAGGTCGCTGTGGGGGCCATCGACCAGCTGCTGGTCGCCGGTGTAGGCGTGGATCGTGTTCATGAGGCCCTTCTCGACGCCGAACGCGTCGTCGAGCACCTTGATCATGGGCACGAAGCAGTTGGTGGTGCACGAAGCGTTCGACACGACGATGTGGTTCGCCGGATCGAAGGTGTCCTCGTTGACGCCGACCACGAAGGTGGCGTCGGCGTTGGTGGCGGGCGCCGACACGATCACGCGGGGCGCACCGGCCTCGACGTGGGCAGCGGCCTTGTCGCGGTCGGTGAAGAAGCCGGTGGACTCGATCACGACGTCGACCCCGAGGTCGCCCCAGGGCAGCTTGGCGGGGTCGCGCTCGGCGAGGATCTTGATGACGTCGCCGTCGACCTCGATGCCGTCCTCGTGGACCTTGACGTCACCGTCGAAGCGACCCATCACCGAGTCGTTCTTCAGCAGGTGGGCCATCGTGGCCACCGAGCCGAGGTCGTTGGCGGCGACGAAGTCGATGTCCGCCCCCTGCTCCTTCACGGCCCGGAAGAAGTTGCGGCCGATGCGGCCGAACCCGTTGATGCCGACGCGGATGGTCATGTGATGTGCACCCCTCTGGATGGTGGCTCTGGATGGTGGTTCGAGACCTGCCAGGGGGGGCGTGGGCACACCCCTGGCCTCGCTCCGGAACCTACTTGACGCCGCGTTTGGCGGACGAAGCGAGCGGGGCGCTCAGCCGCCCTTGCCGACGTCGCGGTGCGACACGCCCGGGTCGATCCCGCGAGCGCGCAGGCGGCGCGCCACCTCCTCGGCGATCGCGACCGACCGATGGCGCCCGCCGGTGCAGCCGAAGGCGAGGGTGAGGTACGCCTTGCCCTCGGCCCGGTACGCGGGGAGCAGCACGTCGAGCAGGCCGTCGAGGTGCTCGAGGAAGCCCTGGGCGAGCTCGGAGCCCAGCACGAAGTCGCGCACCGGGGGCTGCTGGCCGGTGAGCGGCCGCAGCTCGTCGACCCAGTGCGGGTTCGGCAGGAACCGGCAGTCGAGCACGACGTCGACGTCGACCGGGAGCCCGTGCTTGTAACCGAAGGACACCACGCTCACCTGCATGCCGGCAGCGCCGCCGCCCTCGCCGTCGGCGAACAGCTCGGTGACGCGCTCGCGGAGCTGGTGGACGTTGAGGTCGCTCGTGTCGATGACGACGTCGGCCTGGGCGCGCATGCCGTCGAGGCGGGTGCGCTCCTCCTCGATCGCGGCGCCGAGCAGGGCACCGGCCGACGCCGGATGGCGCCGTCGGGTGCTCTCGTACCGGCGGACAAGCACATCGCTGCGGGCGTCGAGGAACACGATCCGCAGGCGCGACCCGGGGCCCCGCAGGTCGTCGAGGATCGACGCCAGCTCGCCCGGATCGGAGTTGGCGCCCACCACGAACACGACCCGCTCGATGCCGGAGTCCGCGGTCCGGGCCAGCTCGGCCATCTTCGGCATGAGGGCGAGCGGCAGGTTGTCGATGACGAACCAGCCCTGATCCTCGAACACGTCGGCCGCGGTCGAACGACCCGCACCCGAGAGCCCCGTGATGACGACGAAGTCGGCCACCGCGGGAGCCTACCGGTGCTGGTGCGCCCGCAACGGGACGCCGCCGCAGGTCAGGCGGGTGCCGGGCCGCCGATCATGTCCAGCACGGCGTCGTCCGTGGGCGCCGGCAGGGCCACCAGCGAGGCGACCGCCGCCCCCACCATGGCGACCAGGACGAGGGTTCCGCCCCAGAGCGAAGGCCCCCACATCAGGCGACCGTCCCGGGCGAGGGCGGCGAAGGTGGTGCCCCAGAGCGAGACCGCCAGGATCGCCCCCGTGAAGGTGGCCGCGCCCCGCCCGAGGGTGGGGCGGCCGAGCAGGAACACGCACGCCTCGGCCACCAGGCCCGCCACCGCGAACCCGGCGACGAGCGGGCCGAGGCCCGGGCTCGTGAGCACCAGCGGGGGCACCCCGAGGAGGATGAAGCCCAGCGCCGTGATCCCGGCCGTCAGGCGGAACCGCACGAAGATCGTGGTGAAGGCACCGACCAGCAGCACCACCGTCCACACCGCGATGCCCAGCGCACGGATCTGGTCCGCGTCACCCAGGCCCTCGCCCACGAGCGGGCCGAGCGAGCTCATGCGCAGCGAGCCGCCCGACGCGAGCGGCGAGAGGAAGCCGGTGAACAGCGACACGACCAGCAGGGCGGACACCACCGACAGGACCACGGCGACCGAGGGGACGAAGCCGAGCCGCCGAGCCGGACGGGTCCAGACCACGACCACCGGGGCCGACAGCACCAGCACCAGGCCGGCGGCGACCAGGAGGTGCGGCGGGCTCACGAGCGCCTCGACCCGACCCTCCGAGCCGAACGCGCGGTGCCACACGCCGTCGAGCAGGCAGCCCGCGAGGAGGGCCACGAAGCCCGCCGTCGCCGTGGCCGCCGATCCGAGGAACGCCACCCCCCGACGCACCACGCCGACCGTGAGCCAGAGGCCGATCAGGGCGACGCCGATGTAGGTGACCGTGGTCCACGGGACGCCGCCGCCGAAGCCCAGATCGCCGTCGCCCCGGAGGTGCTGGGACACGTCGCCGGCCACGCCCGCCGTCGCCAGCAGGTTGCCGAGGAGCAGCGCGGCCAGCTCGCCGTCGCCCACCGTGGGCCCGTCGACCGGGAACACCAGGCGTCGCCAGCCCCCGACCGGGGCGGTCACGGGCCGGTTCACGCCTGCCGCCTCCGCAGGCCGCCGATCACCGCCGTCACGAGGCAGATCGCCGTGTAGACGCCGAGCACGGACCACACGAGCGGATCGGTGGGATGGTGCAGGTAGCGGACGTAGCCCACGCCGGCGGCCAGCGCACCGCCCGCCGACAGCAGCATCTGACGGCGCGGCGAGTACCCGATCAGGCCGAGGTTGTCGAGGGCGAACTCGATCACGCCGGGCAGCGGGAACAGCCACAGGACCCGCGGGTCGAGCGACGACGGCCACCAGGACCCGATCGAGATCGCCACCCCCGCCACCAGGGCGAGCGGGTAGAGCACGAGGCAGCGACGGCACACGTGACGACCGGCCACGACGGCGCAGCGGTCGTAGTCGCCCGGCCAGTGGTGCGACAGCCACATGGGCGTGTCGGCCACCGGGAACTCGGGCGCGGGCAGCTCGAGGGGCGGGAGGTCCTCGGGGGCCAGCGGCGCCTGGTCGGTCACGGTCATCAGCCGTCGCGCTCCGCCACCAGGACGAGCAGGCGCGGGATCGAGGCGGCGGCCACGTACTCGGCCGCGCGGGCGAGGAACCCCGGGGGCGGGGCGGGCTCCAACATGCGGCGCAGGGTGAGACCGGCGTCGGCCATCGCGTTCACATAGCGACTCATCGGCCGGTGGATGAAGGGTATGAAGACGTCCTTCTCGACTTCTTCGACCGAATTGTCCTCTTCGAGGTACGGGCCGATGCGCCAGTACTGCTCCGGCGGGTCCAGGACCTGGTCGTCGATCCACCCGCTGCCGGGCGTCTGGAGGAGCGGGTGGTTGAGGAAGAAGGCGAACCGGCCGCCGGGTCGGAGCACCCGTGCGACCTCGTCGATGGCCTCGTCGACGGCCTCGATGTGCTCGAACACGAGGCACGCGATCACCGCGTCGAACGAGCCGTCGGGGAACGGGAGGGCGTCGGCCCCGGCCCGGGCGTACACCGGGCCGCCCGCGCGGCGCCGGGCCTCCACCACCTGGTTCGCGGTGGGGTCCACGCCCACCACCAGGTCGGCGCCGCCCGCCACCGCCAGGCGGGCTACCTGGCCCTCGCCGGTGCCGATGTCGAGCACGCGGGCGTGCCCGGCGAGCAGCGAGACGGCGAGCGGGAGGATCTGCTCCTCGTACTCGGGGTCCGCCCCCTCGCTGAACCCGGCCTGCCACCAGCCGGCGTGTGCTTCCCAGAGGTCGATGTCATCTGCCACGCAGCGACGGTAGGCGCCGCCGCCGCACCCCGGCGGCACCCCGGCGGCACCCCGTGGCGCCCCCGTCCGGCCGCCGTCGAGCCGCCGTAGGGTGCGGCGATGCCCGCTCCCCCGCCGCCGTCGCCGCCCGCCGACCTCCCGAGCGGGGTCCCGGCCGGGTCCTACTGCGCCGTCGCCCCCGGCCACCCGTGGCACGGCCCGTACCACGACACCGAGTACGGGTTCCCCGTGGCCGACGAGGCCGTGCTGTTCGAGCGGCTCGTGCTCGAGATCAACCAGGCCGGGCTGTCGTGGCTGACGATCC
>CAZUYW010000159.1:5715-7173 GCA_964624775.1 uncultured Iamiaceae bacterium
TTCGAGCGGCTCGTGCTCGAGATCAACCAGGCCGGGCTGTCGTGGCTGACGATCCTGAAGAAGCGGGCCGCGTTCGTCGCTGCCTACGACGGCTTCGACGTCGACCGCGTCGCGGCGTACGGACCCGATGACCGAGCCCGACTCCTCGCCGACGCCGGGATCATCCGCAACCGCCTGAAGGTCGACGCCGCCATCGCCAACGCCGCGGTGATCGTCGGGATGCGGGCCTCCCACGGCGGCTTCCACGGGTGGCTCACCGCCCACGACCCGCTCCCCAAGGACGAGTGGGTGCGCCTGTTCCGCCGGACGTTCCGCTTCACCGGCGGCGAGATCACCGGCGAGTTCCTCATGTCGACCGGCTGGCTCCCCGGCGCCCACCACCCCGCCTGCCCCGTCCACGCCCACCTCCAACGCCTCGGCACCCCCCGCTCCCTCCCCTGACCCACCAGGCCCCCGATCAGTTCTTCGCCGCGTTCTGGCTCCAGGTCGACCCAATCGCGGCGAAGAACCCCGGGTGGCATGACCGTTTCCCGTTCTTCGCCGCGAACTGGTCTTGGGGCGACCAGAACGCGGCGAGGTTCAGAAGATCGGACAAGCTGCCGCCGTTCTTCGCCGCGAAGTGGCTGGCTGGCGACCACATCGCGGCGAAGAACCGGGAGGTATCGACGGGAGGGCTGGCCGACGGGACCCGGGGCCGGCCCACTGTCAGACCCCCTCGCTTCGATGGGGTGATGACCTTCAACCGATCCCCCCTCACCGCCCGGGCCGAGCGCCAGCACGGGCTCGTCAGCCGAACCGACCTGGCCGACCTCCGCATCTCCCGCACACGGCGGCGTCGCCTCGTGACCGGGGGCTCCCTCGAGGTGCTCGGACCTCAGGTGTTCCGCATTCCGGGCGCGCCGGCCACCGATCTCCAGCGAGTGCTGGCGGCCTGCCTCGACTCCGGCGGGGTTGCGTCGCACACCACCGCCGCCTGGCTGCACGATCTGTCCGGCTTCTCCCCGGGCTCGCCGCCACACACGATCAGGCTGGGCACCGCCATCCGTTACCGGGGCGCCGTCGCTCGCCCCCACGTCACCACCCATCTGGAAGCTGACGAGGTGCTCACGGTCGAGGGCGTTCCCTGCCTGAGCGTCGCCCGAACCCTGTTGACCCTCGCCGGCATGCCCGGGGAGGGCTCCCGTGCCCGGTTCGAGCCAGCAGCCGAGGAGGCGCTGCGCCGCGACCTTGCGACCGAGAGGTGGCTCTGGTGGATGCTCGAGCGGCTGCGCTGCCGAGGTCGGGCGGGCGTCATCGCGCTCGAGGATCTGCTCACGGTGCGGGCCGATGGCAAGCGCACCGAGAGCTGGCTGGAACGAGAGTTCCTGAGCATCATCGACGCGGCGGGACTGCGGGCCCCGACGTGCCAGCAGACCATCGCGCCCGACGGCGCGTTCGTCGCCAGGGTCGACTTCGTCC
>CAZUYW010000160.1:0-5414 GCA_964624775.1 uncultured Iamiaceae bacterium
CACCGCGACGATGACGGGACCCTCCACGTCCACCGCCCCGACGGCACCCGCATCGAGTGACCCACAGCGCCTGGGTCCCGACGCGCTCCGGTGCGGTCGGCGCCCATCTGCCATCCTGTCGGCCGTGCCGTTCGGGACCATCGCCGCCACCGGTTGGGCCAGCGGGCTCAACGTCTACGGCACCGCGCTGCTCCTCGGCCTCGCCGGCCGGCTCGGGTGGGCCGAGACGCCCGAGCAGCTCCAGCGACCCTGGGTCCTGGCCGTGCTGACCGTGCTGTACCTGCTCGAGTTCGTCGTCGACAAGATCCCGTGGGCCGACAGCGCCTGGGACGCGGTGCACACCGTGGTGCGGCCCGTGGGCGGTGCGCTGCTCGGCGTCGGTCTCGCCCACACCAGCGGGGACACCTCGCCGCTCCTCGCCGGCCTCGTCGGGGGCGGCTTCGCCCTCACCGGCCACGCGGCCAAGGCGTCGACCCGCGCCGCCGCCAACGCGTCGCCCGAGCCGGTGAGCAACATCGTGCTGTCCTTCGCCGAGGACGGGATCGTGGCCGCCATGGTGACCCTCGCGCTCGCGTTCCCCCTGCTCGCGGGGATCCTGGCCGTGGTCGCCGCCGTGGCATCGGTCGCGGTCGCGTGGGCGCTCGTGCGCACCGTGCGGCGGCTCCGTCAGGCGTGGCGGGAGCGTCGGGCGGCCCGAACCTGACCCGGGTGGCAGGTGTCACCAGGCGGAGATGCGGGGAACCGGTCGCCCGCGCGTAGTATCCGCCGCGGGCGGGATGGGCACAGAGCCCGCCACAGGACTCCAGGCCGGTGAAGGACGACATGGCAGACGACGAACTACTCGACGACGACGACCTCGTGGAGGACGACGAGCTCGACGGCGACGCCGTCTTCGACGACGACGATCTCGAGGACGCCGAGGACCTGGTCGACGACGAGCTCGACGTGGTCGGGGTGGTCGTGGGCGATCAGGTCGTCGAGGTCGAGGACGACGAGGACGACGTCGACGCCGAGCCGCTGCCGGTGCGCGCCGATCGCAAGGGCGACGACGACGACGAGGACGACGAGGACGCCGACCCCGACGACGTCGAGGAGGACCTCGACACCATCCTGCGGGACCGGATCAAGGCCGGCGACGACGAGGACGACGAGGACGAGGAAGAGGTCGCGACCGACGACCGTGCCGACGGTGGCGACCGCGTCGCGCCGCGGGCGGCCGAGGAACTGCCCTGTCCCGAGTGCTTCCTGCTCGTACGGGCCAGCCAGTTCAGCGCCAAGCGGACCGACTGCCCCGGTGGGCTCGACGGGGAGGACTGCCCCATGAAGCCCCGCTTCACCTGACCTCGGGTGCCGGTCAGGTGAGCATCGAGGCCACCTGCACCGGTTGCAGCAGCGTCCTGCCCGCAGGTGCGCGGTTCTGTCCCGCGTGCGGGCAGGCGGTCACCGTCGACCCCGCGGTCGAGGAGCGCCGCATCGTCACGGTGGTGTTCGCCGATCTCGAAGGGTTCACGTCGCTCGCCGAGCACCGCGATCCCGAGTCCGTCAAGGAGCTGCTCGACGCCTGCTTCGACGCGCTGGTGCCGGTGATCGAGGCCCACGGCGGGCACGTCGACAAGATCATCGGCGACGAGCTGATGGGCCTCTTCGGCGCGCCGATCGCCCACGAGGACGACGCCGACCGTGCGGTGCGGGCGGCGCTCGCCCTCAGCGGTGCGCTCGCCACCGTCGACCCCGGCCTGCGCCTGCGCGTCGGCGTGAACACCGGTGAGGTGCTGGCCGGCGCGGTCGGCCCGTCGTCGGGCTACACCGTCACCGGCGATGTGGTGAACACCGCCCACCGCCTCGTGTCGGCCGCCCGCCCGGGGGAGGTCCTCGTCGGCGACCGCACCCGCCAGCTCGCCTCTGCCGCCGTCGAGTGCGAGCTGCGGGGCGACCTCGAGCTGCCCGGGAAGCAGGACCGCGTCCGGGCGTGGGTCGCCACCGGCGTGCGCGACATCACCATGCCCCTGCGCGGCGGGCGGGTCCCGCCGCTGCTCGGGCGGGCCCAGCCGCTCGGCGAGCTCGCGAGCGACATCGGCACCTGCCTCGCCGCCTCGCGCTCGGAGGTCATCACGGTGGTGGGGGAGGCCGGGGTCGGCAAGACGCGCCTGGCCCTGGAGCTCACCGCCAAGGTCGCGTCGCCGCCGGTCGGGGCGCGCATCCTGTGGGTCTCGTGCCCGCCGTACGGGCCGGGCGGCGAGCTCGGTCCCATCGCCGAGCTGGCACGCCTCGTCCTCGGCATCTCGAGCTCGGTGGACCGCTCCTCCCAGGAGCAGCGCCTCGGCGAGGCGGCCGCCGACCTGGCCCGCACGACCGGAGCCGACGGCCGGCTGCTGCGCGACCGCCTCGGCCTGCTGCTCGGCCTCGGCCACCGGATCGCGCGCTCGCCGGCATCGGAGACGGGACACGCCCGTTCGGGCGCCATCGATCAGCAGCTCGGCGCGGTGCGCACGGTCCTCGCCGACCTGGCGACGCGCCAGCCGGTGCTCGTCGTCGTCGACGACCTGCACTGGGCGAGCGACACGGTGCTGCGCTTCGTCGCCCAGGTACCCGAGCTGTTCGCCGACCTGCCCGTGGTCGTCCTCGGCCTGGCGCGTGACGACCTGCTCGAACGGCGCCCGCAGGTTGTGGGCGGGGCGGGTCGGTCGACGCGCTCGCTCGGGCCGCTCGGTGCGGCGGCCACCGCCGATCTGGCCATGGCGCTACTCGAGGGGCACGCGAGCGGCGACGCGGCCGCCCGGGTCGGGCCGGCCACCCTCGACCACTTGGTGGCGGCGTCGGGCGGCAACCCCCTCCTGCTCGAGCAGCTCGTCGGCTACCTCGTCGAGACGGGCGCGCTGGTGGAGGACGACGGTCGGTGGCAGTGGACGACCGCCGAGGCCGGGCTCGAGACCGGCCTGCCCGACGGGGTGCGGTCCCTGATCGGCGCCCGGCTCGACGGCCTGCCACCCGAGGAGAAGGCGCTCGTCGCCACGGCGGCCGTGTTCGGTCGTCGGTTCTGGCGCCAGGCCCTGCTCGACCTGACCGATCTGCCCGATGCGGCGGCGGTGTTCGATCGTGTCCTCACCCGCGGCCTCGTGCACCCGGTGACCGACGAGGGCACCGGCGATCACGCCTTCCACCACGTCCTGACCCGTGACGTGGCCTACGCGTCGCTGCCCATCGGCGAGCGAGCGGCCCGCCATGCGCAGTTCGCAGCCTGGCTCGACCGCACCGCGCCGGCGGGGGAGGGGGCGGCCACGACGGTCTCGCTCCTGGCCCACCACTACGAGCGGGCGGTCGTCCTGGCCCGCTCGGTCGACCACACCGATCCTGGTCTGGCGGGTGCGGCGTTCGAGGCGCTCGCCCGTGCGGCGCGGGACGAGGCCGGGCGTGGTGGGTTCTTCCACGCCGACCAGTGGTACCGACGGGCGCGGGATCTCGGCACCTTCGACCACGAGCGCTACCTCGATGTGGTGGTCGAGCACGGGCAGGTGCTGCTCGAGCTGCGGCACCTCGACGACGCGGCCGAGGCCTTCGACGACGTCCTGCGCCGCACGGCCGGGCGCGACCCTGCACGGGAAGCCACCGCACTCGCGCACCTGGGTGCCGTCTCCCGGCTGCGCGGCGACGTCGACCTCGCCCGCGAGCGCTTCGACGCGGCGACAGCGCGCTGGCGCGAGCTCGACGACGTCCAGGGCCAGATCGACGCCCTGCGGCTCCAGGGTTGGAGCGACATCACCGCCGGACGGTTCCGGGCCGCCCTGCCCCGGCTGCAGCGGGCCGCGGCCATGGAGGAGCAGTGGGGTGCGTCGGCCCGACGGGCCGAGACCCTGCGCTACCTGGGCTGGTGCGAGTTCCTCTCGGGACAGGCCGCCACGGCCCAGGCCCACCTGTGGGAGGCGATGGCGCAGGGAGCGGGCACCGATCAGGGCACGCTCGGCTGGTGCTTCGGCCTCCTGGCCTTCACGATGCTCCAATCCGGTCAGCCCGAGCGGTGCCTCGACGTCTCCCGCAACCTGCGGGCCGTCGCCGCCCGCAACAGCGATCCGTGGGGGGAGTGGACCGCCGCGACCCTCGAGGCGGCGGCGCTGCTCGCGCTGGGCCACACCGCCGAGGCCGCCGAGCTGGCCGGTGCCGCCGAGTGGCACCTCGAGGAGCTCGGCGAGCCGTGGGGGCTCGCGCTTGTGCGCGTGGTGGCCGCCCAGGCGGCTCGGGTGGAGGGCGACACCGGTGCCGCACGGGCGATCCTGCAGCGCGCCATCGCCTCGAGCCGCCAGCTCGCCCACGTCGGCGAGGACGCGCGCCTGATGGGTGAGCTGGCACGGGTCGAGCTCGAGGCCGGGAACGTCGACATCGCCGAGCGCCACGCCCGATCGGCGCTGGCCCTCGTCCGGGCCGGCATCGGCGATCACGAGAGCGGCCTGCGGTGCCTGCTCGTGCTGGCCGAGGTGGCCCGACGGCGGGGGAGCGGGGCCGACGCCGAGCTCCTGCTCGAGGAGGCGGCAGGCCCGTGCGACCCGGCGGACCGCACCGACGCATGGCGCCAGGCCGCCCTGGCCCTGGCGGAGCTGCGCCTCGACGCCGGCGACCCGGACCGGGCAGCGGCGCTGCTGGCGGCCTGCGTCGAACCGCCCACCCAGGAGGTGCGGGTGCTCGCCGCGATCGACGCCCTGACCGAGCGGCTCGGCGCACGACCCTGAGGCATCGCCCGCCAAGCTTGGAGCGTCGGTCCCGATGGACCAACATGGTCCGGTGACCGAGGACAAGGGCCCCGTGGAAAGCGCCGTCGAGGCGCTCGTGTACGCACCGCTCGGCTTCGCGCTCGAAGCCCGGCGCCTCCTCCCGACCTTCGTCGAGCGCGGCCGGGCCCAGGTGCAGATGGCCAAGGTCATCGGCCAGTTCGCCGTGCAGCAGGGGCAGGCGCAGGCCACCAAGCACCTCGGGCCGTTGCAGGACCGGGCCGAGGCCCTGCTCACCGGCGTGGCCGCCAAGGCGGGTCCCGACACCGCGCCCGCGCCGACGTCGGCGCCGGATGCGCCCGCGCCGGCATCGGCGACGGCCCAGGCCGGACCCGACGCCGCCTCCCTCGCGATCGCGGGCTACGACAGTCTCGCCGCCTCGCAGGTCATCCCGCGCCTGGAGGGCCTCGAGGCCGATGAGCTCGAGGCGGTCCGGCGGTACGAGACGGCCCACCGGGGACGCAAGACGATCCTGGGCAAGATCGATCAGCTGCAGGCGGGCTGAGGTGTGGAGGGGGCTCGCCGAGCCGGCCCCGCGGACCTGCCGGCACTGACCCACCTCGCGGAGGTCGCGCTCGCCGAGCTGCGACCGCACCGGGGCGGTGCACTGTGGGCCCGCCACCAGGGCCGTCCGGCGCCGGTCGAGCCCACCCT
>CAZUYW010000160.1:5514-7154 GCA_964624775.1 uncultured Iamiaceae bacterium
ATCGATGCGCTCGCGCTCCCCGGCGACCGGGACACCAAGAACTTCTTCGAGACGTTCGGGCTCACCGCACGCGCCATCGTCGTGCACCGCGCGTTCGACCCCGAGGAGCCCGCATGAGGGCGCGCCCGGCGCTCGCGGTGAGCGCGATCGTCACCGACGACGACCGCCTGCTGCTGGTGCGCCGCGGGCACGGTCCGGCTGCGGGCACCTGGGCGGCGCCGGGCGGGCACGTGGAGGCGGGGGAGCTGCTCGCCGAGGCGGTGCTGCGGGAGCTCCGCGAGGAGACCGGCATCGAGGGGATCTGCGGGGAGCTGCTCGGCCCCGTCGAGCTCCTCGACGACCTCGACCACCCGCACACGGTGGTGCTCGCCTTCCGGGTCAGCCTCCTGGAGGAGGCCGACCCGGTCGCGGGCGACGACGCCGTCGAGGCGCGGTGGGTGCCGCTGGCTGATGTGGCCGAGCATCGGCTGGCGCCCGGCCTGGCCGAGCTCCTGCACGATCACCACATCATCGACACCATCACCTGATCGGGCTCAGCGGCCCTTCCACTGGGGGTCGCGCTTCTCGATGAACGCGGTGAGGCCCTCGCCGAAGTCCTCGGTGCCGAACATCTTCATCATCCCCTCACCCGAGAGCTTCCAGCCGACCTCGTCGGGCTGATCGGTGGCGGCCAGGATGATGGCCCGGCTCTCGCGCACGGCGAGGGGCGCGGCCTGGGTGATCTGCTCGGCCAGCTCGATGGCGCCGGCCAGGGCCTCGCCCTCGGCGGTGAGCTTGTTGACCAGGCCGAAGTGGTAGGCCCGCTCGGCCGGGAAGTCCAGGCGGCCGGTGAGGGCCAGCTCCATGGCGATGTTGCGCGGGATCTTGCGGGGGAGGCGGAACAGGCCGCCGGCGCCGGCGACCAGGTTGCGCTTGACCTCCGGGATGCCGAAGACCGCGGTCTCCGAGGCCACGACCAGATCGCACGACAGCACGATCTCGGTGCCGCCGGCGAGGGCCGGGCCGTCGACCGCGGCGATGATCGGCTTGGTGCGCTCGCGCGTGGCGATGCCCGCGAAGCCGCCCTTGGCGGTCACCATGCCACCCGGATCGACGCTCATCTGCTTGAGGTCGGCACCGGCGGAGAAGATCCAGCCCTTCTCGGTCTGGGCACCGGTGAGCACGCCCACCCAGGCGTCGTCGTCGGCCTCGAGGCGGTCGATGGCCGCCTCCATGCCCTGGGCGACGTCGGTGTTGACGGCGTTGCGAGCCTGGGGGCGGTTGATGGTGAGCACGGCGATGTGGCCGCGCAGTTCGTAGTCAACGGTCATGGCGGCACGCTACCCGCGACTTGACCGACCAGTCAGGTTCGGGGATCGGCGCGCTGACGAGGGTGCCACGCGGCGAGGAAGTGCCTTCGCTAGTGTCACGACTCGTGTCGTCGAGCGCCGCACGAGATCGCCGCTGCCCCTTCTGCGAGGGCACCGACGTGACCCGGCTCTACGTCGGCACGGTGCAGATGGACTCGTGCGCCTGCCCGAGCTGCGGGGCGCGCTGGGACGAGGACGTCTCGTCGGGTGCGTTCCGGGACCAGGCCAGCCGGGCCTCGGTGGTGCTGCGCCGCCAGGCGGACTGACCTACCCCTCGGCGGGGGGCTCCTC
>CAZUYW010000161.1:0-7141 GCA_964624775.1 uncultured Iamiaceae bacterium
AGGCGAGCGCCCCGAAGGCGCCGTGGGTGGAGGTGTGCGAGTCGCCGCAGACGATCGTCATGCCCGGCATCGTGTAGCCCTGCTCGGGGCCGATGATGTGCACGATGCCCTGGCCGGGCGTGTTCATCGGGTGGATGGTGATGCCGAACTCGGCGCAGTTCGCCCGGAGGGTCTCGACCTGCTTGCGGGAGATCGGGTCGGCGATCTCGAGGTGCGTGTCGCTGGTGGGGACGTTGTGGTCCTCGGTGGCGAGGGTGAGGTCGGGGCGGCGGACGGTGCGGCCCGCCATGCGGATGCCGTCGAACGCCTGGGGGCTGGTGACCTCGTGGACGAGGTGCAGGTCGATGTAGAGCAGATCGGGCTCGCCGGCCTGGCGGGCCACGACGTGGTTGTCCCACACCTTCTGGCTGAGGGTCTTCGGAGCGGTCATCACGGTCCTTCGCATCGGTGGTCGGCTTGCTTCATCTCACTATGTGGGATAGACAGTTCACCTGATGGGAACGATGGTAGGGGGCGTGGGCGTCCTGGACAAGTCGATGGCGGTGCTCGACGCCGTCGCCGCCGCCGACGGGCCGATCGCCCTGGCCGACCTGGTCACCGCCACCGGCATCCCCCGGGCCACCGCCCACCGCCTCGCCGTCGCCCTCGAGGGCCACGGCCTGCTGCGCCGCGACGCCGAGGGGCGCTTCGCCCTCGGCCTGCACCTCATCGGGCTGGGCCGGGCCGCCGCCGCCGACTGGCCCCTCACCGAGGTGGCCCGCCCCGCGCTCGACGCCCTGCGCGACGCCACCGGCGAGAGCGCCCAGCTCTACGTGCGCGACGGTGATCACCGGATCTGCCTCCTGTCGCTCGAGTCGTCGGCCGAGCTGCGCACGATCGTCGCCGAGGGCGCCCGCCTGCCGCTCGGTGCCGGGTCGGCAGGCCGACTGCTCGCCGGCGAGGCGGCGCCCGAGGGGTGGCTGGCCAGCGTCGGCGAGCGGGCGCCGGGAGTGGCCTCGGTGTCCGCGCTGGTGCCCGGCCTCGCCGCGGGGGAGGCGGCCGCCGTCGGCATCTCGGGCCCGATCGACCGCCTCGGCCAGGACCCCGGCGTCCGCTTCGGCCCCGCCGTCGTCGCCACCGCGTCCGCCATCGCCGCCGCCCTCGCCCGCTAACCGCGCGTCGGTTCTTCGCCGCGAACGGGTCGGCCAGAAGCCGATTCGCGGCGAAGAACGGGGAGCTCGTGTCCGGTTTCGGGAACCTCGCCGCGTTCTGGTCGACGGAGAGCCAGAACGCGGCGAAGAACCGAGGGGGGTCAGGGGGTGAGGGCGTGGCGGACGGCGGCGAGCTGGGCGACGGGGTCGGGGCCGGCGGGGAAGAGGACGGCGTGGTCGAGGCCGACGTCGGCCATCGCCACCAGCTCGGCCGCCACCTGATCGGCCGGACCCGACACGAGCACGCGCTCGAACGCCCGGGGCGGCAGCGCGTAGAGCTCGCCCAGCCAGGCCAGCGCCCCATCCCGGTGCGCGCCCCGTGCGGTCGGCCCGGTCTCGACCGCGACGGCGACCACCGCAGCGCGGGCGACGGCGTCCTGGGGACGCCCGGCGGCATCGACGTCGTCGGCCAGGCGGGGCAGGTCCCGGGCGAGGTCCGCGGCGCGCACGAGGTGGGGCACCCAGCCATCGCCGAGCCGGGCAGCGCGGCGCCGAGCTGCGCCCGACCGGCCGCCGACCCAGATCGGTGGCGCGCCCCCGGGCCGCATCTGGTAGCGATCCCCGGTCCCGTCGGCGCCCGGTGCCAGCAGGGCCCGCACTTCGTCGATCCCCGCGTCGAGCGCGGCGCCACGACGGGCGAAGGCCTCCGCCCGGCCCGCGGCCGTGAACTCGCCCTCGTGCTCGCCGGCCCCCACGCCCAGCACCACGCGACCAGGCGCCAGCGCGCCGAGGAACCCCATCGACTTGGCCACGAGCGGCGCCGGGCGCAGTGGCAGCTGCAGCACGCACGGGCCGACGATCGCCCGCTCGGTGGCCGCGGCCACCAGCGCGAGGGCGCCGAGCACATCGACCGCGGGCCGGTGCCAGTACAGGTGGTCGGTGAGCCAGATCGAGTCGGCGCCGGCGGTCTCGGCGTCGGCCGCGAGCGAGCCGATCTCGCCCCACCGGGCCGGTCCGAACGGGAGCTCGGGGAACACCACGCCGAGCCGGGCCGGGCCAGCGGTCCCGGTCATCGCCCGTCGCCCGAGCCGGCACCGAGCGGCTCGTAGGTGCGGCAGGGCTGGCCCCGCAGGTCGCCGCAGCCGGGCGTGCGATCCGGCACGGCGGGGTCGGCCACGACCGGGATCTGCAGCACCGAGGCGTGGGCGCCGCCCTGGCCGACGTCGACCGTGGCCGCGCCCGAGGCGGGCGGGAAGAACGACCACTGGACCTGGCCGGCGCCGGGTGTGCCGACCACGAGGCGGAGGCGGGACCCGGCCCGCACGATCTGGCCCATCGGCCCGACCCGCACGCGCACCTGGACCCAGGTGTCGGTGGGGAGGTGGCGCCGCCGGTCCCACCGGTGGACCGGACGCAGCGGCGTGCTGGACGGGTCGAGGCTGCGGTACCGGGTGTCGAGCCAGCCGACCTGGAGCATCGTCTCCTCGCCCTCGGGGTCGACGGCCGACAGGCCCACCTGGAGCTGCGGGTCGCGGACGTCGGAGCGGATCCACAGGTCGACCGACGCCGTGCCGGTGAGCGACACCGACTGGTCGAACGGCGCGCTCACCCAGGAGCGGGCGGTGTCGGGGTCGGGTTGGACCCACTCCGACATCGTGTTGGTGGCGAGGTCGCTGCCCTCGATGTTGTAGGCGTCGCCGCTCACGTCGGGGTCGGTGCGGAACGTGGCCGGGTCCGTCGCCTCGTCGGTCGGGCCGTCGGCCAGCGTCCCGTCGGCGCGGAGGGCGAACGCGGTGGCGGCGGCGTCAGGCGGGGGCCAGGAGGCGAACGTGGCCGACGACGCCGCGGTGGCCGCGCCGGCGGGCCTGGTGTTGCCGGACTCGTACAGCACCTCGACGGGCGGGGAGGCCTCGTAGGCGCGCCGGGCGTCGGCGAGCGAGGTCCCCTTCGGGAAGGAGACCGGCGGCGCGGGCCCGACCGGGACCTTGGCCGCGTCGGCCTTGGCGTCGGGCCGGGTGGTGCGCAGGATCTCCTCGGTGTCGAAGCGGCCGGGCGTGCGGCCGGCGACGTAGAGCGAGAGGAACTGGTCCATCCGGCGCAGCACCTGCGGCGCGACGCCGTCGCCGTGGGTGCCGTTCGAGAGCACCATGGTGAGCCGCTTGCTCCGGAACCGACCGAAGGCATCGGCGAGGTCGCTGCCGATGGTGGCGTCCTGGAACTGCCCGGCCAGGAACGTCGGGGCGGTGATCGACGGCGCCCACGTCGCCACCGAGATCGGGTCGAAGCGCCCGTCGTTCGGCACGTCGCCGAGGTAGGTGCCCTTCAGGTCGACGGCCTGGCCGTGCAGCTGCTGGTTGCGCCGGCACGCGGTGTCGCCGTCGGCGATGCGGGCGCGGACCCAGTCGGCCCCGGCCGGGGCGACGTCGCGCTGGAAGTCCTGCATCCAGCCGACCGGGAAGCCCGAGTTGTCGAGGCCGCCGGGGTGGAACGCCTCCCAGGCCTCGCCGTAGACGGAGAGGGCGGCGACCCCGCTGAGCGACGGCGGGCGGGTGGCGGCGACCTCGAGGGCGCCGAGGCCGCCGTAGGAGAAGCCGACGAGCCCGACCTCGTGCCCCCGGACCCACGGCTGGCGGGCGACCGTCTCGACCGCGTCGTAGCCGTCGGCGGCGGTGGCGGCCCCGAGCATCTCGAACGCCCCGGCCGAGCAGCCCGAGCCCCGCACCTGCACGCCGACGGTGGCGTAGCCGAGGGCGCGGGCGACGGCGGAGGCGGGCTGGGTGACGTCGGGGTCGGCGATCTGGTAGCCGGAGTACTCGACGACGGTGGGGTAGGGGCCCTTGTCGGCCGGGCCGGGCAGGCGCACGTAGGCGGCGAGGCGGGTGCCGTCGCGCGTGGTGATCTCGTTCATGCCCTCGTGGAGGCTGCGGCCGTCGTACCAGGAGGCGACGGGGTGGTCGTCGGGGTCCATGACGGTGGCGTGGGTGCGCACGACCAGCCGATCGCCGCGCCGGACCTCGACCGCGTACCGGCCGGGCCGCAGCCCGCGCAGGACCTTCGTGCCCCGCTCGTCGGCGTCGCCGTAGCTGGCCTCGCCCCGGCGGGACGCGGTCACGGTGTCGCCCGGGTGCACGCCGGTGACGGTGATCAGCTCGACCCCGCCCCGGGCCTCGGCAGGCGAGCCGCCGTAGGCGAGGGCGAGGACCACGCCCGAGGCGAGCAGGGCGACGGCGACGCCGATGGCGGCGGGCCGGGTCCAGGCGGGCAGCGGTGCCGCGTCGGCCGGGCGGGGGAGGGCCTTGGACCAGCGGGCGTAGGGCCGGTCGAGCGCCGGGCGGGTGAGCGCAGACCAGGCGATCGTGAGGACGAGCGCCCCGCCGGCCACGATGATCGCGGTGAGCCAACGGGTGCCGATCTCGAGCTTGGCGAGCTCGGTGACGTAGCGATCGAACACCCCGAGGATGCCCTGGTGCCACAGGTAGACGTGCAGCGACAGGGCGCCGAGCCAAGCCCACCGGGCCGACGCGAGGCGACGGTTGTACCCGCCGTCCTGGCGACCGAGCACCAGCACCACCATGAACGGCACGACCATCATCGAGTAGAGCGCGTAGCGCTGGACGTCCTCGGTGGGCGAGAAGTTGGTGCCCGGATGGCGGGCCAGCACGCCCATCACGACCGAGCCGAAGACCAGGACGCCGAGGCCGAGCGAGGGAAGGCGGCGCAGCTGGTCGACCCAGCGGGGCAGTCCGAGGCCCGCCCGTTCGCGCAGGCTGCCCACGGCGAGCAGGATGCCGAACCCGTAGTAGTCGAGGTTGGCGATCGGGATCGAGGTGGCCGACGGGTAGTGGCGCAGGATCAGCCAGGTGCGGCTGACCTGGCCGATCACGATCATGGCGACGGCGACCCAGGTGTGGGCGGCCAGCACGGTGGCCGGGCGGGCCGGGCCCCGTGCGCCGACGAGGCGGGCGGTGAGGTTCCGGGCGACGAGCGCGATGCCCGGCACGAGGGCGTAGAAGGCGACCTCGTCGCACAGGAACCAGGCGGCGGGGATGCCGCTGAACCGGGAGAGGTCGGCGTCGTACACCTGCAGGAAGCTGTAGAGCTTCAGGTAGTCGAGGATCGATCCACTGGCCGGACGGACCCCGGGGAGCAGCAGCAGGTATGCGCTGAGGGCGACGAAGTACAGCGGGTACACCCGCAGGAACCGCCGCCACCAGAAGCCGGCGGCCGCCGGCGGCGCCTCGCCCTTGAGCTGGTGCACCATGAAGGGCCGGTACAGCGCGTAGGCGGAGATCACGAAGAACGTCGGGACGATGAACCCGATGACGTGGATCACCCCGGCGAACGGGAAGATCGTGGCCGCCATGAACGAGTGGCCGATCACCACCAACATGGCGGCGATCGCCCGGAACCCGGTGATGGGCGCGCACCAGGTGCCGGCCGACAGGACCGGTCGGCGGCGACGGCCGGCGGGGGCGGGCGAGGTGGTGGCCGTCACCCGGCGGGCGCGCGGGACCCGCTCGACGGCGGTCCCTCCTGGGGGTCGGGGCGCCGGCGGCGGTCGCCGCGCAGGTCGAGGCGCACGTTGGCGAGGGGCCGTTCGACGATGGCGTAGGTGATCGCGGCGAGGCAGGTGGAGCCCACCACGGTGATCACCAGGTTGGTGCCGAGCCCGGCGTCGGGCAGGTGCTCCTCGAGCAGGAGCAGCACCACCGGGTGCCACAGGTAGGTGCCGTAGGTGAGCAGGCCGGCGGCGCGCATGGGCCGCGAGGTGAGCCAGCGGTTGATCGCCCACGACCGCGGCGCCCACAGGATCACGATCAGGACCCACAGCGACAGGAGGACCAGCAGGAAGTGGATCAGCGGCTGGGTCGACAGCAGCTCGCCGTAGTCGGCCGCCTTGGCCGCGGACTCGACGACCACCGGGCCCACCGTGAGGTACAGCACGGCGACCAGCGGCCAGATGCGCACGAGGGTGGTGAAGAAGCCGAGCTTGTACCCGATGATCTCCTGCTCGGCCTCGCAGACCGCGAACCACATGCCGGCCGGCAGGCACACGAGGGCGGTCACCGGCGCCGGCACGAACAGGCCTGCGATCACGAACGTGGCCGCCATGAGGAACAGGACCGTGGTCTCGATCACGAAGGGCGTGTAGCGGTTCCGCAGGGCGTGGATGAGGCGGTACATGACCGCGCCGTGCCCGGCCACGTAGATGTAGAAGACCACGTCGATGATGAGCGTCCACACCACGATCCCGAGGCCGAGGTCGACGAGGGCCTGCGGGTTGGGGAACGGCAGGAGCAGGTACACCTGCACGTAGTCGAGCGGCTGGTGGTGGGTGCCGTTGCTCGACACGATCAGGGCGACGGTGGCGACCACCCAGTACAGCGGGTAGATGCGCAGCAGCCGCCGGACCAGGTACGAGCCGGTGCGCCCGTCCGCGCCGCCGTCGGGCGCCTTGCGGTCCACGGCCTCGCGCTCGCCGCGGCGCCGCACCCGCAGCGCCATGTGGCGGCGGGCCCAGCCGCGGTAGAGCACGAAGCCGCTGATCGCGAAGAACAGCATGAAGAACGGGCCGACGACCGCGCCCGTGTACACGTAGGCGCGGATCGACGCGTCCGACTCGCTCTCGGTGTGGATGATGACCACGCCCAGCGCCGCGATGGCGCGCAGGCCGTCGAGGGAGGCCACGTAGCGCAGGCTGCGCCGGCGGCGGCGGGCGCGGACCTCGTCGACGGGGGCGTCGGGCACCTGCTCGGGGCTGGGGCTCATCGTGGACTCCGGTCGGCGGGTTCGGGTGCGGGGGCGGACGAGGTGCGTCCGAGGTGGCGGTGGCGGAAGCGGTCCACGGGCAGCTCGACGAAACGGTACGTCAGGGCGGCCATCGACACGGCGGCGAGGAGCGCCCAGCTCCACAGGCCGAGGAGGGGGAGGTCGACGTGCTCGGCGGTGCGGCGGATGACCGGGTAGTGCCAGAGGTAGACGCCGAAGGTGAGCGGGCCGAGGACGCGCAT
>CAZUYW010000162.1:0-7026 GCA_964624775.1 uncultured Iamiaceae bacterium
GACATCCAGAGGGTGCTCGACGTGTGCCCGCCGCTGCCCTCGCACCCGCGGGTGATCCGCGCCGCGGTCGACCGCACGGCGCTGTGGGCCGAGCGGGGCCGGGCCGCCTTCCTCGCCGGCGCCGATGCCCGGGTGGGCCGGGGCCTGGACCAGGCCCAGTTCGGCATCGTGCAGGGCGGCCTCGACGAGGACCTGCGCCGATCGTCGGCCCGCCAGATCACCGGCCTCGGGTTCGACGGCTACGCGGTCGGCGGCCTGTCGGTGGGGGAGACCCGCGCCGAGATGCTGCCTGCCCTCGCCGCCGCCCTCGAGCACCTGCCCGCCGACCAGCCCCGCTACCTGATGGGCGTCGGCGACCCGGCGAGCATCGTGGAGGCGGTGGGCCTCGGCATCGACCTGTTCGACTGCGTGCTGCCCACCCGCCACGCCCGGCACGGCACCGTGCTGACCTCCACCGGGCGCATCCGCATCAAGAACAAGGAGTTCGAGCGCGACGAGCGCCCGCTCGACCCCGCGTGCGGCTGCCCCGTGTGCGCCCGGTGGTCCCGGGCCTACCTGCGCCACCTCCACCGGGTCGGCGAGCCGACCGCCGATCGCCTGATCACGGTGCACAACGTGGCCTGGTTGTCGGACCTGGTCGTCGGGCTGCGGGCCGCCGTCGCCGAGCGGCGCTTCGATGCCGCCCGGCGCGCCGTGCTCGACGTGTGGGGCTGATCCCGTCGCTGTCAGACCAGCGGTCTAAGGTGCACGAGGTTTTTCCCCGATTCGAACGGAAACCGCTGTGCCGTTGCTCATCACCATCGCGCTGATCGCCGTCGGCTGGGCCATGCTCATCCGACCCCAGCAGCAGCGCCTGAAGGAGCAGAAGGCCCTGGTCGCCGCCGTCGAGGTCGGGGATGAGGTGATCACCGCCGGTGGCATCCACGGGCGGATCACCGCGGTCGCGGAGGCGACGGTGCAGATCGAGGTGGCGCCCGGGGTCGAGCTGACCCTGGCCCGCCCGGCGATCGCGCGCCGGGTCGTCGCCGAGCCCGCCCAGGGGGAACCGGTTTCGACGCAGGTGGAGGACACCGTGGGAGACGACGTGCAGGCGACGAACGGGGAGGCGGGCGCATGAGCCGGCGATCCCTGCTCACCCCGCTGCTGCTGATCATCGTGGTGGCGTTCGGGTCGCTCGGCCTGGCGTTCGCCACGGACTCGCACCCCTCGCTGGGCCTCGACCTGCAGGGCGGCTTCTCGGTCGTGCTGCAGGCCAAGGAGGTCAAGGGCCGGCTCCCCTCCGAGGAGAGCGTGGAGAAGGCCAAGGACATCATCCGCCAGCGCGTCGACGGCCTCGGCGTGGCCGAGCCCGAGATCACCCGCCAGGGCCGCACCGTCATCGTGCAGCTCCCCGGCGTGAAGAACCGCGACAAGGCCGAGTCCCTCGTGGGCTGCACCGCCCGCCTCGAGTTCCGCCCGGTGATCTCCGCCGCCGCCAACCCCGATGCGCCCCAGGCCAAGCCCTCGAAGGGGTCGAAGGGGTCGACCACCACGACCACCAAGCCCAAGGGGTCGAAGGGGTCCACCACCACGACCACCAAGCCGAAGGGCTCGACCACCACGACCACCACGACCACCGCACCCTCGAGCACCACCGAGGGCGGCATGGGGGTCGTCGGCATCGCCCCGGGGGAGGGCGCGCTGCCCGCGCAGTTCGCCCCCACCACCACGACCACGACGACCACCACCACGACCACGACCGCCCCGCCCACCACCACGACCACCACGGCCCCGGGCGGGTCGACCACCACCACGGCCGCGGCCGGCGACACCACGACCACCACGGCCCCCTCGTCGACCTCGGCGAGCACCTCGTCGTGCAGCGGTGCCGGCACCAGCACGGGCGGCTCGACCACCACGACCACCCTCCCGGCGGGCGTGCCGGCCGGGGGCGGCGTGTTCCCGTCCGACGACGACAAGGTCCTCTACACCCTCGGCCCGGTGGGCTTCAGCGGTGACGCCCTGAGCGGCGCCCAGGCCGCCCTCTCCCAGGGCCAGTGGCAGGTGCTCGTCAACGTGAAGGGCTCCCAGCGCGACAAGGCCAACGCCGCCATGAACGCCTGCTACAGCGGCCAGTCCACCTGCCCGCCCGTCGGCTCCGAGGGCCACGGCGCCATCGCGATCGTGCTCGACGGCAAGGTGCTGTCGGCTCCTGCGGTCAACGGCGCCGATCTGGCTTCCAAGGAGTTCACGATCACCGGCAACTTCACCCAGTCCGAGGCCAAGGACCTCGCCCTGGTGCTGCGCTACGGCGCCCTGCCGGTCGAGTTCGAGCAGGCCGCCCTCCAGCAGGTGTCGGCCACCCTCGGCAAGGACTCGTTGCGGGCCGGCCTGATCGCCGGTCTCATCGGCATCGCCGCCGTCGCCCTCTACATGGTCCTGTACTACCGAGGCCTCGGCCTGGTGGTGATCGCCGGCCTCACGGTGTGGGGCAGCCTCATGTACGCCATCATCTGCTGGCTGTCGGAGAGCCGGGGCCTCGCCCTCAGCCTCTCGGGCATCATCGGCATCGTCGTGTCGGTCGGCACCACCGTCGACTCCTACGTCGTGTTCTTCGAACGATTGAAAGACGAGGTGCGGTCCGGCCGGTCGGTGCGCGGCGCCACCGAACGAGGCTTCGACGCCGCCTTCCGCACGATCGTCACCGCCGACGTGTCGTCGTTCATCGGCGCCTCGCTGCTGTGGTTCCTGACCGTCGGCCCGGTGCGCGGCTTCGCCTTCTTCCTGGGCATCTCGGTGCTGCTCGACCTGCTGGTGGCCTGGATGTTCACCCGCCCGCTGGTCATCCTGCTCGGTCGCTCCGAGAGGATCACCGAGATGAAGTTCTTCGGCCTCGCCCGTGCGCTCGACCGGGCCCCGACCACCGAGGGAGCGTCGGCATGAGCGAGCCCACCACCACCGCACCGACGTCGACCCGTGGCGTCTTCGGCCGCCTGTACCACGGTGAGACCAACCTGCAGATCGTCCCCCGCTGGAAGCTGTGGTTCGCCATCTCCGGCGTGCTGATCGCCATCGGCATCGTGTCGCTCGCCACCCAGGGCCTCAACCTGGGCATCGACTTCACCGGCGGCACCGTCTGGCAGATCCCCGCGGGCAAGGCCAAGGTGGCCGACGTCCAGAAGGCCATGGCCGACCTGGGGTACAAGGACTACAAGGTGCAGCTGGTCACGCAGAACACCAGCAAGGGCACCGTGAACCTGCTGCGCGTCGAGGCCGAGGCCACCGCCAAGCCGGCGGCCAAGACCACCGTCGCCCTCGACAAGGCGTCCTCCAGCCTGGAGGACCTGCGGGGCAAGGTGCCCGCCGACGCCCGGGGCAGCATCGACGGCGTCCGCGACCAGCTCGACGGCATCGAGGGGCCCTTCGCCACCGCCGTGCCGGCCGAGCTGAAGGACCTCCAGGCCCAGATCGACGCCCTGCCCGCCACGCTGAAGAAGGCCAAGAACGACGTCACCGCCACCCGCACCGCGGCGTCGGCGATGCGCGACAACGTCGACGAGCTGAGCCGCCTCGAGCAGGCCGAGCGCGAGAGCCGGGGCCGGGAGGTCTCGACCCGCCTCGCCGAGCTCACCGGCTCCAAGGTCCAGCTCGTCACCGTCGACACGGTGGGTCCCTCGTGGGGCAAGCAGATCAGCGAGAAGGCCCGCAACGCGCTGGTGGTCTTCCTGCTGGCGATCCTGCTGTACATCACCCTGCGATTCGAGTTCAAGATGGCCGTCGCCACGGTGGCCGCCCTGCTCCACGACCTCCTGATCGTGATCGGCGTCTACTCCGTGTTCCAGTTCGCGGTGACCCCGGCCACGGTGATCGCGGTGCTCACCATCCTGGGCTTCTCGATCTACGACGGCATCGTGGTGTTCGACCGCGTCGACGAGAACACGCGCCTGCTCGGCAAGAAGCTGCGGGTGACCTACTCGGAGATGGCCAACCAGTCGATGAACCAGGTGCTGATGCGCTCGCTCAACACCTCGATCACCGCCCTGATCCCGATCGTGTCGGTGCTCGTCATCGGCTCGCTCGCCCTCGGCGCCACCACCCTGCAGGAGTTCGGCCTGGCGCTCTTCATCGGCCTCCTGTCCGGGGCGTACTCGTCGATCTTCATCGCCACCCCGATGCTCGCCCTCCTCAAGGAGCGCGAGCCCCGCTACCGCGACCTGCGGGCCCGCCTCGCCGAGCAGGCCGAGTCGGCCAAGGCCTCGGCCACCACGCCCACCGAGGGCGACACGCTGGCGGCCGCGGCCTCGTCGGCCTCCGCGTCCGGTGCCACGGCTGCGCCCTTCGGCTCGGCCCCGCGTCCCCGCAAGCAGGGCAAGAAGCGGTGACCACCGTCGACCTGGGCGCCCACGTCCGTGACATCGTCGACTTCCCCAAGCCCGGCGTCGTCTTCAAGGACATCACCCCGCTGCTCGGGGACCCGGTGGCGTTCAACGACGCCGTCGACCGCCTCGGCGCCCCGTTCGCCGACCAGCCCATCGACAAGGTCCTCGGCATCGAGGCCCGCGGCTTCATCTTCGGCGCCCCGGTGGCATGCCGCTTCGGTGCCGGGTTCGTGCCCGTGCGCAAGGCCGGCAAGCTCCCGTGGGACATCGAGCGCGAGGAGTACGCGCTCGAGTACGGCACCGACCTCCTCGAGATCCACAAGGACGCGATCGCCCCGGGCGAACGGGTCGTGATCATCGACGACGTCATCGCCAGCGGCGGCACCGCGGCGGCCACGGCCCGCCTCGTGGAGCGCCTCGGCGGGGAGATCGCCGGGTTCGGGTTCGTGATCGAGCTTGCCTTCCTCGGCGGGCGGGCAGTGCTGGGCGACGACCACCCGATCACCTCGCTCCTCACCTACGACTGATCACCGGAGGCCCGATGGCCGACGCACCCCTCCCGCTCGGCGCCTCGGATCCCGACGGCGGCGACATCAGCGACTCGTGGGCCTACGACATGACCTACGCCGGCACGCTCAGCTTCGGGCGGCGCCGCTACAGCCGCGACCTCGGCAGCTTCGACCTCGCCGTCGTCGGCATCCCGTTCGACCTGGCCACGACCAACCGGCCCGGCGCCCGCCTCGGGCCCCGGGCGATCCGGGAGCAGTCGTCGCTGTCCGCCGAGTTCCCGTCGGGCCTGTGGCCGTGGGACCACAGCGTGTTCACCGCCCACCGGGTCGTGGACTACGGCGACATCGGCTTCGCCCCCGGCTACCCCGACGACATGCTCGCCGCCGTCGAGCGCGAGGTCGGCACCATCCTCGACAGCGGCGCCCAGGTGGTGTCCCTCGGCGGCGACCACCTCGTGGCCCTGCCGCTGCTGCGGGCCCACGCCGCCCGCTTCGGCCCGCTCAGCCTGATCCACCTCGACGCCCACTCCGACACCTGGGAGGACCCGCACCGCAACCACGGGACCATGTTCCTGGAGGCGGCCCGCGACGGGCTGATCGATCCCGCCCGCTCGATCCAGATCGGGATGCGCACCCCCAACGAGACCCACGGCTTCAACGTGATCTGGGCCGACGAGTTCCTCGAGCAGGGCGTCGGGCCCACCGTCGCCCGCATCCACGAGATCGTGGGCGACCGCCCCGCGTACCTCACCGTCGACATCGACTTCCTCGATCCCGCCTACGCGCCGGGCACGGGCACGCCGGTCGTCGGCGGCGCCACCACCTGGCAGGCCCGCCAGCTGCTGTTCGGCATGCGGGGCCTCGACATCGTGGGCGCCGACCAGGTCGAGGTGTCGCCGATCTACGACGGCCCCGGCCAGATCACCGCGCTCGCCGGGGCCACGCTGGCCCACGACGAGCTCTACCTGGTGGGGGAGGCCCGGGCCCGCCGGGCGGCGCGCGCCTGACCCCGTAGGCTGGACCCATGTCGACCGTCAGCCGGGTGCTGCCGTGGCGCCGCGCGAGCGCCCCCGCCTCGGTCGAGACCGCGTCCCTGCTCGCGTCGTTCCGCGAGCACCACCCCAAGACGTCGACGGCCATGATCTCGCAGGCCTACGAGCTGGCCGCCGGCGCCCACACCGGCCAGATGCGCCGGAGCGGCGAGCCCTACATCCACCACCCGCTCGCGGTCGCCCAGATCGTCGCCGACCTCGGCCTCGACGACGTCACCATCGCCGCCGCCCTGCTGCACGACGCGGTGGAGGACACCGGGGTGACCACCGCCGAGCTCGTGGAGCGGTTCGGGGAGGAGGTCGCCCGCATCGTCGACGGCGTCACCAAGCTCGACAAGGTCCAGTTCGACTCCAAGGCGGCCCGCCAGGCGGCCTCGATGCGCAAGATGCTCGTGGCCATGGCCAAGGACATCCGGGTCCTGATGATCAAGCTGGCCGATCGCCTCCACAACATGCGCACGCTCGGCGCCATGTCGCCCGAGGCCGCGGCCCGCATCGCCCGCGAGACGATCGACGTGTACGCCCCGCTGGCCCACCGCCTCGGCATGCAGGATCTCAAGCAGCAGCTCGAGGACCTGAGCTTCGCCACCCTCCACCCCAAGCAGTACGCCGAGATCGACCACATGGTCGCCACCCGCGCCCCCGAGCGCGAGCTCTACCTCGAGCAGGTGCTCGAGCAGGTGCGCGAGCGCCTCGCCGAGCTCGGCGTCGACGCCGAGGTGAGCGGCCGACCGAAGCACCTGTGGAGCATCTACGAGAAGATGGTCGTCAAGGGTCGCCAGTTCGACGACATCTACGACCTGGTGGGCATCCGGGTCCTCGTCGACTCCGTGCGCGACTGCTACGCGGCCCTCGGCTCGATCCACGCCACGTGGCGGCCGGTGCAGGGCCGGTTCAAGGACTACGTCGCCATGCCCAAGTTCAACCTGTACCAGTCGCTGCACACCACCGTCGTGGGCCCCCAGGGCAAGCCGCTCGAGGTGCAGGTGCGCACCAACGAGATGCACCAGCGGGCCGAGTTCGGCGTGGCCGCGCACTTCGCCTACAAGCTCGGGTCCCCGTCCGACGAGCTGGCCTGGCTGAACCGCATCGTCGACTGGCAGGAGG
>CAZUYW010000163.1:0-1902 GCA_964624775.1 uncultured Iamiaceae bacterium
ACGTGGTCCTGCGCCTCATCGGCGTGCTCGTGGTCGGCCTCGTGCTCGCCGCGTCGCGGGAGGGTTCGCCGCGGTTCCCGACGGGCCTCGGCGTCGAGGAGCTCACGACGCGCTTCGTGCCCGGGGGCCGGACCACCGAGGGCCTGGTGGTGTGGTGGATCGTGGCCGTGCTGCTCGTGGCCGGGTCGCTGTGGCTGGACCCGTCAACCTTCCCGATCCCGTGACCGGTGCCCCGAGCGTGCCCGGCTGGGTCGACGAGCTGGCGTTCCCGGCCGACGGGCCACCGTGGCTGGCGATGGGCCTGGCCCGGATCGACGACGCTCGCTGGCTGCTGCCCGACGAGCACCGTGACGCCGAGCTCGCGCTGCGGGCGTCGCTCCTCGCCGAGCGCCACGACGAGGTGATGGGGGCGCTGCCGGGCACCGAGGCGGCCGGTGCCGAGGTGCTCGACCTCGTGCTCGCCTGGGAGCGGGCGCAGCGGCCTGAGCTCGCCGACGTGCCGGTGGCCGACGGCGTGCACCCGCTCGAGGCGGCGGGCCGGCGCACGCAGGAGGACCTCGTGGTGATGGTGCCGCGCGACGGTGCCCACCACCTCGACGCCGCGGTCCTCTGCTTCCCATCGCACTGGCGCCTCGCCGACAAGCTCGGCGGCTCGGCCCTGGCGATCCACGGCCCGGTCCCCGGCTACGAGGCCGAGCTCAGCGCCAAGGTCGATCGCTTCCTCGACCGGCTCCGGCCCGACGTGCTCGTGGCCCGCCGCAACTGGACCGTCCACCGCACGCCCGACCTGTTCGCCCCCGTGCCCGACGGCCCGCCCGGGCCCGCGGGCGTCGCCGTCCCCGAGGGCTGTTGGCTCCGGAGCGAGCGCCAGACCCTGCGGGCCCTGCCCCGCGCCGGCGCCGTGCTCTTCACGATCCGGGTGCAGCAGGCGCCGCTCGCCGTGCTCGCCGGCCGTCCCGCGCTCGCCGCCGAACTGGCGGCGCGCGTGCGCGCCCAACCGAGGGCGCTCACCGAGATGAACGGCCTGGCGTCGATCGAGGACCGCCTCCTCGCCTGGATCGACGACGTGGCGGAGCCCGCCTGCTGAATTCGGTGCGGCGGTGCCGGACCGTCCCCCTACCCTCGCCCCATGACCGACGCCGCCTTCTGGGGTGCCACCGCCGTCCGGTCCGAGGGGGAGGGCCGCTACCGCGCCACCATCGGGCCGCAGTGGATGCTGGCGATGGTGCCGCAGGGCGGCGTGCTCGCCGCCATCGCGGCGCGGGCCATGGAGGCCGAGCTCGGCACCGACCAGGTGCTGCGCTCGATCCACGGCGTGTTCGCCAGTCCGGTCCCCGCCGGCGAGGTCGAGGTCGTCGTCGACGTGGTGCGCCGCGGGCGGTCGATGTCCCAGGCATCGGCCGTGGTGCGGGCGCCGGGAGCCGACGCCGGCTTCCACGCGCTCGCCGCGTTCGGCCACGAGCGGTCGGGGTTCACGTTCACCGAGCTGGCCTTCCCCGCCGTTCCCCCGCCTCACGAGTGCGTCTCGTACCGGGACCCGCCGCCGCCCGAGTCCGGCTTCCCGGAGCGTCCGGCGTTCCCGTTCTGGCTCGACGTGATGGAGGGGCGGGCCGCCATGGGGCACCCGCCCTGGGATCACAGCCCGCGCGGCGCGGCCGAGGTCGCCACCTGGTTCCGCTTCGAGGGGCAGCCCACCGATGCCACCGGCGGGTTCGACCAGCTCGCGCTCCTGATCGCGGCCGACATGATGCCCTCGGCCGTCTTCGAGAAGCTCGGTCCCACCCCGGGCCGCTGGTTCGCGCCGAGCGTCGACCTCACCGTCCACCTCGCGGCGCTGCCGAAGGGGGAGTGGATCTTGAACCACAACAAGGCCCACTACGCGGGCGACGGCTACGCGTCGGC
>CAZUYW010000163.1:2002-5491 GCA_964624775.1 uncultured Iamiaceae bacterium
GCCATCATCGACCCGGCGACGCTGGCGTCGATCCACGAGGTGGTCGACGGCGCGGTCGAGGCGTCGGGAAGTCCGGAACGGTGCGTCGAGGCAACCCGGGCGGTGGCCGCCGGGCTGGGCATCGATGCGGTGCGGGTGGCGACCCCCTAGCTGCGCAGCAGCAGGGGCGCGGGCCTAGCGGCCGGCGTTCGGCTTGGTGCCGTGGTTCGCCTTCTTGCGCCGGGCGTTGGTCTTGCGCTTGTCCGTCTTCTTCGACATAAGGATGACGACGCTACGCCGCGGAGCCGGTGCCGGTCCAGGCGAGGAGCTCGTCAGCGCTCCACGTGTTGAGGATCCGACTCGGGTCGATGCCGTGCCGGGCCGCCTTGTCGCAGCCGTACGCGAGGAACTCCAGCTGGCCCGGGGCGTGGGCGTCGGTGTCGATCGAGATGAAGCAGCCGAGGTCGAGGGCGAGGTCCAGCAGCTCGGCCGGCGGATCCTGGCGCTCGGGGCGGCAGTTGATCTCCACCGCCGTGCCGTACTGGGCGCAGGCGGTGAACACGATCTCGGCATCGAAGGTGGAACGGGGCCGGATCTCGTGGGCGTCGGGCCGCTGGTGGTCGACCTTGCGGCCGGTGCAGTGGCCGAGGATGTCGACGTGGGGGTTGGTGACAGCGAGCACCATCCGCTCGGTCATCGGCGGATCCGGCATCGAGATCTTCGAGTGCACGGAGGCCACCACCACGTCGAGGCGGGCGAGGAGGTCCTCGTCCTGGTCGAGATCGCCGTCGACCAGGATGTCGACCTCGATCCCCGTGAGGATGCGGAACGGCGCGAGCTCGGCGTTGAGCGCCTCGATCTCGTCGAGCTGGGCGAGCAGGCGGTCCCGGTTCAGGCCGTGGGCGATCGTGAGGCGGGGGGAGTGGTCGGTGGCGACCAGGTACTCGAGGCCCAGGGCCATCGCCGTCTCGGCCATGGCCCGCAGCGACGCGCCGCCGTCGGACCACGTCGAGTGGCTGTGGCAGTCGCCCTTCAGCAGGCCGCGCAGCTCGGCGCCCTCGCCGAGGTCGATCGCCGTCGACGCCTCGAGCTTGGCGATGCGATCCGGCACCCGACCGGCGGCCGCCTGCACCACCACCTCGGCGGTGCTCGGGCCGATGCCCGGCAGCTCGGTGAGGGTGCCGGCGGACAGCCGGGCCTCGAGCTCCCCGTCGGGCAGCGCCCGTAGCACCTCGGCGGCGCGCACGAACGCCGCGGTCTTGCGGGCCGACACCAGGCCGCGATCTTGGAGGTAGACGACGCGGTCGAGCGCTTCGATCGGGTGCACGGGGTGAGGGTACCCAGCTGCAGGGCGTCGCCGACCGCCCGCTACCGTCGGCCCGATGCGGTTCCGGGCCATCGCCTCCGACCTCGACGGCACGCTGCTGCGGTCCGACGGCACGGTCAGCCCCCGCACCCGTGCGGCGCTCGACGCGGCCGACGAGGCGGGCCTGCTCTTCGTGATCGCCACCGGTCGCCCGCCCCGCTGGATGCCGCCCGTGCTGGCCCAGCTCGGCGACCACGGGCTCGTCGTCTGCGCCAACGGGGCCAGCGTGTACGACCCCGTCGCCCACGAGCTGGTCCACCGCGTCGACCTCCAGCCCGAGGTGCTCGGCGGCCTGGTCGACGACCTGGAGGCGGCGTTCCCCGAGGCGCTCCTCGGCGTCGAGCAGGGCTTCGAGTTCGGCGTCGACGAGCGGGTCCGGACCCTGGCCCTCCGCCGGGCGCTCGAGGCCGACGTCCGCATCGCGCCGATCCGGTCCTTCCTCGACGAACCGGTCACCAAGCTCATCGTGCGGTTCCCGACCGATGCGCCGCCCGGCCGCTCCGAGGCGGTCCAGGCGGTGGTCGGTGATCGGGCGCTCGTGACCCGTTCGATGTCGGAGGTGTTCCTCGAGCTGTCGCACCCCGACGTGCACAAGGCGGCCGCGGTGGAGCGGCTGCTGGTCGAGCACGGCGCGCCCCCCGAGTCCGTGGTGGCCTTCGGCGACATGCCTAACGACGTGGAGCTGATCCGGTGGGCCGGCCTCGGGGTCGCGGTCGCCAACGCCCACCCCGAGCTGCTCGCCGCGGCGGACGAGGTGACCGCCTCCAACGACGACGACGGCGTCGCCCTCGTGATCGAGCGCATCCTGGCCGAGGCCTGAGTGGTCGCCGCCACCCTGCTCGCGCTCGCGGCCGCGGTCCTGCACGCCACCTGGAACCTGTTCCTCAAGACGGCACCGCCGGCCGACCGTGAGCTCACGGCGTGGGGCATGTTCGCCTCGGCCGGCGTGATGGTGCTCCCGATCGTCGTGCTGCTCGGCGGGCCGGGGTGGGTGGCGGCGCCGTGGCTCGCCCTGAGCGCCCTCATCCACGTCGGCTACCTGCTGGCCCTCGTCTCCGCGTACCACCACGGCGACTTCTCGCTGGCCTACCCCCTCGCCCGGGGTGGCGGCGCCATGGTGGCCACCCTCGGCGGCGTGCTGCTCCTCGGCGACCACCTGAACCTCGCGGCCTGGGCGTCGATCGTGGTCGTCGGCGTCGCCCTCGGCTCGCTCGTGGACCGCGGGGCATCGGGGCGGACCCTGCGCGACGCGCTCGTCACCGCGCTGGCGATCGGGGCCTACACGGTGGTCGACGCCCACGGGTCGCGGGTCAGCGTCGACGGCGCCGCCTACGGGTTCGCCGTGTCCTCCGCATCGGCGTGCGCCATCACCATCGCCTTCCTCGCCCAGGGGCGCGGGCCGGCGTTCGCGGCCGCCTGGCCGGTGAACCGGGCCCGGTGGGCGGCGGCCGGTGCGTGCACGGCGGCGGCCTACGCCATGGTCCTCGTGGCGGTGCGCCACGCACCGGTGGGCTACGTCGCCATCCTCCGCGAGTCCTCCGTGGTGCTCGGCGCCCTGCTCGGGTGGCTGTGGCTGAAGGAGGAGCTCGGCGGTCGGCGCCTGGTGTCCTCCCTGGTGATCCTCGCGGGGATGCTCGGCCTCATCGCCGCCACCCTCTGATGTCCGCCGGGCCCTCCGCCCGCCGCCTCGCTGCGGGCCGCTCGGTGACCGCCCGGTAGCGTGCACGCCCGATGGAACGCTTCGGCTTCGTGGGGCTGCCCAACTCGGGCAAGTCCTCCCTGTACAACGCACTCGCCGGCGGTGGCGCGCTCGCCGCGCCCTACGCCTTCGCCACCGTGGACCCGAACGTGGGCGTGGCCAAGGTGCCCGACCGGCGCCTCGACCTCCTCTCGGCGATGTCGAACACCCGCAAGATCGTCCCGGCGAGCGTGCAGTTCGTCGACATCGGCGGCCTGGTCGAGGGGGCGAGCACGGGTGAGGGCCTGGGCAACAAGTTCCTCGCCCACATCCGCGAGGTCGACACCGTGGTCTTCCTGCTCCGGGCCTTCGTCGACGACGACGTGCCCGGGCCCGACGATCCGCTCGAGTGCCTCCGCGTCCTCGAGATCGAGCTCGCCCTCGCCGACCTCGAGGCGGTCGAGTC
>CAZUYW010000163.1:5591-7018 GCA_964624775.1 uncultured Iamiaceae bacterium
GCCGAGGTCATCGGCATGTGCGTGCAGCTCGAGGCCGAGGCCGCCCAGTTCAGCGGCGAGGAGCGCCTCGAGATGCTGGAGGCCCTCGGGCTCGGCGAGGGCGGGCTCGAGCGGTTCATCCACGCCGCCTACCTGCTCATGGGCCTCCGCACGTACTTCACCACCGGTGAGAAGGAGACCCGGGCGTGGACGTTCCGCGCCGGGTGGAAGGCGCCCCAGTGCGCCGGGGTGATCCACACCGACTTCGAGCGCGGCTTCATCCGCGCCGAGTGCATCCAGTGGGACGAGCTCCTCGAGATCGGCTCGTGGTCCAAGGCCCGCGACGTGGGCAAGCTCCGCGTCGAGGGCAAGGAGTACGAGGTGGCCGACGGCGACGTCGTCGAGTTCCGCTTCAACGTGTGACCCGCCGTGGCCTGGCTCCTCCGCGACGGTGAGGTGCTCGCGAGCATCGAGGTCGCGGGCGACCGCCGGGCGCGGGCGCGCGGGCTCCTCGGCCGCCCGGGCTTCGCGGGGGCCCTCCTCCTCGAGGGCACCCGATCCGTGCACTCCTTCGGGATGCAGTTCCCCATCGACGTGGCGCTGTGCGACCGGGACCTCGTCGTGCGGCGCACGGTGCGCCTCGTGCCGGGCCGTCTGACCCGTCCGTCGCTGCGGGGCGGCCACGTGATCGAGGCCGAGGCCGGGTGCTTCGCGGCCTGGGAGCTGTGCGCTGGGGACCGCCTCGAGGTGCAGCGATGACCGGGCGCCTCGTGCTCGTCGGCACGCCCATCGGCAACCTCGACGACCTCGCGCCACGCGCCGCCGCCGCGCTCGCCGCCGCCGACGTCGTGTGCTGCGAGGACACGCGCCGCACCGGTCGCCTGCTCGCCCACATCGGGGTGCGCGCCCCGGCGCTGCGGGTGGTGAACGACCACACCGAGGACGGCGTGGTGCCCGAGGTCCTGCGCCGCATCGGCGCCGGCGAGACCGTGGTGCTCGTGTCCGACGCCGGCATGCCGGGCATCTCGGACCCCGGCGAGGCGCTCGTCGCCGCCGCGGCCGCGACCGGCGCGGCGGTCGAGGTGGTCCCGGGGCCGTCGGCGGCCCTCGCCGGCCTCGTCCTGTCGGGCCTGCCCACCGCACGGTTCGCGTTCGAGGGGTTCCTGCCCCGCAAGGGCTCGGCCCGCACGCGCCGGCTCGCCGATGTCGCCGCCGAGCCCCGGACCGTCGTGCTCTACGAGGCCCCGCACCGGCTCGCCCGCACCCTCGCCGACCTGGCTGCCGCCTGCGGGTCCGATCGTCGGGTCGCCCTCGCCCGGGAGCTCACCAAGCTGCACGAGGAGACCTGGCGGGGCACGCTCGCCGAGGCGATCGCCCGCGCCGCCGAGGTGGAGCCGCGCGGCGAGTACGTGCTCGTCCTCGACGGCGCCCCGCCTGCCGCCGAGGCC
>CAZUYW010000164.1:0-6971 GCA_964624775.1 uncultured Iamiaceae bacterium
GCCGGGGCCGGCGACACGGCGACCGCCGACGAGCTCGCCGACCTCGAGGCGGGCCTGGTCGTGGCCGGCACGCTCCTCGACCTGTCGGCGACGGCGAGCCCCAAGGCACGGGCCCGTGATCTCGAGGTCCTGGTGCTGACCGCGCTGCTCGACCTGGACGACGAGCTGGGCATCACCGAGGTGGCCGTCGCCCCGCTCCGCTTCGGCGCGTGCATCGCCTGGGACCTCGAGGGCCTCCTCGGCGAGCTGGCCGACGCCGAGGTGCGGGTGGCGGAGGTTCGCGCCGACCTGCGCGAGGCGCTCGAGCGCGGCTGACGGCGGCGGCCACGGGCCGGCCCGCTCCCCGCGGTGGGGCATGATGGTCCGACTCAGGACCCTGGGGGGTCCGGACCAAGGGAGACACATGAGGATTCGATCCACGCGAGCCGCAGGGGCGGCCATCGCACTGGCGCTCATGGCGTCGGTGGTGGCCGGCTGCTCGAGCGATTCGAGCGATGGCGCCAAGGACACCGGCAGCGCCGACACGGGGACCAAGACCGAGCTCGACGCGCTCCGGGTGCCCCAGGAGTACAAGACCATCCAGGCTGCGGTGAACGCGGCCAAGGCGGGTGATCTCGTGCTCGTCGACGAGGGCGTCTACAAGGAGGCCGTCGACGTCACCACCGACGACATCACCATCCGCGGCGTCGACCGCAACAAGGTGATCCTCGACGGCGGCTTCAAGCTCGAGAACGGCATCCGCATCCTCGACACCGACGGCGTGCAGGTCGAGAACATGACGGCGCGCAACTACCTGTCCAACGGCTTCTACTGGACCGGTTCGGACCGCTACCGCGGCTCGTACCTCACCGCCTACCGCAACGGCGACTACGGCATCTACGCCTTCGACGCCTACCACGGGCAGTTCGACCACAGCTACGGCGGCGGCAGCCCCGACGCCGGCTTCTACATCGGCGAGTGCTACCAGTGCGACGCCGTCATCGACCACGTCGTGTCGAAGTACAACGGCCTCGGCTACTCGGGCACGAACTCCGGTGGCGACCTCTACATCGTGAACTCCGAGTTCGCCTACAACCGGGCCGGCGTCGTCCCGAACTCGGGCTCCTACGAGCAGTGCTACCCGGGCCGCGACAACGTGATCGTCGGCAACCTGGTGCACGACAACAACTACCTGAAGGGCGACGGCATCGACGTCTCCCTGCTCGCCCAGGGCAACGGCATCCTGCCCGCCGGCTCGATCAACAACGTGATCGAGCGCAACCGCGTCTGGAACCACGACCGCACCGGCATCGCCATGGTCCCGTTCCCCGAGTCGGATCCCAACGACGTGATCCCGCCGGAGAGCGAGCTCGACAAGCCCTGCGATCCCACCAAGAAGCCCACCATCGCCGAGGAGGACATCCCCTCCGACGTGCTCTGGAACGCCACCGGCAACCGCATCGTGGGCAACGTCGTGGAGAACTCGGGCCTCGCCGATCTCGGCTCGGGCACCATCCCGGCCGACAACGAGAGCCTGAAGGCGCTGGACAACTGCTTCAGCGACAACACGTTCGAGACCAGCGCCCCGGCCGACATCGAGGCGCTCGCGCCCTGCGAGGGCGAGGGCAGCGGCGGTGACTTCTCCAAGGGCTCGCTCGACCTGATCCCGCTCATCGCCGAGAAGCCCCCGAAGCCGGCGAAGGACATCTACCGCAAGACGCCGGTCCCGCCGGCCCAGGAGAACATGCCCGGCGCGCTCACCGAGAAGCCGTCGAAGTTCACCGCGCCGGAGAAGCCCGACGTCGACGCCATCAAGGTCCCCGCCAAGCCGTGAGGACCCGACTCGTCCTGGTCGCCCTCGTCGTCGTCGCCGTGGTCGCGGTGGCGGTGGCGTGGTCCCGGGACGGGTCCGACCCCGCCGAGACCGGCGACCGGGGTGGTGCGACCACCAGCACCACCCCGGTCGAGGTCCGGCTGAAGCCGGCCGCGGCCTCGCTGCCGACGCCGAACCCGAGCCGGTGGACCGGCCCCCAGGGCCAGACCGGCCAGTTCGTCGTCAACTGCGACTACAGCCACTCGGCCACCGACGATCCGATCGTGCACTTCGGGCACCACGGCGAGTCGCACCGCCACGACTTCTACGGGTCCGTGGCCACCGACGACTCGTCGACGGCGCACTCGCTGCTCGGCACCGAGACCACCTGCAACAAGACGCCCGACACGGCCGCGTACTGGCAGCCCACCCTCTACGACCACGGCCGCACGGTGGTGCCCGACCACATCAGCGCCTACTACCGCCCGGCTCCCGGTGTGAAGCCCACCGACGTGCAGACCATGCCCGTCGGCCTTTCGCTCATCACCGGCGACTTCACGTCGACGACGCCCCAGCCTGGTGAGGCCACCGGCTGGACCTGCGGCACCGAGACCCGTCTCAGCGACACGCCGCCGACCTGCACGTCCACCTCACCGCTGCACCTCGTGCTCACCTTCCCCGACTGCTGGGACGGCGAGTACCTCGACAGCGCGGACCACCACTCCCACGTCGCCTACTCGCACGACGGCCGGTGTGCGAAGGGGTTCGGCGTGCACATCCCCCAGATCACCGTGTCGGTCAAGTTCCCGATCTACGGGCCGGGCCACGACCTGAGCCTCGCCTCGGGCAACATCTACAGCGCCCACGGCGACTTCTTCAACGGCTGGGACCCGGCCGGCCTGAAGCGCGAGATCGACCACTGCATCCACCGCAACACGGTGTGCGACCTCGCGTCGAACCGCGAGGAGGAGGGCCTCTTCGAGGTCGCCTCCTGATCCTCGACGGCTAAGGCTCGACGACGCGGACGGCGCCGACCATGCCCTTGTTGGTGGTGCCGTGGAGGGTGCAGTAGTAGCGGTAGTCGCCGGGCTCGTCGAAGGTGGCGGACTGGCCGAGCTTCACCTCGACGTCGGTCCCGGGCTCGAAGTCCTCCGTCTTGATCTCCTGCATGTCGTGGTCGCCGATCGGGACCACGTTGTGGCTGTTGCGGCCGTCGTTGCGGAAGGTGACGGTGGTGCCCGGGCTGACCTCGATGTACTGCGGCTCGAAGTTGTTGTCGACGGCGTTGATGATCACGGCCTTCTTGCCCGTCTGGTCGTCGAACTGGACGCGGTCGAGGTCGATCGTGGGCGTGGTGACCGCGCCGGCCGCCGTGGTGGTCGTGGCGGCACCGTCGCTGTCGCTGCTCCCGCAGGACGTCAGGGCGGGAGCGAGGGCGAGCGCCGCGACGAGGGCGGCGGCGAGAGCGGGGCGGGCGGTGCGACGGGACATGGCGCCGGACGTTAGCCGGGTGCCTCGCCGGTCTTCCCGTCGAGGATCGGGACGAGGTGGGGGAACACCTTGGCCACCTTGGCGGTCAGGTAGTCGCCGTAGGTGCCCGACCAGTCGTGGACCGAGGTGCCGTCCCAGCGCGTGGCCTGGTCGTCGGGCGGCGTGTCGTCGGGGAGGGGGATCGGGGCCACCTCGACGTCCCAACCGGGGTCGAAGAAGAACGGGAACGACAGGCGGTCGCGGCTGGCGCCCCGCGCGTGGCGGACGCGGTGCGGGGTCGACCGGTAGCGGCCGCCGGTCATGCGGTCGAGCATGTCGCCGAGGTTCACCACGAAGGCGCCGGGCACGGCCGGCACCGCCCGCCAGCCCGACGCCGTGCGGACCTCGAGCCCCGGGGTGCCATCGTGGGCGAGGATCGTGAGCAGCCCGTAGTCGGTGTGCTCGGCGACGCCCCAGCCGTCGTCGTCGGCGGGGCGCGGCGGGTAGCGGAAGATGCGGAACAGCACGGTCGGGTCCGCGGTGAGGTGCCGGTCCATCCAGTCGGCGTCGAGGCCCAGGCCGAGCGACAGGGCGCGGGCGAGCGCGTGGCCGACGCGGGTCATCTGGTCGATCCAGGTCAGCACGAGCGGCCCCAGCTCGGCGGGCTCGGTGGGGAACAGGTTCGGTCCGTGCAGCGGCAGCCCGGCGAGGACCCGGGGGTTGTCGGCGGCGAGCTCGGCGCCGAAGTAGATGCCCTCCTTGTGATCGGGGCGTCCCGAGGTCAGCTCGCCGTCCTCGGGGAACCAGCCCCGCCACGCCGACCCGCCGCGGGCCATGGCGATCGCGGCCTTGTCGGCCTCGGGGCGGGCGAAGAAGGCGCGGGCGGCCGCATCGAGCCGGGCCAGCAGGGTCGGGTCGACCCCGTGGCCGGTGACCAGGAAGAAGCCGGTGGTGCGGCAGGCGTCGTCGACGCGCTCGGCGAGGCCGTCGGGGGTGGCGAGGTCGATCACCGGCAGTGCGGCGAGGTCGGCCTCCGGCACGGATGCGGGCACGGACGACGGCACGGACGACGAGTCGCTCGACATGGCCCGAGTCTGCCCGAGGAACCGGCGGCGCCCGCCGTGCGACCACCATCTCGCGACTCCTCCCGCCCGGTCGGCCACCAGTAGCGTGCGGGGCGAGCACCCGGCAACGGAGCCACAGCCTTGGACACCCAGACCGTCACCCTCTTCCTGGCCCTCCTGGCCGTGATCGCCGAGGTGTTCGTCGTGGGGTCCCTCGTGCTCATCGTCGGCTCCCGGTTCTCGCCCGCGCTGGCGCGGGTCCGTGCCGCCGCCGTCGCCCAGATCGGGCCCCAGGCACTTGGCCTGGCGTTCGTGGTCGCCCTGGTGAGCATGGCCGGCAGCCTCTACCTCTCTGAGGTGGCCGACTTCCCGCCGTGCAAGCTCTGCTGGTTCCAGCGCATCGCCATGTACCCGCAGGTGTTCCTCGGTGCGATGGCGCTCGTGCGCCGCGACCAGGCCATCCGCCCCTACCTCGCGCTGCTGTCGATCGTGGGCGGCACCATCTCGATCTGGCACCTGTTCGTCGAGCGGTTCCCGGACCTCGAGTCCGGGTCGTGCGATCCCGCCAACCCGTGCTCGATCATCTGGGTCGAGCGCTTCGGCTACCTGACCATCCCGGCCATGGCCCTGTCGGCCTTCGCCGCCATCACCGTGCTCGTGCTCGCCTACCCGGCGGCCGGGCGTCCCGTCCCCGCAGAGGAGCTCCCGTGAACGCCACCGCCAAGCCGCCCGCCTCCAAGGCCCCCGTCATCTGGATCGGGGTGCTGGTCGTCGTGGTGATCGCCGGCGTCGTCGCCATCGTCGCCGCCAAGGGCTCGAACAAGAAGGAGGCCGAGAAGGTCACGGCGGCGTCGATCGCGCCGGTCACGATCACCGGCGCACCGCTGCCGGCCATGCCCCAGGCCGGCGAGGACACCGCCATCGGCATGACCCTGCCCCAGATCGACGGCACCTCGCTCGAGGGCAAGCCCATGACGATCGGCCCGGACGGGAAGGCGAAGCTCATCATGGGCGTCGCCCACTGGTGCCCGCACTGCCAGCGGGAGGTCCCCATCGTGGTCGACCACCTGAAGGACAGCCCCATGCCCGACGACGTCGAGCTCGTCGGGGTCTCCACCTCGGTGAAGCCCGACGCCGACAACTACCCGCCCACCGCCTGGCTGAAGCGGGAGGGGTTCCCCGCCCCCGTGATGGCCGACAACAACAAGGGCGAGGCCGGCGGGGCCATCGGCCTGTCGAGCTTCCCCTACTTCCTCGCGGTCGATGCCGACGGCAAGGTCGTGCAGCGCACCAGCGGCGAGATCACCATGGAGCAGTTCGACGCCCTCGTGAAGGCAGCCCAGACGGGCAAGGCTCAGGGCTGACCACCCGGGCGGTAGACCCGGGCGAGCCACGCGCCGGTGAGCGGCACGGTGGACAGCTCGGTGGCCGCGTCGAGCAGCCAGCGCAGCACGTCGGCCGGCGCGGCGTCGGCGGGTGGGTTGACCACCAGGCCGCGGCGCGGATGGTCGGCGGCCTTCCACCAGCCGGGGCCGAGGCCGAGCCCGGCCTCCTCGAGCTGGGCCAGTGCCTGGGGCCCGCTGCCGTGTCCGATCCCGACGGTGGGGCGGCCACCGGCGCGTGCCGGCGCGGTCCAGGTCGCCAACGGCACCGCGTCGCCGCGGGCCGAGAACAGCGCGATGACGAGGTTCCGGGGCGGTGGCTCGTGGCCGGGCTCGACCTCGGGGAGCAGGTTGACCCAGCCCGAGGTGGCCGCGGTGAGCTCGTCGAGCACGGCCAGGACCGCAGCGAGGTCGTCGGTGGTGACGGCGATCTCCTCGTCGGGCTCCAGGCTCATGAGGTGAGGTTACGAGGCGCCCGGGCGGTCACCGCCACCCAGCCCCCGGCGCTCGCCAGGTCGATCACCCGCACGCCGGCCAGGGCGTCGATCGCCGGCGACCAGCGTGAGGCCAGGAGGCCGGACACGATGAGCAGGCCCCCGGGAGCGGTGGCGGCGACGAGGTCCTCGGCGAGCTCGATCACGATCGGCGCGAGCAGGTTGGCCACCACGATCTCGGCGCGCAGCCCGGACGCGACGAGGTCGGCGAGCGGCGCGCTGGTGGCGTGGACGACCGACGACGCGCCGTTCGCAGCAGCGTTGGCATCGATCGTCGCAGGCGCGGCGGGGTCGATGTCGGTGGCGTCGACCCGGGCGGCGCCGAGCCGCGCCGCGGCGACCGCGAGCACGCCGCTGCCGCTGCCGACGTCGAGCACCCGGTCTCCGGGCCGCACGCGTCGGGCCAGCTGTTCCAGGCAGAGGCGGGTGGTGGGGTGGGAGCCCGAGCCGAACGCCCGGCCGGGATCGATGTCGAGCACGATCGACGGCGGGACGGGGGAGGGCTCGGCCTCGGGGGCGGTCGTCCGCCACGGCGGGCGGAGCAGGAACGGCCCAGCGCGGTGCGAGGTGGCGTGGTCGCGCCAGTCGTCCAGGCCGGTGCCGTCGGGCACGGTGCCGAGCTCGGCGGCGAGGCCGGCCCCGGCGAGGACGGCGAGGGCGGCCTCCCCGGCCTCGGCGGTGCGGTAGCCGGCGATCAGCCGGAGGTCGTCGCCGTCGGCCCGCTCCTCGATCGCCGCCGGACCGGTGCGCCAGAGCAGGTCGCTGACCA
>CAZUYW010000165.1:0-6959 GCA_964624775.1 uncultured Iamiaceae bacterium
CGGGCTCATAACCCGAAGGTCGCAGGTTCAAATCCTGCCCCCGCCACCAACGAAACAGCAGGTCAGGCCCGGTGCGAAAGCGCCGGGCCTGCCTCGTTCCCGGGGTCGTGCGCCACGCGGGGCGCGGTGCACGCGGCGCTGAACGCCATAGCCTCTCCGGCAGAGGCAGCGGGGGGCGACCATGGACGTGCTGGAGCTGACGCCGTCGACGTGGTGCGACCCCACGATCGCCGAGCTCGACGACGAGGAGCACTGATGGAGGCGCCTGCGCTCGTGTCGATCTGCGGCGTCGTGGTGTTCGTCGCCTACGAGGTCGTGCTCCGTCGCCGCGAGGTCGAGACCGCGACGTGGCGGGGCGACGACGGTGATCGGGGCAGCACCCGGCTCATCCTCGGCGCCTATGTGGTGGTCGTCGCCGTCAACGTCGCCGCGTCGAGCCGGTCAGCCGGCGCCGTGGGCGTGGGTTGGCAATGGGTCGGCGTCGCCCTGCTCGGAGCTGGGCTCCTGGTGCGTGCGTGGGCGATGTGCACCCTCGGCCGTTCCTACACGCGGACCCTCCGGACGATGGAGGAGCAGCAGCTCGTGGACCGAGGGCCGTACCGCCTCGTTCGTCACCCTGGGTACACGGGCAGCCTGATGGTGTGGGCCGGGTACGCCCTCGGCCTCGGCAACTGGATCGCCATGGCGGTCACGGCCATCGTGCTGGGGGCCGTCTACGCCTGGCGGATCACCGCTGAGGAGACGCTGCTCTCCCGCGCCTTCGGCGAGCCCTACGCCGAGTACCGCCGACGAACCAAGCGACTCGTGCCCTACATCTACTGACCTTCGGGTGGGCCCGCAGCTGTCCTGAACGATTACACGGCCCCGCCACCAACGACCGACCAGGTCAGGGGTCCTTCTGGACATCCGCGGGGGCTTTGCTGACCGACGGCGCCACGCCGACCGGTGTCATGGCCGGGCGGTGTCGGGCTCCCTCCGTTCGGTGCGGATCCAGCCGTTCCAGCCGCGCTCCTCGAGGATCGAGCGCAACCGTCTCGCAGCGGGCGAGGTCTGGACCGCAGCTGCATCGAGCATGTCGATGAACTGGTCGTCGAGGCCCAGGTCGCTCGTCTCGCCTGCTTCGAGGGCCCGCGCCATCAAGTGCTCGAGGCAATCGGCGACCTCGACGATCCGCGGGTCGTCAGCCGACCAGCCGAGGCCGGCGCTGAGGAGCTGGTAGAGCCTCTGCATCGTCGGGTCGTCGAGCTCGGCGTGCTTGGCAGCGATGATCGAGTCGATCTGATCGGGGACCTGGGCCGCGATCATGATCCACGCGTTGCTCTCCAGTTCGACGTAGCGCTCATCGACACCGAGGCCCCGGAGCCGGTCGAGGTAGTCGATGACGCTGGACGGGAGCGCAGGTTCCTGACCCGTGGCGATCAGGGCGAGCTTCCGGCGAGTTGCCTGCAGGCGACGGATCTCGGCACGCAGCTCCGTGTCGATCTGCTGGATTCCATCGGTGAAGGCATCCCGACTTGCGTCGAGGAGTTCCTGGATCCGTGCGAGGGGCACCCCAACGCCGGCAAGGGTCTTGATCCGTATGAGGCGGACCACGGCGTCGGCGTCGTAGATCCGGTAGCCCGACTCGTTGCGTTCCGGTTCCTCGAGCAGGCCGATGCGGTGGTAGTGGCGAACGGCGCGCACCGTCACCCCGGCGTACCCCGCGAGCTGGCTGATGGTGAGCATCGAACCCAGCCTGCCTCAGGCGATCTTCCGGCGATAGACCGCCATCGCGGCGAGGTAGGCCACGATCAGGACGGCGGCGCACCATCCGAGAGCGATCCAGAGGTTGCGCGTGGGGGACTGACCGGCGAGCAGATCGCGCATCGTGTCAACGATCGAGGTGACGGGCTGGTGCTCGGCAAACCATCGGACAGGGCCGGGCATGCCCTCGGTGGGCACGAAGGCAGAGCTGATGAACGGCAGGAAGATCAGTGGATAGGCGAACACGGCCGCCCCCTCGGCTGTCTTCGCGGACAGGCCGGGGATGATGGCCACCCAGGTGAGGGCGAGGGTGAAGAGCAGGAGGATGCCGGCGACCATGAGCCAGGCCAGGGGTCCAGCGCTCGAGCGGAAGCCGATGACGAGGGCGACGCCGACGGTGATCAGCAGTGAGATCGTGGTGGCGACCATCGAGGTGAGGACGTGCGCCCACAGCACGCCCGAACGGGCGATTGGCATCGACTGGAAGCGAGCGAAGATCCCGTTGTGGATGTCGGTGAACAGCCGGATCGCGGTGTAAGAGATGCCCGATGCGATCGTCATGAGGAGGATCCCGGGGAGCAGGTAGTCGATGTAGTCGACCGATCCGATCTGGATCGCGCTGCCGAAGACGTAGACGAACAGGAGCATCATGGCGATCGGCGTGATGGCTGTCGTGATGATGGTGTCGATGCTGCGTGTGACGTGGCGCAGCGTCCGGCCGGTGAGCACGGAGGTCTCGGCGACGAAGCGGTTGGACATGGTCAGTCCTCGGTGGTCGGTGAGGGGTCGGTGCTGCGGCCCTGACGGGTGACGGCGAGGAAGATCTCTTCGAGCGTCGGCTGCTTCTCGACGTACTCGACCTTCGCAGGTGGGAGGATCTCCCGGAGTTCCGCCAGGGTTCCGTTGGCGATGATCCGGCCCTCGTGGAGGACCGCGATCCGGTCGGCGAGGTGCTCGGCCTCCTCGAGGTGCTGGGTCGTGAGCAGCACGGTCGTTCCGCTTGCCGCGAGGCGCTGCACGGTGCCCCACACCTCGAGACGCGCCTCGGGGTCCAACCCGGTCGTCGGCTCATCCAGGAAGATCACCGCCGGGTCCCCGATGAGGCTCATCGCGACGTCGAGGCGTCGGCGCATCCCACCCGAGTACTCGCTCACCCGACGGTCGGCGGCACCGACGAGCGAGAATCGCTCCAAGAGGCGATCCGCGATCTCGCACGCGTCGGTGAGGTGACGCAGCTTCGCGATCAGCACCAGGTTCTCCCGGCCGGTCAGGATGTCGTCCACTGCGGCGAACTGGCCCGTGAGGCTGAAGCACTCGCGCACGCGAGCGGGTTGGGCGGTGACATCGAAGCCGTTGACTGACGCGGTTCCCCTGTCGGCCCGGAGCAACGTCGAGAGGATGTTCACGACCGTGGTCTTCCCGGCTCCGTTGGAACCGAGCAGAGCAAACACCGTGCCGCGCTCGACCTCGAAGTCGACCCCTCGCAACACCTGGAGATCGGCGAACGACTTCTCGAGCCCGCTCACGTCGATGACGGGTCCGTCGAGATGCGGTTCCATCACGATCGACCTTCAGGAGTCCACACGCCTCCACTCGCCTGACGCGTGCTTGCGTCGGCGTCGATCCTTACGACGAACATGGTCACCTTCCCCTTCTGAGTCCGCTGTCTCAGGGCTGTCCGCAAGCATGCAGGGTTGACCTCGCGTCAAGGTCAAGCGGAGAAGGTGACCCGTCCGTGCCGCGTCGACGTGATGTGCGTCGTCAGGTGCGGAGGCTCAGGCCGACCTGGTCGAGGGCTTCGCTCACGAGGCGCAGTGCCCGTGGACCGAACCCGTGGAGTGCGAGCAGCTCGGCTGCGCTGCGATCCACCAACTGGTCGAGCGTGGTGACGTCGATCGACGCGAGGGCTCGTGTCGCCGGTGCTCCGATGGCGGGCAATGGGCGTGGCGCGACCATGACGAGACCGTAACCCCGGGGCGCGAAGGCTGCCGGGTGGCTGATCAGGACGCGTCGTCGGCGGCAGCGGGTCGGCGGTGGGCCACGAGCACGATGTCGCGGCCGAGTCCGCCGGTGAAGGCCAGGAGCCCCCAGTAGCGGGCGGCCTCCTCGAGCAGGCCGGCGTTGTCCAGGCCGGCGATCTCGACGGCGTCGAAGCCCATGTCCGACGCCAGGCCGGCGACCAGGCGTCGCGCCGACTCGTCGTCGGCGGCGACGGGGAGGAGCGGGCGGTGCCCGTCGGGCAACGGCGGTGCGGCCATGTGCTCCGCGCCGAGCACGTTGAACGCCTTCACGACGTGGACGCCGTCGCCGGCGGCGCGGGCCACGACGGCCGCGCCGCTCGCCAGGCCGTCGGGCACGGGCTGGCCGAACGGGTTGGTGGCATCGACGAGCACGTCCCCCGGCTCGAGGCCGAGCCGGGGGACGACCTCGGCGGCGGCACCGAACGGCACGGCGAGCACCGTGAGGTCAGCCCCCGTGGCGGCGCCGTCGAGGTCGATGCTCCCGTCGTCGGCGACGGGAGAGCGGCGGGCGATGCGCACCTGGTGGCCGAGCGCGGTGAGGTTCGCCGCAAGGGCGCCTCCGACGTTTCCGGATCCGACGATGACGATCGTGAGCGGGGTGGTGCCGGGCATCGATGGGCCTCTCGTGACGGTGCGGCAGCGGAACGCCTCGGAGGGTACCGGCGCCTGCCGCTGACCATATGCGAACGAGATTTCACGAACAGGGGTTGCGTGATCGTGTCGGATGCGGCACACTCGGCGGCATCCCTGAAGGGGAGTATCCCGGAACAGCACGATCGTCAGTCCGGCTTGCGCCCGGTCGTGCGGCTACGGCGGGAGAGACCTTCGCCATCCACCAGGAGCGCGCATGTCCCCCGAAGCACCCCCCGCACCCGCCTCACGCGTCGATGCGTCCGGCCTGACCTCGGCTGAGGCCGCAGCCCGCCTGGCCGCGCACGGACCGAACCGTCTCCCCGAGTCCGAGGCGCGCCCGCGCTGGCAGCTGTTCGTCGATCAGTTCCGGAACCTGCTCATCGTGATCCTGATGGGTGCCGCGGTGCTCGCCGGCCTCGTGGGCGACTGGAAGGACACGATCGTCATCGGCGTCGTGTTGCTGATCAACGCCGTCCTCGGCTACGTGCAGGAGGCCCGGGCCGAGGCCAGCCTGGCGGCGCTCAAGGCGATGCTCGTGTCCACCGCCAAGGTCCGGCGCGACGGCGAGGTGCAGGTCGTCCCGGCCGAGCAGCTGGTGATCGACGACATCGTCATCGTCGAGACCGGCGATCGGATCCCGGCTGACGGCGAGCTCCACGAGACCCGCTCGCTGGAGCTGGACGAGTCGGCCTTCACCGGGGAGTCGGTCCCGGTCGCCAAGGAGACGGGCGACGACGCCTTCATGAACACGGTGGTCACCCGGGGCCGGGCCGAGCTGGTGGTGACGTCGACCGGGCCCGCCACCCAGATCGGTCAGCTCGCGGGCTTGTTGGCCGCGGCCGACCCCGGCGAGACGCCGCTCGAGATCCAGCTCGGCCAGCTCGGCAAGCGCCTGGCTGCGGTCGCCGGTGTCGCGGTGTCCGCCTTCCTGGCGCTCAACCTGCTGCGGGGCGAGCCGCTGGCCGACACGCTGCTGGCCGCGGTGGCGCTCGCCGTCGCCGCCATCCCCGAGGGCCTGCCCGCGGTCGTCACCGTGACGCTGGCCATCGGCGTGAGTCGGCTCGCCAAGCGGGGAGCGATCGTCAAGCGCCTCTCCTCGGTGGAGACGCTCGGGTCCACGACGGTGATCTGCTCGGACAAGACCGGCACCCTCACGCTCAACCAGATGACCGCCCGGGTGATCGTCACCGACGCGGGGCGGGCCCGGCTCAGCGGCGACGGCTACGCCGCCGACGGCGCGATCGAGGTGTCCGGCGACGCCCGTGGGGCGGTCGATGACCTCCTTCGCGCCGCCGCCCTGTGCAACGACAGCACGATCCGCGACGGCGAGCTGATCGGCGATCCCACGGAGGGGGCGCTCGTGGCGGCGGCGACGAAGGCCGGGATCGATCCCGAGGTCCTCCGCTCGACGGCGCCGCGCGTCGCCGAGGTGCCGTTCGACTCGGCCCGCAAGTTCATGGCCACGCTCCACCCCGACGGCGCGGGTGGCGCGGTGCTCTACGTGAAGGGCGCGCCCGACGTCCTGGCCCGCCGCAGCACCAGCGGCCTGGCCGACCTCGCCGCCGTGGACGAGCTCGCTCACCAGGGCCTGCGGGTGCTCGCGATCGCCCGGCGATCGGTCCCCGCCTCGCTGTTGACCGCACCCTGTCGGGAGGAGGACCTGCTGCCCTACATCGAGGATCTGAACCTGCTCGGCCTGGTCGGCCTGCTCGACCCGCCCCGCGCCGAGGCCCGTGACGCCATCGCCCTGTGCCGGCGGGCCGGCATCGCCGTGAAGATGATCACCGGCGACCACGCCGCCACGGCGACCGCCATCGCCGGCCAGCTCGGGATCGACGGCCGCACCGTCACGGGCGCCGACCTCGACGACATGACCGACGCCCACCTGGCCGAGGTGATCGAGGGGATCGGCGTGTTCGCCCGGGTATCGCCGGCGCACAAGCTGCGACTCGTGAACATCCTGCGGGGCCAGGGCCACGTCGTCGCCATGACCGGCGACGGCGTCAACGACGCCCCCGCGCTGAAGCAGGCCGACATCGGCGTGGCGATGGGGATCACCGGCACCGAGGTCACCAAGGAGGCCGCGGACATGGTCCTCACCGACGACGACTTCGCCACGATCGTGCGGGCCGTCGAGGGCGGTCGGACCATCTACGCCAACATCGTCCAGTTCGTGCGCTTCCAGCTCTCGACCAACGTCGGCGCCATCCTCACCGTCCTCGGGTCGACCCTCACCGGGCTGCCGGTGCCGTTCACCGCCATCCAGGTCCTGTGGGTCAACCTGATCATGGACGGCCCGCCGGCGCTCGCGCTCGGCGTCGACCCGCCTCGCGCCCGGACCATGGAGCAGCCGCCCCGCACCCCGGGGGCGCGCATCCTCACCAACGCCCGCCTGCGCCAGGTCCTCCTGTCCGGCTCGGTCATGGCCGTCGGCACCCTGGGGGTGCTGGCCTGGCAGCGCGCGGTGGGCACCGAGCAGCACGCCCTCGACATGGCGTTCACCACGTTCGTGTGCTTCCAGCTGTTCAACGTGTTCAACGCCCGGAACGAGCACGGCACCGC
>CAZUYW010000166.1:0-6826 GCA_964624775.1 uncultured Iamiaceae bacterium
ACCACCTCCCCCAGGCCTCGATCTCCGCCATGGAACGAGGCTTCGACGGCGACCGACGCCGGCGCTTCGACGCACACGAGCTCTACCTGCTCTCGCACGTGTTCGACGTCCCGATCACCTACTTCTTCATTCCGCCCCCCGAGATGGGCGATGCGACCCTCGCCGACTCCGGCCGACCCGTCGCCGAGCTCTACCGGTCGCTGCTCGGAACCGACACCCAACTCGACGTCATCGACGAGCGCCTGCGCTCGATCGGCGTTCAGGACCCCGACGACGCCAGTGACGTGCTCACCGCCCTGTTCGGCGCCGACGCCGCCGCCGGGAACTGGCACGAGCACTACCGAACCTGGCGGACCGAGCGCATCGCCCAGGTCGAGAAGGACCTCGGCTCCGGCCTCGACGAGACGGCCGAGTTCCTCGCCGACTTCGCCGCCCGGATCAAAGCCCTCGGCCCCTCGGGCTACCTCCGCTCGATGTCCGGCGCTGAAGACGGCCCGGAGCCGACCTGACATCCACCGGCCACCCCTCCGGTTAGTTCACCCCCTGGTTCTCCGGTTGAGGCTCTCCGGCGGCACGGTGCCCGCCTCCTGTCCCGCCAGGTATCCGGTTGGGTATCCCGTGCGTTGGCCTGCGGCGTCAACCTCCGCAGAGTTCGTTCCCGATGTCCTCCACGCTGGCCTCGGCCATCTGACGCATGAGCTCGCGGCTGTATCGCTCGAACTCGGCAAGCGGGATCCTGTGATGCGTGCCGACCTTGGTGGCCATCAGGTGACCACCGGCAATCCGGCGGAGGACCGTCGTCCGGGACATGCCGAGCCGCTTGGCGACCTCGGTCGGCGTCAGCAGCGCCACCCGAGACGTGAGCTGCACGACCTCGCCGGTCTCCTTCGCCGCCTCCATAAAGGCGCGAATTGCCTTCCAATCGCTCTCCGACAGGTGAGCCGGGTTGATGGTCAGCGACCTGCGCACCGCCGCAGCGTACCCCAGGCTGGTCACTTAGCATGCCGCAAGTGACCGCTACCGCACCCCCGCTACGCTACCGGCAAGGGCTCGGCGGAGGCATCTGGATAACGCATTAGTTTCAGACCGGCAGGTCAGAGCATGCGTTCGGGCTCAATCATTAATCCAGTGGTAGAACGGACCTCACCCACTTCGCCCTGAAGCGGGCAGATCATGCGAGAGGAAGAACCATGGCGAAAGGCCATGAGTGCCCGTCCTGCGGCAAGAACACGCTTCAGCCGTATACCACGAATCAGCTGAAGTGCTCGGATTCCAGTTGCGCAACCATCGTGAAGAAGGACCGATACTCCTGACGCATCAAGGTCGAGGATCGCGTCAGAGGAACGGAGCCATGCCCGTCGTCTCGACGTCGTAGCGGTGTCCGGGGTTGCATGCCGACCACCGCTGCTCGTCGTCATCGAGGTCCCGTAGGAACGCGTACCGCTGGTGGACGGTCGCGAGCCAAGCGGCGATGTCGACGGGTTGGGTGAGGTAGCCGATGTCCTCGGGAACGAACTCGTTCGTGTCTCGGTCGCGGAGCAGGTCGTCGGGTGAGAGCGGCCGGGTGCCTCGTCCGTCGTCGACAACGTCGAAGTAGACCTTCATGACCCAGAGCCGGCGTACCAGGGCGTGATCGAGCTGGCGGTCGGCGAACCAGGCGAGATCGTAGAGATCACGAGCCAGGGAGACTCGGCGGAAGCGGGCCAACTTCTCGGCGATGGCCTCCTCGATGGCGATGACCGGGGTGTCGGGGATCGACACGTCGTAGCGGGCATGGATCGGCAGTGGAACGATCGGGAGCAGGTCGGGTGGCAACGAGAGCGGCCGCTGCGAGACCTCGATCCGGGCGCCGATGTCCGGGCGGCCGAAGGGCGTATCGACCTCGAGCAGTGCGCGCCGCCCATCGCCGCCAAGCTCGGGGATGCGAAACACGAACCCGTCGATGTCGACGGCGGCGAGCGCTTCCATCGTTGCCAGCGTGACGTCGTCGTCAGGTGCGTAGAAGTCGAGGTCCGTCGAGAACCGACCAGCCGACCCGGCCCTGAACTTGCGCAGCGACGTGCCGCCCTTGAACACCAGTCCCGCGTCGAACACACCGACGGCGTGAAGGTGGGCGATGGCGTGATCCTGAGCGATGTCGAGCAACGCGGGTCCTCTGCCGCCGCGGCGTCCTTGGTAGTGGCGGGCCAGGTGGCCTTCGGTGATCCTCATGGCTGGACGCCACTGAAGCTGGGTGCGAGTACGGAGTCGATGATCTCGAAGCGTCGGTCGAACGTGCCCTTCCGTTGCCGTGGCCCGAGGTAGGCGGGGCCTCGACCGAGAGGGGCTTGCTCGATCACCTCGAGGCCGGCGGCTTCCGCTCCGCCCATGGCTAGCAGGTAGCTAGCGCGCTGCCAGGCCGCTCTCGGGGCACCCTCCAGCGATCGAGCAACCGACTCGGCGTCGACCTGTGCCACCGCCTGGGCGAGCCACTCGCCGACGTTCGGCCAGTCATGGAATCCGTCGGGCCGGCGCGCCATGCCACCGAGCAAGGTCTCCGCTCGCCACGTCGGCAGGCCGTCCACCGATGCGATCCCGTCGTCTTGAACCGGCAGCCGCACGACTCGCCAGCCGCCGAACGACTTCGGAGCCCGGTTGCCAAGTGGCACCCACAGCACCTCGCGGTTTGGCACTCGACCAGCGAGGCCGAGCGCCACCGCGGCGGACTCCATGGCCAGTGCGCCCTGGAACTCGGCGTCGAGGGCGATCGCCGCCCGCAGCTCGATGTAGCGGTCGCCGGCACCGAAGCGGCCGGCGCGCGCTCCCGGGACGAACTCCCACGCGCCCTTCGTTCGCAGACCGAGCAACCAGCCCAACCGGCGAAGCTCGTACGCGAGCTGCACCCCGTCGATGTCGACTCCCTGGTCACGTGCGAGCTGAGCGAGGCTGTCAGCGGTGACCACGCGCGGCTGGTCCAGCTCCAGCGCCTCGAGCACCGGAGCCAGGCGAGATGGGATCGGCCTCGACTCGTTGACTGTCATTGGGACACCTTTCTGGCGCCATAGTACCCATCTCGGCGTCTGAACGACAGTGATACTCGATCGTGGGTGATGGTCGGGGCTCACCTACCAGTCCTCGGTGGCAGCGGTGACGGTGGTGCTGAGGTCGCCTCGGACACCGACGTAGCGACTGAGGGTGAACGCGGCGTTGGCGTGGCCGAGGAGGGTGGCCACCACGGCGGGGTCGAGGTGGACGTCGAACAGGAGCCAGCACGCCGCTACGTGGCGCAAGTCGTGGGGATGCCACACCGCAGCAGTCGTGCGCTTCATCGGCCAACCGGCATCACGGGCGGCGCGTGCCCAGATCCGTTGGAAGGTGCGCCGGTTGGCGAAGCCACCGTCGGTGCCGGGGAACAGCAGGCCCTCGCGCCCGCGGGCGCCCTCGACTCGGTCCGACCACTCCTGAAGCGGATCGACGAGGCTGGCCGGGAACGTCGACACCCGGTGTTGGCGGTTCTTGGTGCCCTTGATCGCCAACCCTTGGCGGGACTGCTCGACGGCTCGGTGGACCCGGATGACCCGCTGCGGCGCGAAGTCGAGGTCGATCGGACGCAGCGCGACCAGCTCACCCCACCGCAGGCCCGACCGGTGCTTGAGTCGCATGGCGAGCGCCCACGTCGCCTGCTCCGCCGCGTCGAGTGCCTTGAACAGCCGGTTGCACTCCTCGTCGGTGGGCAGCGCCGACCGCGGGATGAACCCGATGGCCTGGCCCTGGACCTCGGCGGTCGGGCTGTAGCGGACCAGCCACATGGGGTCGGCTTCCCGAGGGATCCACCGGTTCTTGTAGGCGAAGGTCACCATCGCCCGCATGGCCGAGCCGACGTTCTGCACCGTCGACGGGGCGAGGGTCCGCCGGGCCCGGTCGAGAACCGCCTCGGAGTCCGAGGGCGTCCACGCCGCCAGCGCGTGCTCGCCCAGCACCGGTCGGACCCACATGCGCAACAGGTACTCCTGGCGCTCGGCGTAGCGGGTCGACCGAGACGACAGGCTCACCAAGTAGCGATCGATCAGACCGCCGACCGTCGTCGGCGCGTTCGCCCGTCCTGGGAGCAGCACCGACGAAGCGAGACGACCCTCGACCTCCCGGGCTCTCTGGCGGGCAGCGTCCTCGCTGGAGAACTTGGCGAACACCCGTTGGCCATCAGCATCGGTGGCGACGACGCGGTAGCGGGGCTCACCCTCGGAGGGCGAGTAGATGCGGGTGCCGTACTCGTAGGACACGAGCGGCTTGCGGCGGCGGTAGCCAGCCATCGGAACTTCCTCCTGGCGCGCCGGGCGCGCCCAACTGGTGGGAGGAAGCTCGTCTCCGCCGGGAACCTGCGAGCCTCAAGCAGGTTGTGCCCAGATTGTGCCCACCTCGACCGCTGAACGTCAACGCCGGAGACCTGCCCTCCGGCCGAAACACCCATCCTGACCTGGGGAAACGTCGCCCTTCACCGAAGGCCGGCCGATCGGCCGAGCAGGCAAGGAACCCGATTGCCGCTCCCTCTCAAGGTGGCGGCACGGGTTCGAATCCCGTTGGGGGTGCGAGGAACGAAGGCCCTGCTCCGGCAGGGCCTTCGCCGCGTCTGGGAGCCGGTTCGAGCTGGCCGATCAGAAGCGGAACTCGGTGCCCACCAACTGCTCGCTGAGGTCCCACAGGCGGGCGGCCTTCTCGTCGTCGAGGAGGTGGGGCATCATGCCGTTCGCCCCGGGGTTGGCGCCCAGCACGGCGAGGCCGCAGTCGGCCAAGTAGGCGCCGTTGTGGTCGGCCAGCTCGGGGGCGGTGGCGGCCCAGACCTGGGTGGCGGCGCCGGCCTCGACCGACTTCCACACGATCCCGGTGGCCTCGGGGGACGTGTCGCCACCGGTGGCCGCGGCTCGCTCGGCCCGCTCCTTCTGGAACGCCCCCATCTCCTCGATGAGCTCGGCGGTGAGGTGGCGGCCGAGGTCGGTCATGATCCCGCCCGGGTGCACCGAGAACGACAGCAGGCCCGACGGGCCGCCGCGGGTGGCGAGCTCGCGGGCGAACAGGGCGTTGGCGGTCTTGGCCTGCCCGTAGGCGATCCACGCGTCGTACGGGGTGTGCTCGAAGTTCGGGTCCTCGAGGTCGACGTCGGCCCGGGAGTGGGCGGCCGACGACAGCGTGACCACGCGGGGTGCGTCGCCGGCGAGGAGCAGCGGCGACAGGAGCGCGGTGAGCAGGAAGTGGCCGAGGTGGTTCGTGCCGAACTGGGTCTCGAACCCGTCGACGGTGCGGCCGAACGGGCAGGCCATGACGCCGGCGTTGTTGATGAGCACGTCGATCGCGTCCCGCTCGGCGACGAAGCCCTCGGCGAAGGCCCGGATCGAGGCCAGGCTGCCCAGGTCGACGACCCCGGCGTCGACCGTGGCCCCCGGGACCGCGGCCCGCACCGCGTCCACGCCCTCGGCGGCACGCCCCTCGCTGCGGGCGAGGACGGTGACCCGGGCCCCGTGGGCGGCGAGGGCGCGGGCCGACTCCCGCCCGAGGCCCGTGGCCGCACCGGTGATGACGATGCGCCGGCCGGTGAGGTCGATGCCGTCGAGCACCTCGTCGGTGGTGGTGGCGTTGCCGTAGGTCATGTGGGGTCCTCCCGGGTGCGGACCGGCATCGTCGCACAGCCCACCCGGACCCGCTCGCCCGACCCCCGCTAGCGTGCCGGCACGATCGAAGGGGACCCGATGTCGACCACCAGCACCAGCACGCAGCGAGCGGGACGGGACCTCGGCGCCCGGCGCTTCCGCCTCGGCCCGTACCCGCTGCAGGTCGGGCCCACCACCCACCTCGCCGAGGAGGCCGAGCGGCTGTCGACGCTCACCTGGGAGCACTTCGACGTGCGCCGCCTCGCGGCCACGATCGGCGCCGAGCTCCACGGCCCGGACCTCACCACCGACCTGCCCGACGAGCTCATCGCCGACATCGCCAGGGCCCTCGCCGAGTACAAGGTCGTCTTCTTCCGGGACCAGCCGCTGACCCCCGCCCAGCACGTGGCGTTCGCCCGTCGGTTCGGCGACCTCGAGGTGCACCCGTTCATCCCGTCCAACACGGGCCAGCCCGAACTGGTGCGCCTGGCCAAGTCCGCAGACGTCGCCGGCTACGAGAACGCCTGGCACCACGACGTGACCTGGCGGGAGGTCCCCTCGATGGGGGCGATCCTCCACGCGGTCGAGGTGCCCGAGCTCGGCGGCGACACCCTCTTCGCCGACATGTACGCCGCCTACGAGGGCCTGCCCGAGGACGTGCGGGCCCGGGCCGACCAGCTCGACCTGGTGCACACCTTCGTGCACACGTTCGGCGGCTTCCTCGACGAGGACCAGATGGCCACCATGCTCGCCACCTACCCGCCGCCGACGCACCCCGTCGTGTGCACCCACGACGTGACCGGCCGCAAGCACCTCTACGTCAACCGCAACTTCGCGTCGCACATCGTGGGCGTGGCCGACGACGAGAGCCGCCAGCTGATCGACCTGCTCGCCCGGCAGGCCGACTACCCCGAGTACCAGTGCCGGTTCCGCTGGGAGCCGCACTCGGTGGCGTTCTGGGACAACCGCGCCGTCCAGCACTACGCGTCGAGCGACTACTGGCCCCACCGGCGGGTGATGGAGCGGGCGTCGATCATCGGGACCCGCCCGCACCGCTGAGCGCGCGGGCCCAGCTGACGACGGTCAGCCGTCGCCGTCGGCGGGGCCGCCGATGAGCGGCTCGTCGCTCGATCGCAGCTCGGCGGTGGGCAGGCCGCCCGGGTAGTGCTGGCGGACCTGATCGACCGCGGCCACCGCCACCTCGA
>CAZUYW010000167.1:0-6802 GCA_964624775.1 uncultured Iamiaceae bacterium
AGGGCGTGACCACGTAGCCGGTGATCGCCGAGCCGCCGGTGCTGGCCGGGGCGGTCCAGCTCAGGGTGGCCGAGCCGTTGCCGCGCACCGCGGTGAGCCCTGTCGGCGCACCGGGGACCGTCGCCGGGGTCACCGGCGCGGAAGCGACGCTGTCCGGGCCCGGTCCGACGCCGTTGATCGCCCTGACCTTGAACGTGTAGGCGGTGCCGTTGGTGAGGCTGGTCACGGTCTGGGTCGTGGCCGTCGAGTTGAAGGTGGTCGTGGGCTGCACGAGCGCCCCCACGTACGGGGTCACCGTGTAGCCGAGGATCGCCGAGCCGTTGGCGGACGGGGCCGTCCACGACAAGGTGACCTGCCCGTTGCCCCTCGTGCCCGTCACGCCGGTGGGCGCGCCGGGCACGTCGATCGGGGTGACGACGTTCGAGGCGGCCGAGGCCGTCCCGACGCCGTTCGCGTTGGTGGCCTCCACCACGAACGAGTACGCCGTGCCGTTGGTCAGGCCGGTCACGTTCTGGGTCGTGGCGGTCGACGCGAAGGCCTGGATCGGTTGGGCCACGGCCCCGACGTAGGGCGTGACCCGGTAGCCGGTGATCGGCGCGGTGCCGGGCCAGGTCGGCGCGGTCCACGACACCGTTGCCGCGCCCTTGCCGGCGACCGCGCTCACGTTGGTGGGGGCGATGGGCTTGGTGGGGCAGGCGGTGAGCCCGGTGATCGCCGTGGTCGCGGTCACCTTGCCGGACCCGATCGAGTCCGTGGTGTAGGCGCCGACGGCGACCCCCGAGCTCCGCTGGGCGGCCAGGATCTCGCTCGGCGTCCGGCAGCCCTGCTTCTGGACCTGGAGCGCGGCGATGGCAGCAGCGTGCGGCGCGGCCTGGGAGGTGCCGAAGAAGCGCCACACCCCGGAGACGATCTGGCCGAAGAAGGAGTTCTTGGCGCCGTCGGTGGCGACCACGTCGATGTTGTCCGTGACGCACGCCGGCAGCGCGGTGGCAGCGGTGGTGCCCGACACGGGGTTCCAGCAGTAGGTGGCCGGGCCCCGGGAGCTGAAGGTCTCCGGAGCGGCGTTCGTGTCGTACCGGATGGCACCGATCGACCCGGCGACCGGGGTCATGTTGTGGCCGAAGGCCGCCGGGCCGACCACGTCGGTGCCCGAGGTGGTGTTCCACTGGATCGCGGTCGCACCCGACATCGTGTTGAACACGAACTTGAAGCGCACGTCAGAGCCGCTGAGGCGGCCGACGACGAGCTGGTAGGTCCGGGCCGCGCCGGAGTTGTTGGTGTAGGCGAAGATCTCGTACGCCTGCTTGGTGGTGCCCGGATTGCGGTTGGCGGAGCCGGCCACCACGAGGTTGGTGGTGGTGTCGACCAGGTAGAGGTCGAGGTCGGTGCCGATGCCGTACTGGGGCTCGTTCCAGCCGAGCTTGACCTGGACCTTGCCGCCGTTGTTGAGCGTGATGTTGTCCCCCGCCGAGGTGCCCGCACCGGGGTCGAAGTCGTGGCAGGACACCATCCCGTAGGTGGTGGTCACGTTGGCCGGGCAGGTGGTGCCGCGGTACGCGCCGGCCTCGTAGCTCGCCACGTTCTTGCCGCCGAGGATGACGTTCGAGTTGCCGGCCGACGAGAAGTAGGTGACGCCCTGGGCGGTCACGTCGTCGATCGCCTTGGCGATGATGCCGTCCTGGTAGATCGGCTCGTTGAAGTAGCTGACGTCGTCGACGATCACCTTGGCGCCGTTGGTGGCGAGGTTGCGGATCTGGTTGGCGAAGTCGACGTCGCTCACGAACGCGGTGGCGACGCTGATCGAGGCACCCGGGGCCAGGTCGTGGATGACCTGGGCCATGGCCCGCCCCTCATCGGTGCCGCCGCTGGCCAGGTCGGCCTGGACGGTGACCGGCGTCGTGTAGCCGCAGGGGTTGTCGACACCGGGCAGCTCGCCGGCGGTGACGTCGGCCGCGGCCCCACCCAGGTTGTTGTAGGAGTCCGAGATGACGCCGACGCGCACGCCGGCGCCGTTGACCCCGGAGTTCGTGCGCGCCGTCGCGGCGGACAGCTGGGTGTCGCCCTCGGAGATGATCTGGGTGCCGCAGACGGCGGACGTGATCGCCCCGGCATCGTCGAGCGCGGTGCGCAGCGCGGTGGGATCGATGCGGTGGACCTGCGGGGTGAGCACCTCCTCGATCCACTCGACGCCGGGCACCGTGCGCACCGCGTCGAGGGCCGCCGGGTCAAGGGCGAGGGTCACCAGGTGGTCGGGCACGCTGCGCGCGACCACCCGGGCACCGGCCCGCGCGAGCGCGACCTCGCTCGCGGCGTCGACGGTCGTGAGGCGGGCGTCGACGTGGAGGTCACCGCCCTCCCCCGTCAGGAGGCTCCCGGCGCCCGTGGCCGGCAGGCCGACGAGGCGATTGAGCGCGGCGGTCGACGCGCCCGCCGGTGCCGAGGCGGCGAGGGCGGCGAGGCGAGGCGACAGGTTCGCGGGCCCGTCGCCGGCGAGGCCCGGGATGGGAGCGGGGGCGCCCGAAGCACTCGCCGGTCCCGCGGCCAGCGGGAGCGTGGCGAGCATCGCTGCGGCGGCGCATCCGGCGACCACGACAGCGCGATGGAAGGGGCGGCGACCACGAGGGGACACGGTGGGATCCTTCATGCCAGACCCACGCATCCCGCCGGTGGGTGCAACGGTGAGCCTGGGCAGGTGCTCGGGCCCGGGCACAGACCGTAGGCGATCCCGCACGTTCGGTGTCCGCTTTGCCGGGATGGGCGAGCGCGCACGTCTGGCACCGTGGCAGGCTGGGCACCTGACACGGGGACAGCGGAGGTGGCCGATGCGAGGGATGTCAGGTGCGCCGCGACGACCGGGGCTCGCCCTGTTGGGCGTGGCCACCCTCCTCGCCTCGTCGGTGGCCCTGGCCGCGTCCCCGGCCCAGGCCTCCCCGGCCCCCACGGTCTTCACCGTCGACAGCCTCGCCGACACCCCCGACGCCAACGTCGGCGACGGCACCTGCGCCGTCGCGGGAGCCGGGTGCACGCTGCGGGCCGCGATCGCCGAGGCCGACGCCTCCGCCCCGGGAGGGGCCACCATCGCCTTCGCCGTCGCGGGCTCCATCCGCCTCCTCACCAAGCTCCCGGCCATCTCGGTGCCCACGGTCCTCGACGGCTCGACCGGCCCGGGCTACGTGCCGGCCACCGGCCCGGTGGTGCGGCTCACGTGCGACGACGCGCCCGATGTCGCCGACGGCCTCGTGGTCATCGCTGCCGACACCACGCTGCGCGCCCTCGAGATCGACGGCTGTGACACGGCGATCAGCTTCGGTCCCGGCACGGACCACGCCCGGGTGTTCGGCACGTGGATCGGTACCGATGACGTGCCGCGGGCGTGGCCGAACAACGGCCTCAACGGCATCGTCACCCGGGCCGACGACGTCGTCATCGGCGGGCCAGACCCAGCCGACGGCAACATCGTCAACGCCCAGGAGTTCCCGGTGTCGCTCCAGGATCCCGTCGTCGACGGCACGCCGGTCCACGCACGGGTGCAGGGCAACCGCATCGGGCTCCAACCCGACGGCTCCGACGCCGTCGACTTCATGTACGGCGTCGAGGTCAGGCCCGACGTGCAGGCGCTCGTGGGGGGCACCGGGCCCGGCGAGGGGAACCTGATCAGCGGCGGCACCCTCGGCGTGTACTTCGTCGACAACGGCGCCGGCATCACCGTCCAGGGCAACCGGCTCGGCACGGACCCCACCGGCACGTCCGCAGCCGGGAACAACGTCGGCGTCTTCGGGCGACCCGCCGTCGGACCCCGGGCAGGCGATGCCATCCCGCTCATCGGCGGCACCGCACCGGGCGCGGGCAACCTCATCTCGGGGAACCGGTTCAACGGGATCGACCTCCGCACCCGTGCGATCGTCCAGGGCAACCTGATCGGCACGAACGCCGCCGGCACCGCGGCCATCCCCAACGGCGGGATCGACTACGCCGACAACGCCGCCATCAACGTCGGCCCCGACGGCGCGATCCCGGACCCCACCGGGCCGAGCAAGGGCGTGGTCGTGGGTGGCACCACCCCCGCGGCCCGCAACGTCATCGCCGGCAACCTCGGCGAGGGCATCCGCCTCGACGCCGCCGGCTACCAGGTGCTCGGCAACCTGATCGGCGTCGACGTCACCGGCACGGTCGCCCTCCCCAACGCCGAGGCCGACATCGCAGCAGGCGGGGACAACGCCGGACCGGGCCAGATCGGTGGCGTCGAGCCCGGCGAGGCCAACACGATCGCCCACGGCGGCGGCGCCGGGGTGGAGGTGCTCGAGGGGGCCGAGGGCAGCGGTGGCGTGACGGTCCGCGGCAACCGCATCTTCGACCACGACGGGCTCGCCATCGACCTCGACCAGCACGGCGAGCCGGCCGGCAACGGGGACCAGGTGGCGCCGACGATCAGCTCGGTCACGCCCGGCCCTGCGGCCACGACCATCTCGGGCACCGTGACCTCGGATCGGCCGGGACCCCTCCTGGTCGACGTGTACGCCAGCGACACCTGCCAGGCCGGCTGGGGCACGGGCGAGGGGCAGGAGCACCTGGGCACGATCACGGTCCCTTACCCCGGCGGCAACGTGGACGCGCCGTTCAGCGGCACGGTCGCCAACCCGACCGTCGGCACCGTGGTCACGGCCACCACCACCCAGGCCACCAACGGCACCAGCCAGTTCTCGATCTGCGGCACCGTCGCCGACCTCGCCGTCACCGCCCGCACCAACCGATCCGCGGCCACCATGGACGACGAGGTCGCCGTCGAGCTGCGGATCACGAACCACGGCCCGGACCCCGTCACGGGCCTCACGGTGCCCGTCGACCTGAGCACCGGGGAGGGGTCCGCCGTCGCCGCCCCCATCGTCGAGACCACCCAGGGCTCGACCACCACGTCGGACTGGACCGTCGGCGACATCGACCCCGGCGCGTCGGCGTCGCTGTGCCTGCGGGGCGACGTGACCAAGACGTTCTACGAGTGGGACTACTACGGCATCCTGAAGCGGTGGCCGACGGGGTTCGGGATCTCGACCTCCACGTCACGCCCCGACGGCCACGACCCCTACCGCGGGAACGATGCGGCGGGAGCCGGGGTGTCCATCCTCGAGGGCCCGCCCGCGACGCCGGTCGTCGTCGACCACACCGTCTGCCACGGCCCCGACATCACGGTCGACGACGCCGCCCGCACCCGACCGACGAGCGGCACCGCGGGGCTCACCTTCCCCGTGCACCTGTCCCGCCCCGAGACCCGGCCGGTCACGGTCGCGTTCCGCACCGTGCCCGGCTCGGCGGTGGCCGTCGAGGACTTCGTCGCCCGCACCGGCACGCTCACGATCCCAGCCGGCGCCACCTCGGCCTCGATCACCGTCCCCGTCGTGGGGAACACGGCCGACGAGCCGACCAAGGCCTTCACGCTCGAACTGACCGACGCCCGCCACGCCTGGCCCACCGACGGCACGGCCACGGGCACGATCACGGCCAACCACGTGCTCGGCGGCTGCTCCGCCGGTTCGAGCGACGCCGAGCGGTTCGTCTGCCACCTCTACGCCGACGCCCTCCGCCGATCGCCCGACGCCGGGGGCCTCGCCTACTGGCGGCACCGACTCGCCACCGGCACGGCACGCTCGACCGTCGCCCGGGCCTTCCTCGGCATGGACGAAGCCCTGCGCACCGTGGCCGACCGTCCCTACGTCCGCTACCTCGGCCGCCACGGCACGAGCGGCGAGCTCCAGGCCTGGGTCGACCGGTATCGGGCCGGCTCGGCCACCGCCGCCGACACCCGCATCGCCATCCTCGCCGGCGCCACCTACTGGGCCCAGGCCGGCGCCAAGCCGACCACGTTCGTGCAGCACCTCTACCGGGACGTCTTCCGGCGGTCCGCAGACGGCGCGGGCACGGCCTACTGGGTGGGGCGGCTCGCGGCCGGCGAGTCGCGCACCACCGTGGCCGCCCGGATGATCGGGCAGCCTGAGGGACGGCGCAAGATCGTGGGCGACGTGTTCCTGCGGTTCCTGCGCCGCGACGCCAGCCCGACCGAGGCCACGACCTGGGTCGCGAAGCTCGGCGGAGGCGCCACCGAGGTGGACCTCGGCATCGCCCTGGTCGCGGGCGCCGAGTACTACGCCCGCTGAGCGTCCGCCGGCGCCAGCGCCGCGGCGAGCGCGGCCGCGGCCCGGTCCCGGAACGCCCGCATCGACGGCGCCGTGCCGAGCACCGCGTCGGCCCCGTGGAACATCCCGGGCTCGACGTGCAGCGCGCAGGGCACGCCGGCGGCCTCGAGCCGCTCGGCGTAGTCGACGTCCTCGGCGTGGAAGAGGTCGATGTCACCGACGCCGATCCACGCGGGCGGGAGGCCCGTGAGGTCCTCGCGCCGGGCGGGCGCGGCGTGCGGCCGCTCCGCGGCCAGCGTGGGCTCGTGGCCGAGGTACGCCGTCCACGCGAAGCGGTTCGAGGCCCGGGTCCAGATCAAGGTGTCGGGTCCCTCGCCCACCGCGGTGCGGTCGTCGAGCATCGGGTACACGAGCAGCTGGAAGCAGATCGGGTGGCTCGCCCGGTCGTGGGCGAGCTGGGCCAGCGACGCGGCGAGCCCGCCACCCGCGCTGTCTCCACCCACCGCGACGCGGTCCGGGTCGACGCCGAGGTCCTCGGCGTGCTCGTGCACCCAGGCGAGCGCGGCGTGGCAGTCGTGCAGGCCAGCCGGGAACGGGTGCTCGGGGGCGAGCCGGTAGTCGACGCTGACCACCAGCACGTCCAGCTCGTCGGCCAGGCGGCTGCACCACTCGTG
>CAZUYW010000168.1:0-6718 GCA_964624775.1 uncultured Iamiaceae bacterium
AGCAGGGTGCCCCCCGCCCCGCCGTCGGCCGCGCTCCCCCTGCGCCGCCTCCGTCCCGTGCCGCCGCCGCCCGCGACCTCGGCCCGGCCGGGCGTCAGCACGATCAAGAAGGCGATCCGCCGGGTGATCGCCTGGGAGGTCGATCCGCTCCGCGAGCAGCTCGTCCGCCTCCAGCAGGCGAGCCTCCAGGCCGCCGAGACCGCCGACGCCCGCCTCGACGCCCAGGAGCACGACCCCGCGCCCGACGCCGGGTCCTGACGAACGCCCGGCGCCAGACGACCGCCACGCACCGTTTCGGTGCGCGCCCGTTCCCGAAGCGGGAACCAGCGCGCACCGAAACCCCGTCGATGTCCGAGATGTCACGATTCGGGCGGCTTGGAGCGTTCGGGGCGTCGGTACGATGCCCGCCGTGATCAGCGTCCGGCACCGGGTCCCCGCCGATGTGCCGGTGCTCTGCGAGGTGCTCGCCGCCCAGGCCGAGGCCTCGGCCTATCCGATCCGCTGGCCCTGGTCGGGGCCGCTCGAGGACTTCATCGTGCGCAGCGCGGAGGAGCAGGCGTGGGTCGCCGTCTCAGATGGCGAGCCGGACCGCCCGATCGGCCACGTGGCCGTGGAGCGCGTCGAGGTGCGGGGCGACGGCATCGCCGAGGGCTGGATGGCGGCCACCGGCGCCCCCGCCGCCGACCTGGCCTGCATCTCGGTCCTGTTCGTCGACCAGGCCGCCCGCACCGGCGGCGTCGGCTCGGCGCTGCTCGCCACGGCCACCGACTGGATCCGATCCCAGGGCCGGATCCCCGTGCTCGACGTGGTCGCATCGCACGACGGCATCGTCGACCTCTACCGCCGGCGCGGCTGGCGCGAGGTGGGCATCGCCCACCCGCCCTGGCTGCCCGAGTCCCCGCTCACCCTCATGGTCCTCGACGACCGCTGACCTTGACGACGGCGCGCCCGGGGGCCGCAGCAGCTGGTAGGAACTCCGGGTGGACCTGGCACTCCTCGCGGCGGGCGTGGGCGTCGTGCTCGCCAGCGCGGCTTGGTGGGCCACGTACAGCTGGATCCTGCAGCGCCACGCCGATGAGGCGGTTGCCGGTGCCCGCAGGACCGGGGTCATGCGGGAGCTCCCCGAAGACCGGCGGCTCCTGCGACTCCGGCGATGGGCGCAGCTCGGCATGGTCATCGGGGCAGTCATCGTCCTGGTCACCCTGGGTCAGGGACTCGCGGCACTCGTGACCTGACCCGCACGACGGCGCGCGGGTCGGGGGCGCTCTAACCTCCATCCCTCGGAACGATAAGGGGGACAGCATGGCGGCCAAGGACACGGGCAAGGTCAAGGGGCCGGCGTCGTACTTCCCGTCGATCGAGAAGACCTACGGGCGCCCGATCGACGAGTGGCTCGACGTCGTGCGCAACAGCCCCCACCCCGGACACATGGACACGGTCAAGTGGCTCAAGGAGGAGCACGGCCTCGGCCACGGTCACGCCAACGCCCTCGTCGCCTACGTGCGGGCCGAGTCGGCCTGAGCCGAGGCGCTGATCAGCCCCCGCCGTCGGCCGAGGGCGGGACGGTGGGCGGGATGGTGCCGGGGTCCTTCGAGGCCCGGGCGCAGGTGACGTCCCAGTCGTAGTTGGCACCGTCGGGGCCGGGCTCGTCGTGCTGGACGATCGTGACCCGATCGGGGCGGACGGTGACCTGGAGGTCCTGCTCGCTGACGCGGTCGGTGGCCCGACCGGTCAGGTGGGTCGGCGGATCGGCGTCGGCCTCGTACACCCAGTGGTTGAAGCCGTTCATGCCGTCGTCGTCCCAGGGGATGGCCACCCGCAGCTTCAGCCCATCAACGGACCAGGTGCCCGCCATCGGCCCGTCGCCACCACCCTCGACCTCGAAGGCGAACAGCCCGTCCCGGTCGATCTGCACCATCGTCACCAGGCGTCGCTTGGAGCCGCCGTCGTCCTCGTCGGTGACGCACCGCCACCGTCCCTCGGCCACCGCCCCGACCCCGCGCTCGGCCAGGCGATCGGCCACGTCGCGCGCCGCGTCGGACCCGTGGCCGCACCCGACGACGAACGACCCCGCGCCGACCACGAGCGCGCCCCACACCAACCCGCGGCGGCTCATGACTGCGCCGGCGGTGGAGGAGGCGGGGGCGTGAAGCCCGCCGGGGCGCTCTGATCGTCGCGACGCCGGGTGGCGAGCAGCACGACGACCACGATCGCGGCGGGGACCAGCCCCATGCCGAGGATCACCATGATGATGACCAGCTCTGGTGCTCCGAGTCCTGCCAATTCCGCCTCCAGGTGTGGGTGTGGGTGGGTCAGGTCCGCCGTCGAGGCTCGGAGGCCTCGGCGATGAGCCACGGGAACGCCTTGATCACCCGGACCTGGGCGAACTCGGCGCCGAGGGCCCGCTCGAGGCGCTTGGGGGTGAAGGCCTGCACGTGCTCGGGGTCGTTGCCGAGGCGCTTCACGTTCTTGCCGCGTCCCAGGTTGCCGAGCCGGAAGAAGGGCTCCCACGGCACCGAGACCACGAGCCGGCCCCGGCAGATCCGGGCCATCTCGGCGACGGCGGGCTCGAAGGTGGGCAGGTGCTCGAGGACCTCGATCGAGGTGACGAGGTCGGCGCAGGCGTCGGGGTAGGGCAGCACGCCGGCGTCGCCGCGCACGACCGACACGGCGTCGAGGCGCTCCGAGGTCACCTTCGCCTTGTCGTGGCGGTACTCGAGGGCGACGACGGGCGTGCCCGCCGGGTACATGCGCTCGAGGGCGAACCCCTCCCCCACGCCGACGTCGACCAGCGTGCCGGTGGGCGTGCCGAGCACGCCCTGGAGCTTGCCCATCCAGCTGGCGAGCAGCTTCTGCACGACCGTGTTCGACGTGCCGTACTTGGCGGCGTCCTGCCCGGCGGCGTCCTCGGCGAGGCCGGGGGCCAGGCCGATCGAGCGCGGGCGCTCGGGCGCGACGTCGCTCACGAGAGATCCCCCTCGGCGGTGGTGTCGAGGTGGCGTCGGCGTCGCAGGTTGACCATGAGCTCGCCGAGCAGGCCGAGCGACACCATCTGCACGGCGACGACCACGAGCAGCACGCCGAGCTGGAGCGCCGGGCGCTGGCCGATCGAGTGCCCGAGCAGCTTGGACCCGAGCATCCAGGTGAGCAGCGCACCGCCGATGGCACCGATCACGAACCCGATGCCACCGAAGAGGTGGAACGGGCGGGCGGTGTAGGTGGTGAGGAACTTCACCGTGACGAGATCGAGGAAGCCCCGCCAGAACCGGGCCCGGCCGAACTTGGAGGAGCCGTGGAGGCGCTCGTGGTGCTCGACGTCGAGCTCGCCGACCTTGAAGCCGTTCCACACGGCGAGCACCGGGATGTAGCGGTGGAGCTCGCCGTACATCTCGAGCGTGTCCGCCAGCTCGCGGCGCATCGCCTTGAGGCCCGAGTTGAAGTCCTTGCCGGGCACGCCGGTGACCTTGGCGGTGACGCCGTTGTAGATCTTGGAGGTGTTGCGCTTGATGAAGCGGTCGTTGCGCACGGCGCGCCGCCCGGTGACGAGGTCGAGGCCCTTGTCGAGCTCGGCGAGCAGCGGACCGATCGCCTCGGGGTCGTCCTGGCCGTCGGCATCCATGAGGATCACGTTCTCGCCGGCGATGTGGTCGAGCCCGATCGACAGCGCGGCCGACTTGCCGGCGTTGCGCCGCAACCGGATGTAGCGCACCTGCGGCGAGCGGAGCCCGTTCATGACCGTGCGGGTCCCGTCGTTGGACCCGTCGTCGACGACGAGGATCTCCCACGACCGACCCACGGCCTCGAGGGCCGCGGCCGTGGCCGGGATCACCTCTGCCAGGTTCTCCGCCTCGTTGTAGGCGGGCATCAGCACCGAGACGTCACACCCCACCCGGGGACCTCCGTTCACACATCGGGGCCAGGGTAGTTGGCCGAGCCGCTCCGCCCGAGGCCCGGCGCCGCCCTGGCTAGGCTCCGACGCCATGCCTGCCATGCGCGCGCTCGTCACCGGCTCCCTCGGGTTCGTGGGTCGTCACCTGATCGCGCACCTCGAGGCCCAGGGCGACGAGGTCATCGGCATCGACCGCGGCCCCGACGGCGCCGACATCACCGACGCCGCCGAGATGGCCGAGCTGTTCGACCGCGTCCGCCCCGAGGTCGTGTACCACCTCGCCGGTTGGGCCGACGTCGGTGGTTCGTGGAAGCACCCGGTCGACGCCTTCCGGGCCAACGCCGAGGGCACGCTCAACGTCTTGAGCGCCGCCGCCGAGGTCGACGTCCAACGGGTGATCGCCGTGTCGAGCGCCGACGTCTACGGCACGGTGCCCACCGAGAACCTGCCCGTCACCGAGGACACGCCGCTGCGCCCGGTCAGCCCGTACGCCGTCTCCAAGGTCGCCGCCGACTACCTCGGCCTCCAGGCCTGGCTCGGTCGAGGCCTGCCCGTGCTGCGGGTCCGGGCGTTCAACCACCTGGGCCCCGGCCAGACCGACGCCTTCGTGGCGCCCGCGCTCGCCTCGCGCATCGCCCGCGCCGAGCGCGACGGCAGCGAGGTGCTCAAGATCGGCAACCTCTCGGCCCGCCGCGACTTCACCGACGTGCGCGACGTCGTGCGGGCGTACCGGCTCCTCATGGAGCTGGGCGAGCCCGGCGAGGTCTACAACGTCTGTTCCGGCGTCGACCTCGCGGTGCAGGACCTCGCCGACCAGCTCCTCGCCCAGGCCACCGTGCCGCTGCGCTTCGAGATCGATCCCGATCTGCTGCGCCCGGTCGACGTGCCGGTGATCCGCGGCAGCCACGACCGCATCACCGCGGCGACCGGCTGGGAGCCGGAGATCTCGATCAGCCAGACCCTCACCGACCTGCTCGACGACTGGCGCCAGCGGGTGGCCGCCGAATCCTGAACATTCCTTTCGGTCATATGGGTCGAAAGGGGCTGTGGGACACCTTCGTTGTCAGTGGGGGTGGGGATGATGGTGGGCATGGAAGCAGTGTCCGATCCCCGGCTCGAAGCGGCGTTCGTCAAGGTCGACGATGCGCTGGTCGAGCTGCGCGAGGTCGGGGTGGTACCGGCCGATCCGCGGGACGCGATCGGGGTGGTGCGGCGGCTCGAGCACGTGAGCCGGCAGGTCTACGGGTTGCAGGCCGGCCTGGTGGGTGAGATCGATCGCCGTGGCTTGCACCGCGCCGATGGGCACAAGAGCGTGCGGGCGATGGTCGGCTGGGCGGCGGACCTGTCCCCGGGGGACGCCACGAAGCGGGCACGGGCGGCCAAGGTGCTGCGGGACATGCCGGCGGTCGCCGCCGCCGTGGCGGCTGGTTCGATCAGTGTGTCGACCCTGGATCGCATCGGGGCCACTCACGCGAACACCCGGGTGCGCGACCAGCTCGTGGCGAGCGAGGACCACCTGGCGGTGGTGGCCGGGGCGATCTCCTACGGGAACTTCCACCAGTACCTGTCGAACTGGGAGCGCCTCGCCGACGCCGACGGCCAGCAAGCGAAGGCGGAGCGCGATCACGAGCGCCGGGACTTCGCGATCCGTCAGAACCTGGACGGGTCGTTCCGGTTCGAAGGGGGCTGCGGGTCCATCCAGGGCACCATCACCTTGGCGATCTTCCAGGCCTATGTGACCGCCGAGTTCGAAGCCGACTTGGCTGAGGCGCGGGCCCGGTTGGGGGATGGGGCGTCGCTCGATGACCTGTGCCGCACCGACCAGCAGCGCCGCATGGACGCCCTCGCCGCGATCTTCGACGACGCCGTCACCGCACGCGGGGAGCGCACGGGGCAGCAGGTCATCACGAACCTGATCATCGACCACGAAACCCTGGATCGCTACGCCAAGACGTTCACGGGCGAGCCCCTCGAGCCCGACCCACGGCTCAAGACCTGGTGGCAGGACCTCGCCGCCAAGGCCGCCAAGGCCGCCAAGGATGACGACGAGGCCGAGGCCGACGGTGATGTCGAAGCCTGGGTCGAGCCCGACGGCGACGAGCCCGAACCGGAACCCGACGAGGACGACCCGGTGCCGATGACGGGGTTCCGGTGCTCGGACCTCGACGGGCACCCCATCGACCCCACCGAAGCCACCGGCTACGCGCTGTTGCACAACCACATCCGACGGGTCGTGCTCGGCGCCGACGGGGTGGCCCTCGACGCAGGCCGCCTGCGCCGGGTCTTCACCGGCCCCCAGCACACCGCCGTCCTGCTCTCCTCGACGACGTGTTGCTGGCCCGGGTGCAACGCACCGGCCAGCACCTGCCAGGCCGACCACCTGCTCCCCTGGGCGCATCCGGACAAGGGGAGAACCGACCCCGGGAACGGGGCACCCACGTGCGGGAAGCACAACCGGTTCAGGAACCACGGGTTCACCGTCCACCGCGACGATGACGGAACCCTCCACGTCCACCGCCCCGACGGCACCCGCGTCGAGTGACCGCAGCGAGGGCACCGCGACGCGCCCCGCGAGATCAGTCGTCGGCCATGCGGGCCTTCACCCAGGCGAAGACCGCGCTGTTGTAGTCCGCTGACGTGGAGGGGTCGGTGTTCACCCCGTTGGTCACCCCCGTCACGACATGGCGGTCGCAGGCGATGGCCGTGTTGTCCCCCTCGACGCACACCCGGAAGTCCTTGCTCCTGCTCGACGCCCCCTGCGCAGCGATGGCCTCGCGCAGCGGCAGGTGCCGGCACTCGGCCGCGCCCATCGTCGCCGTCGACCCATCG
>CAZUYW010000169.1:0-6656 GCA_964624775.1 uncultured Iamiaceae bacterium
CCGAGCGGGGAGTAGCCCGACGTCATGCCCTTGGCAATGGTGATCATGTCGGGCTGGTAGCCGAGGCGCTCGGCCCCGAACCACGTGCCGAGGCGCCCGAACGCGCAGATCACCTCGTCGGACACGAGCAGCACGCCGTACCGGTCGCAGATCTCCCGGACCCGGGCGAAGTAGCCCTCGGGCGGCACGAAGCAGCCCCCGGAGTTCTGCACGGGCTCGAGGAACACCGCGGCGATGGTCTCGGGGCCCTCCCGCAGGATCGCCTCCTCGATCGCGTCGGCCGGCATGAGCAGGGCCTCGCGGCTGGTGTCCTCGTAGCGGAACGAGTTGGTGTTCGGCACCTTGATGCCGCCGGGCACCATGGGCTCGAACATGTCCTTGATGCCCTGGAGGCCGGTGATGGCGAGGGCGCCCATCGTGGTCCCGTGGTACGCGAGGTTGCGGGAGATGACCTTGTAGCGACCCTCGTCACCGCGCAGGCGGTGGTACTGCTTGGCCACCTTCCACGCGGTCTCGACGGCCTCGCCGCCGCCGGTGGTGAAGAACACGCGGTTGAGGTCGCCCGGAGCCAGGTCGGCGATGCGGGTCGCGAGCTCGATGGCGGTGGGGTGGGCGTAGGTCCAGCAGGGGAAGTACGCGAGCTTGTCGGCCTGCTCGGCGGCGGCCTGGGCCAGCTCGTGGCGCCCGTGGCCGGCCTGCACGGTGAACAGCCCGGCGAGGCCGTCGAGGTAGCGCTTGCCCGTGTGGTCCCACACGTAGCAGCCCTCGCCGCGGTCGATGATCACCACCCCGCCGGCGTCCTCGGGGGTCAGCTTGGAGAAGTGGCCCCACAGGTGCGCGTTCGCGAGGGACTGCAGCTCGGCGGTGGATCGGTTGGTGGACACGTGTCGACTCCGTTGTCGGTATCGGTGGTTCGGGGGGAGCAGGGACTGGTGGGGAAGGGGCGCGGTCAGGTGAGCTCGCGGCGCCGCGCCCGCACGGCGCCGATGCCCATCAGCGTCAGCGTGAAGACCAGGATCATCGTGGCCAGCACGTGGACCTGCGGCGGGATCTCGGTCTTGTTGGCGTTGAAGATCTGCATCGGGAACGTGGTGATGGCGTCGCCGGCCACGAACGAGGTGATGATGTAGTCGTCGATCGACAGGGCGAACGACAGCAGCCCGGCGGCGGCGATGCCCGGCAGGATCAGCGGGAACGTCACCGTCTGGAACGTGCGCCACGGCGACGAGCCGAGGTCGAGCGCGGCGTCCTCGAGGGTCCAGTCGAAGCCACGGACGCGGGCCTGGACGGTCATGGCCACGAAGCTGACGCAGAACATGATGTGGGCGATCGACACCGTGAGGAAGCCGAAGCCCAGGTTCCGGGCGAAGAAGAGGGTGAAGAGCGAGGAGCCCATCACGATCTCGGGCGTGGTCAGCGGGAGGACGAGGAGGATGTTCACCGCACCCTTGCCCCGGAAGTCGTAGCGGGACAGGGCCAGGGCCATCAGCCCGCCGATGATCGTGGCGATCGTGCAGGCGACGGCGGCGACCTGGAGGCTCGTGATCAGGGCCTGGGTGTACTCGACCTTGCGGAACGGGTGCATCCAGTTGTCGAGCGTGAACTGGTTCCACGCCGTGTTGAACTTGCCGGGCGGATCGTTGAACGAGAAGGCGATGACGACGACGATCGGCGCGAACAGCCAGACGTAGACGCACACGGCCCAGAAGCCGAGGAGCCGGCTCCGCAGCGGGCGCCGCGAGTCGTCCTTCGGCGGCTCGATCTCCTCTTCGACCACGAGGCGTTCGGCGGTGATGGTGGAGGTCATGCGGACAGCTCCTCGGTGCCGAGCAACTTGGCGTACAACAAGACGCCGGCGGTGATGATCGCCATGAAGATGAACGACAGGGCCGCCGCGCTCGGGTAGTTCGACTCCTTCAGGAAGAGCTTGGAGATCTCCGAGCCGATCATCGAGGTGCGCACGTTGCCGAGCAGCTCGGCGTTGATGTAGTCGCCGGCCGCGGGGATGAACGTGAGCAGCGTGCCGGCGAAGACGCCGGGCAGCGAGAGCGGGAGGATGATCTTGCGGAACGCGTTGGCCGGCACGTCGTAGAGGTCGCGTGCGGCGTCCACCAGGCGGATGTCGATCTTCTCCAGGCTCACGTAGATCGGCAGGATCATGAACGGCACGAAGTTGTAGGTCAGGCCGCCGATCACCGCCTGCGGTGTGTTGAGGATCGCCCCGTTCGTGGTGATGTGCAGGGCGTCGGTGATCCCGGTGAGGTGCAGGGTCTCGATCATCCAGATCATCGGCCCCTTCTTCCCGAGGATCGTCTGCCAGGCGATCGTGCGGATCAGGAAGGAGGTGAAGAACGGGACCATGATCAGCCCGAGCAGGAGGCTGCGCTTCCGGCCGGCCCGGAACGCCAGGTAGTAGGCGAGCGGGTAGCCGATGAGGATGCACAGGATCGTGGCGATGCCGGCGTAGGCGAACGAGCGGATCAGTTCGGGCTGGAAGCGGTCCACCGAGTCCGAGAAGTTCGACCACTTCCAGTCGAACGTGTACTCGGGCAGCCAGGGATCGGGTTTGGTGGACAGGGCGATCTTCAGCAGCGTGCCCATGGGCACGAGGAAGAAGAGCACGAGCCACAGCACGCCCGGGCTGAGGAGCCCGTAGGGGGCCCACCTGCCCTTGCGCAGCGACGAGTTCGAGGCGTTTGCGTCAGCCATGTCTCACCCCGTGATGTCGTTGAAGCGGGTCTGGGTTGCGATCTCGTCGTCCTGGCTCATGTTCCCGAACACGACGAGGCGCTTCTTCGTCTCGGCATCGGGGAACACCAGGGGGTTGGTGGCGAGATCGGCGGCATCGCCGCCCTTGGATTCGAGGACCTCGCGCACGCCCTTGACCGGTGAGATGTAGCCCACCCACTCGGTGATGCGGGCGGCGTTCTCGGGGTCGTACACGAAGTTCATGAACGCCTCGGCATCGGCCTTCCGGCGGGCGTGCTTGGGGATGACCATCGTGTCGAACCACTGGGTGCCGCCCTCGTCGGGCACCACGAACTTGATGCCCAGGTCCTCGGGCAGCGAGTAGATGTCACCGGACCACGCCACGCAGGCGGCGATGTCGCCGTTCTCGAGGCCCCGCAGGTACTCGTTGCCGGTGAACTTCAGGATCTGGCCGTCGTCCTTCGCCTTCTCGATCTTGTCGAGGGCGGCGCCCACATCGTCCGGGTCGGCCTTCGCCGGGTCCTTGCCCATGGACAGCATCGTGAGGCCGACGCTGTCGCGGAGCTCGGTGAGCATGGTGACCTGGCCCTTGAGCTTCGGGTCGAACAGGTCGTCGATGCTCGTCACCTTCCCCTTGGTGAGCTTGGGGTTGTAGGCGATGCCGCCGATGCCCGCCTGCCAGGGCATGAAGTACTCGGCCTTGGGGTCCCAGGCGAGCCCGATGAAGTTGTCGTCGAGGTTCTCGTGGTTCGGGATGTTGGCGAGGTCGAGGCGGTCGAGCCAGCCGAGGGTCTTGAGCCGGGCCGCCATCCAGTTGGTGGGGGCCACGAGGTCGGCGGCGATGGGCTGGCCTCGGCCGAGCAGCGGCGAGAACGAGCGGTTGAAGTACTCGTCGTTGTCGTTGTAGTCGGTCCGGTAGTCGACCTTGATCCCGGTCTCGCGCTCGAACGCCCACAGCGTGGTGCCCTTGCCGTGCACGTTGCCGTTGTCGTCCTCGTCGATGTAGGCGACCCAGTTCGAGAAGCGCAGCTTGTCGCCGTAGGGGCTCGAGCAGGCGGCGAGCAGGGACGGGGCCAGCACCGCGCCGCCGCCGAGGAGGCCGGCGCGGGCGAGGAAGGCCCGCCGGTCCATGCGGCGGGCGAAGCCGACGGCGGCGGCGAGCTCGGGGTCGTCGGGGAGGCCGGGGTTCCGGGCGGCCATGTCAGGCGGTGGGGGCGTCGGCGGCGGGGGTGGACGCCGCCGGGCTGGGCGGCGGTCCGGGGAGCAGCACGCAGGCGTCGTCGGACCACGAGGCCTGCACCTGGTCACCGGGGAGGGGGAGACCGTCGCGGCGAGCGGGCACGTGGGCGACGGCGGTGGAGCCGTCGGCCAGGCGCATCTCGTAGCGGACGACCGGGCCCTGGAACACCAGCTCGGTCACCGTGCAGGTGACCGTCCAGCGATCCGGGTCGGTCTCTTGGGTGTCGACGTAGATGCGCTCGGGGCGGACCATGAACGTGCCCGACTCGCCGGGGGCGAGGCCGCTCGCATCGTGCTCGACCTGCACCTGGCGCCCGGCCACCTCGACGGTGGCGGTGCTGCCGTCGCGGGACACGACCCGGCACGGCCACAGGTTGGCCTGCCCGATGAAGCCGGCCACGAACACCGACGACGGGTTGTCGTAGATCTCGCGCGGCGTGCCGATCTGCTCGACGCGCCCCTTGTTCATCACCGCGATCCGGTCGCTCATGGTGAGCGCCTCCTCCTGATCGTGGGTCACGAAGATGAACGTGATGCCGACCTCGCGCTGGATCCGCTTGAGCTCGAGCTGCATCGTCTGGCGGAGCTTGAGGTCGAGGGCGCCGAGGGGCTCGTCGAGGAGGAGCGCCTTCGGGTAGTTCACGAGCGCCCGGGCCAGGGCGACGCGCTGCTGCTGGCCGCCCGACAGCTGCGCGGGCCGCCGCTTGGCGAACTCGGTGAGGTGCACGACACCGAGGAGCTCGTCGACCCGGCGGGCGACCTCGGCCTTGTCGACCTTCTGGGCGCGGGGCCCGTACGCGACGTTGTCCCACACGTTCATGTGCGGGAAGAGCGCGTACTGCTGGAACACCGTGTTCACGTTCCGCTTGTTCGGCGGGACCTTGGAGACGTCCTGGCCCTGGAGCCGGATGGCCCCCGAGGACGGCGTCTCGAAGCCGGCGATCATGCGCAGCGTCGTGGTCTTGCCGCAGCCGGAGGGGCCGAGCATCGAGAAGAACTCGCCCTCGCGGATGGTGAAGTGCGCGTCGTCGACCGCGACGAAGTCGGTGAAGACCTTCGAGACGTGGTCGATCTCGATGACGGGCTTGGCGTCGGAGCCGGGGGCGCCGTCGGCAGGATCGGCGACCGGGACGGAGGCTGCGCTGTCGGCAGGGGTCATGGGGACCTCGTGGTGGAGCGGGACACCGGCGGGCACCGCGGCGTGGCATCGGTCACCGGTGATCCCGGCACCCTTGCACGACTTCGGGGGTCCTGCAAGGGAAACCATCGTTTCGATCGTGTTTCACGACCGATTTGCTTGCGCGCGAGGCGCCGGGCACGCAGGATGACCGGGACCGACCGGCAGTCCGAGGGGTACCCATGACCGAGACCAGGCAGTTCATCGGCGGCACGTGGCGCGAGGCGCGCGACGGGCGCACCGACGAGGTGGTCGACCCGGCGACCGGAACCGTGCTGGCCACCGTGGCCTCGGGCGGCGCCGACGACGTGGCCGACGCGGTCGCGGCGGCCGCCGACGCGTTCACGACCTGGGGCCGCACCACGCCCCGCGAGCGCAGCGAGGCCCTGCACGCCCTGGCCGACGCGGTCGAGGGCGACCTGCCCGAGCTCACCCGCCTGGAGATGGCCAACGTCGGCAAGCCGGCCTCCATTGTCGACTTCGAGTTCGACCTCACCGTCGACAACCTCCGCTTCTTCGCCGGTGCCGCCCGCTGCCTCGACTCGGGCGCAGCCGCGGGGGAGTACCTCGCCGACCACACCTCGATGCTGCGCCGCGACCCGCTCGGCGTCGTGGCCGGCATCGCCCCGTGGAACTACCCGCTCAACATGGCGACCTGGAAGCTCGGCCCCGCGCTCGCCGCCGGCAACACGTTCGTGCTCAAGCCGAGCGAGCTCACGCCGCTCACCGCCATCCGCCTCGCCGAGCTCGCGGCCGACATCTTCCCGCCGGGCGTGTTCAACGTGGTGCTCGGCCAGGGCGAGACCGCGGGCGACGCGCTCGTGCGCCACCCGGAGGTCGCCATGCTCTCGCTCACCGGCGACGTCGGCACCGGCAAGCTCATCGCTCGCAACGCCGCCGACACCCTGAAGCGGGTGCACCTCGAGCTCGGCGGCAAGGCGCCGGTGGTGGTGTTCGACGACGCCGACGTCGAGGCCGTCGTCGCCACCCTCGCCGAGGCCGGCTACTACAACTCGGGCCAGGACTGCACCGCCCCGTGCCGGGTCCTCGCCGGGCCCGGCATCTTCGACGACCTCGTGGCCGCGCTCGGGGCCGCCGCCGGCGCCCTCGTCACCGGCGATCCCTTCGACGAGGCGACCAACGTCGGCCCGGTCGTCTCCGCCGACCAGCAGGCCCGCGTCGCCGGCATGGTCGAGCGGGCCGCGGCCGACGGCGCCGAGATCGTCACCGGCGGCGCCGTCCTCGACCGACCCGGGTTCTTCTACGCGCCCACCGTCCTCGCCGGTGCCGACCAGCGCAGCGAGATCGTGCAGCGCGAGGTGTTCGGCCCGGTCATCTCGGTGCAGCGCTTCGCCGACGAGGACCAGGCGATCGCGTGGGCGAACGACGTCGACTACGGACTCGCCGCCTCGGTGTGGACCCGCGACGTGGGTCGGGCCATGCGCCTCTCACGGGACCTGCGCTTCGGCACCGTCTGGGTCAACGACCACATCCCGATCGTGTCCGAGCTGCCCCACGGCGGCTTCAAGCA
>CAZUYW010000170.1:0-6638 GCA_964624775.1 uncultured Iamiaceae bacterium
CTGCACGACCGCGTCCGAGAGGCGGTCGCCCGCGGCGACCTCGTGATCGGCGACCCAGACCGTGCTGGTCGTGCCCCACGCGGTGCGGGCCCGGTCCGCGTCGGACACGGTCCGGCCGACGGCGAGCGCGACCGCGGCGGTCACGGCGATGGCGGCGAGTCGCCGGCGGGTGCCCACCGGGTCGGCGACGAGGCGCCAGCGGAGCGGGGTGCGGTGGCGGACGACGGTGCGGCGACGGGGCACGATGCTCCTCGCTGGCGGCCGCCGGCCCGGACGGTCGGCGGCGGGATCGCGGGGAGGCGCGGCGACCCTAGGAGCGTCGGGTGGCGACGGCCACCCGTTTCGTCGGCTTCGACCGGAGCGGGGCCGCCCTCAGGTGTCGAGCGCGCTCGGCAGCCGGGTGGCCGGCAGGTCCATGGCCAGCGCCCGGAACAGCACCTGGCGCACGCGGTCGGCGTTGGCCTGGAAGAAGCCGAACACCTCCTCCTGGGTGACCGCCGGGACGCCGGTGCCCTCGAGGCCGGCGTCGAAGTCGGTGATCAGCGCGATCGCCGCGTAGCGCAGCCCGGCCTCGCGGCACAGCGCCGCCTCCGGGTGCTGGGTCATGTTGATGACCTCCCACCCGTGGCTGCCGTACCAGCGCGACTCGGCGCGGGTCGAGAAGCGAGGCCCCTGCACCACCACGACCGTGCCGCCGTCGTGGACCTCGACCCCCTCGGCCCGGCAGGCGGCGACCGCGACGGCGCGCAGCTCGGGGTCGTAGGGGTCGGCGAAGGCGATGTGGTGGGTGAGCGGGCCGTCGAAGAACGTGTCGGGGCGGCCCGAGGTGCGGTCGACGAGCTGGTCGGGGACCACGAAGGAGCCCGGCACCACCGACGCCTGGAGCGATCCGGACGCGCACGGGCCGAACACGTTGGTCACGCCGAGCGCCCGCATGGCCCACACGTTGGCCCGGTAGGGGACCACGTGCGGCGGGAACCGGTGGTCCGCCCCGTGGCGGGGCAGGAACGCCACCCGCCGGTCGCCGAGGCGGCCGATGGCCACGGGCGCGGCCGGCGGGCCGTAGGGCGTGTCGACGGTGACGTGGGAGACGTCGTCGAGGAAGTCGTAGAAGCCCGAACCGCCGAAGACCCCGACGTCCGCGGTGGTGCCGTCCTGGGAGGCGTCGGTCACCGGGTGCCCGTCCGGGTCAGGAGCTCGTGCCGCTCGTGGCGGGGGAGGACGACGAGGACGAGCCGCCGTCCGAGGATGAGGACGAGGAGGACGAGCTGCTGTCCGACGAGGTGGTCGTCGAGGAGGACGAACCACCCGAGTCCGTGCCGGACGAGGTGCTCGAGGCGGACGAGCCGCCGCCCGACGAGGACGAGGATCGGCTGTCGGTCTTGTAGAAGCCCGAGCCCTTGAAGGTGATGCCCACGTTGCCGAACACCTTCTTCAGGGCGCCCCCGCACTCGGGGCACTCGGTGAGGGCGTCGTCGGTGAACGCCTGCACGATGTCGAATCCGTGGCCGCAGCTCTTGCAGCGGTACTCGTAGGTGGGCATCGGAATCCTCGGGGCTCGTGCGCCGACGGCGGGCGCTGGCAGTCGACAAGGGAGAGTGCCAGTCTACGGGCGCGCCATCGCCACGGCACGTCCGCCGCCGGTCCGGCCCGGGCGCGCCAGGGTCCGTGCGCGAGACTCCCGGGCGTGACCCCACGATCTGCCGTCCGCAAAGCCGTCATCCCCGCAGCTGGCCTGGGCACCCGCTTCCTGCCCGCCACCAAGGCGCAGGCCAAGGAGATGCTGCCCGTCGTCGACAAGCCGGCGATCCAGTACATCGTCGAGGAGGCCGTCGCGGCCGGCATCGACGACATCCTCATCATCACCGGCCGCTCGAAGCGCTCGATCGAGGACCACTTCGACCGCCAGTTCGAGCTCGAGTACCACCTCGATGCCGCCGGCAAGCACGAGGCGCTGACCGAGGTCGTGGACATCGCCGAGCTGGCCGACATCCACTTCGTGCGGCAGGGCTCCCCACTCGGCCTCGGCCACGCCGTGTCGGTCGCCCGCAAGCACGTCGGCGACAACCCCTTCGTGGTGATGCTCGGCGACGAGTTCATGGCCCAGTCGTCCACCCTCCTGCCCGACATGATGCGCATCTACGCCCAGTACGGGCGCTCCGTCCTCGCCCTCCAGGAGGTCGCGGACGAGGAGATCAGCCGCTACGGCTGCGCCAAGCCCGAGCGCATCTCGGACCACCTCGTCCAGATCCTCGACATCGTGGAGAAGCCCTCGCCCGACGTCGCACCGTCGAACCTCGCGGTGATGGGCCGCTACGTGTTCACCCCCGAGATCTTCGACAAGCTGGAGAAGGTCGAGCCGGGCGTGGGCGGCGAGATCCAGCTCACCGACGCCATCGCCATGCTCCTCGCCGATCAGGCCGTCTACGGCGTCACGTTCGACTCGGGGCGCTACGACACCGGCACGGTGCCCGCCTACCTCGAGACGATCGTGGAGCTCGCCCTCGAGCGACCCGACCTCGGCCCGGAGTTCGGCGCCTTCCTCGCCGACATCTGCCGCCGCAAGGGCCTGGTCTGATCGTGACGGGCCCCGTCGCGTGATCTCGCTCGAGGAGGCCCGCGCCCACGTCGTGGCCCGCTGCCCGTCGCTCGGGCCGGTGCGCCTCGGGCTCGACGACGCGCTCGGCCACGTGCTGGCGGGCGACGTGATCGCGCCGGAGCCCGTGCCGCCCTTCGCCAACTCGGCCATGGACGGCTACGCGGTCCTCGCGGCCGAGGTCGCCGCGGCCAGCGGTGGCGCGCCGGTGCGCCTCCACGTGGCCGCCACCGTCGCGGCCGGTGCGGCCACCGACGTGGTGGTCGTGCCGGGCACCGCGATCCGCATCATGACGGGCGCCCCCGTGCCGGCCGGGGCCGACGCCATCGTCCCGGTCGAGCACACGGCGAGGGCCGGCGACGACGCGGTCGACATCGCCGAGCCGACGTCCGTCGGCCGCCACATCCGCCCGGCCGGCGACGACATCGCCGCCGGGGAGATCGTGCTGGCGGCCGGCACCCTCCTCGGGCCGGCGCACCTCGGCGTGCTGGCGTCGGTCGGCGTGCGGACGCCGGTCGTGGTCCGACGGCCCCGCGTCGGCGTGCTGTCCACCGGCGACGAGCTCGTCGACGACGACCGCCCGCTCGGGCCCGGGCAGATCCGCGAGTCGAACCGGCCCACCCTGGTGGCCGCCGCCCGCTCGTTCGGCTTCGACGCGGTCGACCTCGGCACCGTGCCCGACGACGCCGACGCCCTGCGCGCCGCGCTCGTGGAGGCCGCCCACACCTGCGATGCGGTCGTCACCAGCGGCGGGGTGAGCATGGGCGACTTCGATCTGGTGAAGGTCGTGCTCGACGAGCTGGCCGACATGGCGTGGATGCAGATCGCCATCCGCCCGGCGAAGCCGTTCGCGTTCGGGGTCCTGGCCGGCACCCCGGTGTTCGGCCTGCCCGGCAACCCGGTGTCGTCGTTCGTCTCCCTCGCGCTGCTCGGCGTGCCCGGGCTGCGGCGCCTCGCCGGCCGCCGCGAGCTGGACCTCCCCCGGGTGGGGGCGATCGCCGCGGTCGACCTCGGGCGCGCGCCGGACGGGCGCACGTCGTACCTGCGGGGCACGTGCACCGTCGAGGACGGTCGGCTCCTGGTGCGCCCCGCGGCGGCGCAGGGGTCGCACCACCTCGCGGCCACCGCCGGTGCCACGGTGCTGCTCGAGCTCCCCGACGGCCCCCCGATCGGTGCGGGCGAGCCGGTCACCGCCGTCGTGCTCGGCGACCCGTTCGCGGCGTCGGCCTCCTAGCCTGGCGTGATGGCCGACCAGCTCGTCGACGGCTTCGGCCGGGTCCACCGCGACCTGCGGATCTCGGTCACGGATCGGTGCAACTTCCGCTGCACCTACTGCATGCCGGCCGAGGGCATGGTGTGGCAGCCCCGCGACGCGCTGCTGACCTTCGAGGAGATCGAGCGGGTCGCCCGCGTCTGCGTCGAGCGGTTCGGGTTCACCGCCATCCGCCTCACCGGCGGCGAGCCCACGATGCGGGCCCGCCTGCCCGTGCTGGTCGCCAAGCTGGCCGCGCTCGGGATCGACCTCTCGCTGACCACCAACGGCTCGACCCTCGCCGCCCAGGCCCACGACCTCGCCGACGCCGGCCTGCGCCGGGTCAACGTGTCCCTCGACTCGCTGCGCGCCGACCGCTTCACGGCCCTGACCCGCCGCGACGACCTGCCCCGCGTGCTCGAGGGCATCCGGGCCGCGCGCGAGGCCGGGCTGGCCCCCGTGAAGGTGAACGCGGTCCTCGTGCGGGGCGTCAACGACGACGAGGCCGTCGACTTCGCCCGCTTCGGGCGCGAGGAGGGCGTCGACGTCCGCTTCATCGAGTTCATGCCGCTCGATGCCGACGGGCGCTGGGACCGCGATGCGGTGGTGCCCTCCGCCGAGGTGATCGCAGCGATCGGTGCGGTGTTCCCGCTCGAGCGTCTGCCCCGGGACCACGAGCCCGCCGAGGTCCACGCCTACCGGGACGGGCAGGGCACCGTCGGCGTGATCGGGAGCGTCACCGAGCCGTTCTGCTCGAGCTGCGATCGCGTGCGGCTCACCGCCGACGGCAAGGTGCGGGCGTGCCTGTTCGCCACCGACGAGGCCGACGTGCGGGCGGTGCTGCGGGCCGGCGGCGATGACGATGCGGTCGCCTCGGTGCTGACCGGCACCGTGGCAGGGAAGTGGGCGGGCCACGGGATCTCGTCGGTCGCCTTCGTGCGCCCGAAGCGATCCATGAGTGAGATCGGCGGCTGAGCCCGCACCTACACTTCGGGCCATGCCCGAGCGCCTCTCCCACCTCGACCCGTTGGGCCGGGCCCGCATGGTCGACGTCACCCCGAAGGACCCGTCGCACCGCCGGGCGGTCGCCCGGGGCCGGGTCTACATGGCGCCCGAGACGACCGCGCTGGTCGCGCGGGGTGCGGTCGGGAAGGGCGATGTGCTGAACGTGGCCCGCGTCGCCGGCATCCAGGCCGCCAAGCGCACGGCCGACCTCATCCCGCTGTGCCACCCGCTTCTGGTGGGCGCCGTGCTCATCAACTTCCACCTCGACGACGCGTACGTGGAGATCGAGGCTTCGGTGGACACGGTGGACCGCACGGGCGTCGAGATGGAGGCGCTGACGGCCTGCTCGGTGGCAGCGCTGACCATCTACGACATGTGCAAGTCGGCCGATCGCTCCATGACGATCGGCGACATCGCGCTGTGGGAGAAGACGGGTGGCCGGTCGGGCACGTACCGGCGCGAGGCGGGCGATCCGGAGCTCGACTTCGGCCGCTGAGGCTGGCGGCCCGTGTCGGTTTCGTAGTAGAACCGTAACAAGCGTCGTGGCATCGTCATCGGCCGTTTCGCCCGGTTTCGACGCCGCGACACCCCCGATTTCCCCTTCCACCGACCGGCCATCCACCCGGTACGCCCCCCGGATGGCTACGGTCCCGAGCACGTAGAGGCAGGCCCGAGAGCGTGACGATGATCGTGTTGATCCTCCTGGCGGCGGTCTGGTCGGTGGTCCTGCTGCCGCCGGCGCTCCGCAATCGGCGCGACGCCCGCCCCGACAACTCGGTCGTGTCCTTCCGGGCCCAGCTCTCCCGCCTCGAGCGCGCCACGCCTGGCACCTCGCTCCGCCCGCCCCGCACCGTCACCGCCTCGGGCTACGCCGGCTCCTCGGTCGGCATGACCCGCGCCGACGTGCAGCGTCGCCGCCGGGAGGTCCTCGTGGGCCTCGGCGGCGCCACCGCGTTCTTCCTCCTCCTCGCCATCGCCCTCGGCGGGATCGCCATCGTCGCCTTCCTGGCCTCGGCCGGCGCCCTCGGCGCCTACGTGTACGCCCTCGTGCAGCTCAAGGCGCGCGCCCAGGAGCGGCGGGCCAAGGTCCGGGTGCTGATGCCCGCCGCCGGTCCGGCCCAGCAGAGCCTCGCCCTGCGGCGTCGCGTCGCGAACTGATCGGCACGGGCCCATCGCCGGACCCGACGTCCGCGAGTCCCCGGAGCGGGACCGCTACGAGCTGATCGTCGACGGCGCGGTCGTCGGCTGGGCGAGCGGTGCGCGCCATGGCTCGGTCTTCGACCTGCGCCACGTCGTGGTGGAGCCCGCCCACGAGGGGCAGGGCCACGCCGGTGCGCTCGTGGCCGAGGTCGTCGCCCGCCACCGGGCGGCCGGCGAGACGATCATCGCCACCTGCCCCTACGCCCAGGCCTGGGTGCGTCGCCACCCCGACGACGCCGCCGGGGTGATCGCACCGCCCTCCTGACGCGGGCGCTCGTGCCCGGAGAGGGCGGTGTCGCGCGCCTGGCGGCGGCGGGGCCCCGGTTGGGGATGGGCATGGTCTCGACGTGGGCGGTCGAGCGGGTCGACCGATCGCCGATCTGGGCCTCGTCTCATGCTGTCTCGTTCGGGTTCTTCCCGCCCGATCCACCCCTGCCCCTCAGTAACGGATCGTTCTCGGGGTCAGAACTCAGGTGGACCAATAGAACGAAAGTGTTATCATCTCTGCCATGACCGCAGGCTCCATCCTCCGGAACGCCCGGCTCGCTGCCGGAGTCACCCAGGCTGAGCTCGCCGCGTCCTCCC